>NZ_JBICYZ010000058.1:0-60393 GCF_043201465.1 Kitasatospora sp. NPDC048298
GGCACACAACTATCGCCCCCCGCCCGCACCCACCCCCCCCCCCCCCCCCCCCGGGGGGGGGGGCGGGCGGCCCCGCCCCCCCCCCCGCGGCGGGGGGGGGGGGCCCGGGGGGCCCCCCGGGGCCCCCCTTCTCGTTCCTCCGGCCGCGGCGCGGCTACCGCCCGGCGACGTCCGGGCTCACCGGGTCCGGCCCGATGTGCGGGTCGCCCTCCAGCGGCACCTCCTGGCCGCTGGTCCGGTCCACCACGGTCCGCCCCGCCAGCGGCGAGCGCAGGTCGGCCGACACCGACTGCCGCTTGGCCAGGGCGTTGCACACCTGACCCGGCTGGACGGTGGGCGGTCCCGGCACGACCAGCACGTCCACCCGGCCCGGCTGCGACTCGTCCGCCTTCAGCGCGTACGTGGTGCAGACCCCGCCGAAGAAGTAGACGGTCAGCTTGGTGGTGCCGTCCACCCGGTAGCCGACCGGTGGGCGCACCGGCGAGCCTGACCCGTTCGGGTTCGGCTCGCCCACCGCGATCCCGTTGCCCGGGGGAGTGGCCGGGGCCGGCTGCCCGGGCGCCGGCGAGGCCGCCGTGGCCGTCTGGCCGGCCGGCGGCTGGGCCGCACCGGAAGCGGTCCCGCTCGCGGCCGCCGAGGACGGGCTCGCGGAGTCCGCCGGGGCCTGCGCGGAGGCACTCGCCGAGGCGGAGGCGGCGCCCGCGCCGCTCGCCGCCGAGTCCGAGGCGGACTTGCCGCCCCCGTCACAGCCGGCCACCGTCATCACCGCCGCCAGTGCCAGAGCGGCCAGGGCCACCGCCCGCCGACCGCGCCGGGGCATCGTCTCCAGATCCATCTGCACATCCTCCCGAGGGCTCAGCGGTGCCGCCTCCTCGCCGCTCCGCGCGGATGTGACGTGCTCCGGTCGGATCCGGTTCCGCCCCGGTTACGACCCGTTCCGATCAACCCGGCCCGGCGGGCTCAGAGCCCGTACTCGGCCATCCCGGCGACCACCCGCCGCGCGCCGGAGGGCACCCGGAAGCCGGTCGGCGCGGGGACGGCGGGCTCCGGGCCGGCCGCGACCTCCGGCCAGAACCGGCGCAGCCGCCGGGAGGAGTCCACCAGGGCGTCGAGCGTCTCGCCGTCCTCGGTCCGCAGGACGGGCAGGGCGCAGGGGTCGGTCGTCATCGGTATCGCTCCGATCCAGGGCCGTGGCCACGCTGCCACGGTCTTCGACGGGGCCCGCACGACGGGCCCTCCACGGCCGACCCTAGGCAGCGGCCCGGCCGCCCACCAGTGCTACCGGGAGGTAGTACACGTTGGGGGGCAACGGGTGCCACCATGGCCGTACGGGCGGCAACTTGCGGCACTCCTGCCTGGGCGCTCCCCGGGGCCGGGTACCGTGGGTGGGTTCATCCCCGCCTGCCCGCTGGCCCAGCAGCCACCCTGAGGAGACCTTCCGTGCGTATCGCCGTCGCCGGCTCGATCGCCACCGACCACCTGATGACGTTCCCGGGTCGGTTCGCCGACCAGCTCGTCGCCGAGCAGCTGCACACCGTGTCGCTGTCCTTCCTGGTCGACGCCCTGGACATCCGCCGCGGCGGCGTCGCGCCGAACATCGCCTTCGGCATGGGGGTCCTCGGCCTGCGCCCCGTCCTGGTCGGCGCCGCCGGCGCGGACTTCGCCGAGTACCGCAGCTGGCTCGAGCGCAACGGTGTGGACTGCGACTCCGTCCACATCTCCGAGACCCGCCACACCGCGCGCTTCATGTGCACCACGGACGAGGACCACAACCAGATCGCCTCGTTCTACACCGGCGCCATGGCCGAGGCCCGCAACATCGAGCTGAAGCCGATCGCCGACCGCGTCGGCGGCCTGGACCTCGTCCTGATCGGCGCCGACGACCCGCAGGGCATGGTCCGCCACACCCAGGAGTGCCGCACCCGCGGCTACGCCTTCGCCGCCGACCCGTCCCAGCAGCTGGCCCGCCTGGAGGGCGACGACATCCGCGAGATCGTGGACGGCGCCGCGTACCTCTTCACCAACGAGTACGAGGCCGCGCTGATCGAGAGCAAGACCGGCTGGGGCGCGGAGGAGCTGCTCACCCGCGTCGGCACCCGGGTCACCACCCTGGGCAGCAAGGGCGTGCGGATCGAGCGCAAGGGCGAGGCGCCGATCCTGGTCGGCTGCGCCAAGGAGGAGGCCAAGGTCGACCCGACCGGCGTCGGCGACGCCTTCCGCGCCGGCTTCCTGGCGGGCCTGTCCTGGGACCTCGACCTGGAGCGTTCCGCCCAGCTCGGCTGCATGCTCGCCACCCTGGTGATCGAGACCGTCGGCACCCAGGAGTACGAGCTGCGCCCGGCCACCTTCCTGAAGCGCTTCGAGGAGGCCTACGGCGCCGAGGCGGCCGGCGAGATCGCCGCGCACCTGGTCAAGTAGTCCGCCCCGCTCAGGAGCGGCGCACCACGAGGTAGGCCGAGCCCCGGTCGCCGCCGTACTCGGCGGCCGGGGCCTCGCCCGCGTACTCCTGCCCGCGCATCCCGCACCAGGCCGGGATGTCCAGCCGGGCCGCGTCATCGTCCGCCAGCACGACGACCGTGCCGCCCGGCGGCACCTCGCCGATCCGCTTCGCCAGCTCGATCACCGGCAGCGGGCAGCGCTTGCCCAAGGCGTCGATGATGATGACGGGCCCGCCCGCCTCCGGGCGCTCGGACCCGGTGACCTCCACGGGCGCCACCGGCGCCGGCAGGTCCAGCCCGAGCGGCGCCCGGACGCCGGCCACCAGGTCCGGCAGCACCGCGAGGAAGCGCTCCACGTCGGCCTCGGCCGTCCCGTACGGCAGCGAGACCCGCACGTTCCCCTCGGTGAGCACCCCCATCGCCGCCAGCACGTGGCTGGGCGTCAACGTGGACGAGGTGCAGGAGGAGCCGGAGGAGACCGCGAAGCCCGCCCGGTCCAGCTCGGTCAGCAGCACCTCCCCGTCCACGTACATGCAGGAGAAGGTGACGATGTGCGGCAGCCGCCGCACCGGGTCGCCGACCACCTCGACCTCGGGCACCAGCCGCGGCACCCGGGTGCGGATCCGTTCGACCAGCGCGTGCAGCCGGGCGTTCTCCCGTTCGGCCTCGGCCCGTACGGCGCGCAGCGAGGCGGCCGCGGCCACGATCGCCGGGACGTTGACGTAGCCGGGCACCCGGCCGCCCTCGCGCTCGTCGGCCGGCAGCGGCGAGGCGTACCGGACGCCCTTGCGCACCGCCAGCACCCCGACCCCGGGCGGGCCGCCCCACTTGTGGGCGCTCGCCGTCAGCAGCGACCAGCCCGCCGGGACGTCCAGCCGTCCGGCGCTCTGCGCCGCGTCCACCAGCAGTGGGACGCCGGCCTCGGCGCACAGCGCGGCGACCTCGCCGACCGGCTGCACCGTCCCGACCTCGTGGTTGGCGCTCTGCACCGCGGCCAGCGCGGTGTCCGGGCGCAGCAGCGCGCCGAGCGCCGCCGGGTCGACCCGGCCGCCCCGGTCCACCGGCGCCACCGAGACCTCGCCCCCGCCCGCCAGCTGGCGCTCGGCGACGTGCAGCACGCTGGAGTGCTCCACCGCGGAGTGCACGAAGTGGCCGCCGCGCCGCCGGTTCCCGGCCAGGGCGCCCAGCAGGCCCAGTTGGACGGCCTGGGTGCCGCTCGCGGTGAAGGCGATCTCGTCGGCCCGCGCGCCCAGCACCGCGGCGACCGTCTCGCGGGCGGCGTCCAGCAGCATCCGGGCCTGTCGGCCGGAGCGGTACAGCCGGGCCGGATCGGCCCAGCCCTCGTCCAGGGCGGCGGTCAGGGCCTGCCGCGCGACGGGGTGCAGGGGGGCCGTCGAGGCCGCGTCGAAGTACACGGTCACATTTAACGACACACCCGGTCCGCGACCCGGTCCGATCGCGCGACTCACCCGCCGTCAGTCGATCATCCCGAATGTCCGCTTCGTCCGCGTCCGACGGGCCGTCACGGGTGTCGTCCGAGGTCATCCCCCGATCGGGCGTACGGACCTCGAATGCCTGCGATGACCTGCGACGCAGCCCCTGTCGGGCCTGATCGGGCTAGCAGGCGGCGCGTTACCGGGGGCTGCCCGTCAGGAGCGCATAAGGCTGGAGTAGGGTTTGGCCCGCATAAGCATTCAAACCGTGCCCGTGGACGGGTCGCCGGGGAGGCTCACACTCCTCCCCGGGGCGACGCGAAGGCGGGCGAGACTTCGGGAAGGCGCTACGTGAGTCCCAACGGCTCCGACCGCTCGCCGCGGCGCACGATGCGGCGGAAGCTGCCTCAGGCGCTGGCACTGGGCCTCGTCATCGCGACCGCCACCGGCTGCTCGGCCAACGACCTCCCCAGGCTTGGCCTCCCGAGCCCCGTCACCGAGGAAGGGCCCATGGTCCTCCGGATGTGGCAGGGCTCCTGGATCGCGGCGCTGGTGGTCGGCGTACTGATGTGGGGTCTGATCATCTGGAGCGTGATCTTCCACCGGCGCAAGCGCACCGGTGTGGAGATCCCCCCGCAGACCCGGTACAACGTGCCCATCGAGGCGCTCTACACCGCGGTCCCCATCATCATCGTCTCGGTCCTCTTCTACTTCGTCGCCCGCGACGAGTCGAAGCTGACGCAGGTCTCCGAGAAGCCGCAGCACTACGTCAACGTGGTCGGCTTCCAGTGGAGCTGGGCGTTCAACTACGAGAACACCGAGACCCCCGACCCGGCCAACAAGGACGCCGCGTACGAGGTCGGTACGCCCAAGGACGCTCCGACGCTCTGGCTGCCGGTCAACGAGAAGGTGCAGTTCCGCCTCACCTCGCGTGATGTCATCCATGACTTCTGGCCCGTCAACTTCATGATGAAGATGGACGTCGTGCCGGGCGTGGTGAACAAGTTCGAGGTCACGCCGACCGTCAAGGGCGAGTACATGGGCAAGTGTGCCGAGCTCTGCGGCGTCGACCACTCGCGCATGCTGTTCAACGTCAAGGTCGTCGACCGTGCCGACTACGACAAGCACCTGGCCGAGCTTCGCGCCAAGGGCCAGAACGGTGCGGTGCCCTCCGGCCTGATCACCATGGGAAGTGAAGAGAAGTGACAATCCTCAACGAGCCCGCCGCGGCCGGCGGGGGCGCCGAGGCCGTCACGGTCGGGGCGCAGCGGACCCGGAAGCCGGGTTCGACCATCATCAAGTGGATGACCACCACTGACCACAAGACGATCGGCACGCTGTACCTGGCCACGTCGTTCGCCTTCTTCCTGATCGGTGGCATCCTCGCCCTGGTCATGCGCGCCGAGCTGGCTCGTCCCGGGACCCAGATCCTGTCGAACGAGCAGTTCAACCAGGCGTTCACGATGCACGGCACGATCATGCTGCTGATGTTCGCGACGCCGCTCTTCGCCGGCTTCGCGAACTGGATCATGCCGCTCCAGATCGGCGCCCCGGACGTGGCGTTCCCGCGTCTGAACATGTTCGCGTACTGGCTGTACCTCTTCGGTTCGACCATCGCGGTGGCGGGCTTCGTCACCCCGAACGGCGCCGCCGACTTCGGTTGGTTCGCCTACTCCCCGCTTTCCGACGCCGTGCACTCGCCCGGCATCGGCGGCGACATGTGGATCATGGGTCTGGCCTTCTCCGGCTTCGGCACGATCCTCGGTGCGGTCAACTTCATCACCACGATCATCTGCATGCGCGCTCCCGGCATGACGATGTTCCGGATGTCGATCTTCGTCTGGAACGTCCTGCTGACCTCGGTGCTGGTCCTGCTGGCCTTCCCGGTGCTGGCCGCCGCGCTGTTCGCCCTGGAGGCGGACCGCAAGTTCGGTGCCCACGTCTTCGACCCGGCCAACGGCGGGGCGATGCTCTGGCAGCACCTGTTCTGGTTCTTCGGCCACCCCGAGGTGTACATCATCGCGCTGCCGTTCTTCGGCATCGTGTCCGAGATCATCCCGGTCTTCAGCCGCAAGCCGATGTTCGGCTACTCCGGCCTGATCGCGGCCACCATCGCGATCGCCGGTCTGTCCGTGACGGTGTGGGCGCACCACATGTACGTCACCGGGCAGGTACTGCTGCCGTTCTTCTCGTTCATGACCTTCCTGATCGCGGTCCCGACCGGTGTGAAGTTCTTCAACTGGGTCGGCACCATGTGGAAGGGCTCGCTGAGCTTCGAGACCCCGATGCTCTGGACGGTCGGCTTCCTGGTCACCTTCCTCTTCGGTGGTCTGACCGGTGTTCTGCTGGCCTCCCCGCCGATCGACTTCCACGTCTCGGACTCGTACTTCGTCGTCGCCCACTTCCACTACGTGGTCTTCGGTACCGTCGTCTTCGCGATGTTCGCCGGCTTCCACTTCTGGTGGCCGAAGATGACCGGCAAGATGCTGGACGAGCGCCTCGGCAAGATCACCTTCTGGACGCTGTTCATCGGCTTCCACACCACCTTCCTGGTGCAGCACTGGCTCGGCGCGGAGGGCATGCCCCGCCGCTACGCCGACTACCTGGCCGCGGACGGCTTCACCACCCTGAACACCGTCTCGACCATCGGCTCCTTCGTGCTCGGCCTGTCGATCCTGCCGTTCCTCTACAACGTCTGGAAGACCGCCAAGTACGGCGAGAAGGTCGCCGTGGACGACCCGTGGGGCTTCGGCCGCTCGCTGGAGTGGGCGACCTCCTGCCCGCCGCCGCGGCACAACTTCCTCACCCTCCCGCGGATCCGCTCCGAATCCCCGGCCTTCGACCTCCACCACCCGGAGATCGCCGCGCTGGACTACCTGGAGAACCACGGTGAGCCGGCCAAGCACCTCGCCGGCGTGACCCCGGCGAAGTACGACGCCCCGAAGCTGGACAAGGGTAAGAAGGAGGGCGACGCCTGATGAAGGAACAGGGAAAGATCTTCCTGGGCCTGTCGGTCTTCGTGCTGGCGATGGCCCTGACCTACGGTCTGTGGACCAACCACTCGGACCTCGGCATCGAGGCCGCCGGCACCACCGCGCTGTTCCTGGCCTTCGGCCTCTGCGCGTTCATCGGGTACTACCTCGCCTTCACCGCCCGCCGGGTGGACAGCGGCGCGGGTGACAACCCCGAGGCCGAGGTCGCGGACGACTCCGGCGAGCTGGGCTTCTTCGCCCCGCACAGCTGGCAGCCGCTCTCGCTGGCGCTCGGTGGCGCGCTCGCCTTCCTGGGCGTGATCTTCGGCTGGTGGCTGATGTTCTGGGCCGCCCCGATCATCATGATCGGCATCTTCGGATGGGTCTTCGAGTTCTACCGGGGCGAGAACCAGAACCAGTAGGGTTCCCGTTTCCGGCACCAGGGCCGGTCCTCCCGCATGGGAGGACCGGCCCTGCTGCATCCTCCGGGGTGACGGACTCACTCCGGTGGGTGAACCGGAAGTCCCTCGGATGTCGCTCCGCCAGGTGGCGTTCCTACGATCTGATCAATCGTGCGAACCTTCGGAGGCGGTCATGGCCGACAGGCGGGGAATCGCAACCCTCGGCGGCATCTCGCTGGCCCTCGCGGTGCTGGCCCCCCTGGCCGCCTGCACGGCCGGGGAGGAGGAGCCCGTCGGACCGCACCGGATCGACGCGGCCCCGCTGGTCCGCCTCTCCGCAAAGGACAAGGCCGACCCGTCCCAGCCGGTCACCGTGACCGCCGTCAAGGACAGCCGGCTCACCGACGTCACCGTGGTCGGCCCGGACGGCCGGGTGGTCGCCGGGAAGCTCGCCGAGGACCAGCGCAGTTGGCAGACCACCGGCCGGCTGAAGGCCGCCACCGCGTACACCGTGCGGATCTCCGCCGACGACGGCAAGGGCGGCCGCGGCGACACCACGGTGAACTTCGGCACCCTCCCCGGCCAGCGCCTGCTCACCGCCAAGCTCGGCCCGGACTCCTCCGGCAGCGGCGTCTACGGGGTGGGCCAGCCGCTCACCGTGCAGCTCTCCGAGGCCGTGAAGGACCCGCAGGCCCGCCTGGAGGTCGAGCACGTGCTGACCGTCGGCTCCCAGCCCGCCGTCACCGGCGCCTGGTACTGGGTGGACGACAAGAACCTGCACTTCCGCCCGGAGGCCTACTGGCCGGCCGGGACGACCGTCTCACTGGCCTTCGACGGCACCGGCAGCCGGATCGCCGACGGCCTCTACGGCGGTGACCGCAGCTCGCTGAAGCTGCGGATCGGCGAGCGGGTGGAGTCGGTGATCGACGCGGAGACCCACGAGCTCACCCTGAAGCGTGACGGCGAGGCGCTGCGGACCATCCCGGTCACCACCGGCAAGCCCGGCTTCGACACCCGCAACGGCGTCAAGGTGGTGCTCGGCCAGGAGCGCTCGGTCCGGATGAACGGCGAGACCATCGGCATAGCGGCGGGCAGCGCGGAGTCGTACGACCTCGACGTGAAGTGGGCCACCCGGGTGACCTGGAGCGGCGAGTACGTCCACGCCGCGCCCTGGTCGGTCGGCTCGCAGGGCGTCGAGAACGTCAGCCACGGCTGTACCGGCATGAGCACCGACAACGCCGAGTGGTACTACCAGCACACCAGGGTGGGGGACCTGGTGACGGTGGTGAACAGCCGCGGCGGCGCGATGGAGCCCTTCGGCAACGGTTTCGGGGACTGGAACGTGGCCTGGACGGAGTGGGTCAAGCACAGCGCCTCCGGACAGCCCGTCAGCACCACCTCACCGGTCTCCCAGGCCCCCGCCGTGGGGATGATCCGTCCGGAGCCCTGACGGGCCCGTCAGAGCTCCGGGTAGGCCAGCCGCAGCGCGGTGTCCACGGCGGCCAGGGCGTCCGCGTGGGAGACGCCCAGGCGGTGCGCGCGGGCGGCGTACTCGGCGGCGGCCTCGGCGGCCAGCCGGTGGGCGGAGTCCCCGGTGGCGGCGATCAGCGTGCCGCGCCGGCCGTGGGTCTCCACCACGCCGTCCGCCTCCAGCTCGCGGTAGGCCCGGGCGACCGTTCCGGCGGCCAGCCCCAGCTCCTCGGCCAGGGCCCGGACGGTGGGCAGCCGCAGCCCGGTCGGCAGCTCGCCGGAGCGGGCCCGCTCGGCGATCTGGGCGCGGATCTGCTCGTACGGGGGAGTGGCCGAGGCGGGGTCGACGGAGAGCTGCACGGGGGCTCCTGGTGACGTGGGCGGGTACGGGGCCGGCTGGTTCGGAAAAGGGCCGAGGGCCGCCGACCAGAAGAACTCTGGTCAGCGGCCCTCGGGGTGACTCGGTGGTGCCTACGGGATCAGTGGTGGCCGTGGCCGCTGGTGATCTCGTGGTGCTCCTCGGCGGTCGGCTTGGGGATCTGGCTGCCCTCGCCGTAGAAGCCGCGGGAGAGCTTGGCCCGGGTGCGGGTGAGGACGCCGGCCTTGCGGGCCACGCCGTTCTCGTCCGTCTGGGCCGGCAGCTCGACCGGCTGGTTCTGGTCGTGCGCGGTGAGCTTGTACAGGTCCTGCTGCGGCAGCTGGGCGTGCACCTCGATGAACTCGCCGTGCGGCAGGCGCTTGATGACGCCGGTCTCGCGGCCGTGCAGCACCTTCTCCTTGTCGCGGCGCTGGAGGCCGAGGCACCAGCGCTTGGTCACGATGAAGACCACGACCGGGACGACGAAGAAGCCGACGCGGACGAAGTAGGTGACCGAGTTGATCGACAGGTGCAGGTGGGTGGCGAACAGGTCGTTGCCACCGGCCATCAGCAGGATCAGGTAGAGGCTGATCCAGGCGGCACCCAGGGCGGTGCGGACCGGGGCGTTGCGCGGGCGGTCCAGGATGTGGTGCTCGCGCTTGTCACCGGTGATCCAGCCCTCGATGAACGGGTAGGCCGCGATCGAGACCAGGACCAGCGGGAAGATCGCCAGCGGGACCATGACACCCAGGTTGAGGGTGTGGCCGCCCCAGACGCTGATCTCCCAGCCCGGCATGATGCGGATCAGACCCTCGGAGAAGCCCATGTACCAGTCGGGCTGGGCGTCCGTGGAGACCTGGTCCGGACGGTACGGGCCGTACGCCCAGATCGGGTTGATCGTGGCGATCGCCGAGATGACGGCGATGAGGCCGAACACCAGGAAGAAGAAGCCACCGGCCTTGGCCATGTAGACCGGCATCAGCGGCATGCCGACGACGTTCTTCTCGGTCTTGCCCGGGCCCGCCCACTGGGTGTGCTTGTGGTAGAAGACCAGGATCAGGTGCGCCACCAGCAGGCCGAGCATGATGCCCGGGATCAGCAGCACGTGGATGGTGAAGAACCGCGGCACGATGTCGTGGCCGGGGAACTCGCCCCCGAACAGGAACATCTGGACGTAGGTGCCGATCAGCGGGACGGCGAGGATCGCGCCTTCCATGAAGCGGATACCGGTGCCCGACAGCAGGTCGTCCGGCAGGGAGTAGCCGAAGAAGCCGTCGAACATGCCCAGGATCAGCAGCAGGAAGCCGAAGACCCAGTTGATCTCACGCGGCTTGCGGAACGCGCCGGTGAAGAACACGCGCATCATGTGGACGAGCATCGCGGCCACGAAGACCAGGGCGGCCCAGTGGTGGATCTGACGGATCAGCAGACCGCCGCGGACCTCGAAGCTGATGTCCACCGTGGAGGCGTAGGCCTCCGACATCGGGATGCCCTTGAGCGGCACGTACGAGCCGTCGTAGACGACCTCGGCCATCGAGGGCTTGAAGAACAGCGTCAGGTAGACACCGGTCAGGATGATGATGACGAACGTGTAGAGGCAGATCTCGCCCAGCATGAAGGACCAGTGGTCCGGGAAGATCTTCCGCAGGTTGGCCTTGGCGAGGGAGTAGATCCCCAGCCGGCCGTCAGTCCAGTCAGCCGCGGCTTCCCACTTGTTGGCGGGCTTCTCACGCGTGCTGGAGGGCTTGGCGGCACCGGTCGTGGTGCTGCTCGCGCTACTCATCGAGCACGCTCCCAGTAGCTCGGGCCGACGGGCTCATCGAAGTCGCCGGTGGCGACCAGGTTGCCCTTCTCGTCAGTGATGATCTTCAGCTGCGGCAGCGGGTGGCCGGCCGGGCCGAAGATGACGCGGGCGCCGTCCGCCAGGTCGAAGGTCGACTGGTGGCAGGGGCAGAGCGCGTGGTGGGTCTGCTGCTCGTACAGGCTGATCGGGCAGCCGACGTGGGTGCAGATCTTGGAGTAGGCCAGGATGCCCTCGAAGCCGAGGTCCTTGGACTTCTCGTCCTTGATGTCCTCGGGCGCGATCCGGACCAGCATCAGGGCGTCCTTGGCGATCCGCTGCTGGAAGTCCTCGTCGTGCGTGGACAGGCCCTCGGGCATGGCGAAGGTGAGCGAGCCGACGACGATGTCCTCGGGCTTCATCGGCTGCATGGTGTTCATGTTGATGAGCGCCAGCGGCTTGGTGTCGGTCGCCTCCTTCCAACCGGTCTCCTTGAGCTTCTTCTCGGGAAGCGGGCCCAGGTCACGGAGCAGGACCACGCCGGAGAGCGGGACCAGCGCCATGGAGCCGATCAGGGTGTTGCGGATCATCTTGCGGCGGCCGAAGCCGGACTCGGCGGCACCGGTCTTGAACTGCTCGATGACGTCCGCGCGGACCTCGTCGGAGGCCTCGATCGGGTGACGCTCGGCCGGCATCTCGACGTCCGACATCAGGGTGCGGGCCCAGTGGACCGCGCCCGCGCCGATCATGAACAGCGCCACGCCCAGGGTCAGGCCGAGCGCGAAGTTCAGCGCGCTGACGTGACCGAGCGGGAAGATGTAGACGATCTTGTCCGGGTCGATGGCCACGTACGAGGCGATGAAGCCGACGGTGGCGAGCATCGAGATCACGAACATCAGCGAGACCTGGCGCTCGGCGCGCTTGGCGGCCCGCTCGTCGATGTCGGTGCGACGGGGCTCGTGGGCCGGCAGGCCCGGGTCGGCGAACGGGCTGCCGTGGTCGGCCACCTCGCCGGCGGAGCCGTGCGGCTCCGGGAGCTTCTCTTCTGACATGTCGTGGCTCATGACTTCTTGGCCTTGGTGGTGTGGGCGGCGACCCAGATCGCGACCGCGATGAGCGTGCCGAGGCCGAAGATCCAGCCGAACAGACCCTCGGTCACCGGACCGAGGCTGCCCAGGGTGAGACCGCCGGGGTTGGGCTCATCGTTGGTGGTGTGGCGGACGAAGGCCACGATCTGCTTCTTCTGCTCCTCGGGCATGGTGGTGTCCGGGAACGACGGCATGTTCTGCGGGCCGGTCTGCATGGCCTCGTAGATGTGCTTGGCGTCCACGCCCTCCAGCGACGGGGCGTACTTGCCCTTGGTCAGGGCACCACCCTGGCCGGCGAAGTTGTGGCACTGGGCGCAGTTGGTGCGGAACAGCTCGCCACCCTTGGAGATGTCCTCGGGGTTGGTCGAGGTGAACTGCTCCTCCGTCGGGGTCACCGGGCCGGGACCGAGGGAGGCGACGTAGGCGGCGAGCTGGTCGATCTCGGCCTGCGTGTAGATGTTCTTCTTGCGCGGGACCTGCGCGCCGGGCTGCTGGGCGGGCATGCGGCCGGTGCCGACCTGGAAGTCGACGGCGGCGGAGCCGACGCCGACCAGGCTCGGACCGTCACTGCTGCCCTGGCCGTTCAGGCCATGGCAGGAGGAGCAGCCCACGGCGAAGAGCTTCTTGCCCTCATCGATCGCGAGCGACTGCGCGGCGACGTCGGCCTGCGCCTTGTCGGCGGGCGCGAACGCGGCGTACAGCCCCCCGGTTGCCGCCAGGGCGAGAAGTAGGACGACCAGCGCCGCCAATGGGTGGCGCCGTCGTGCGGAGAGCTTTTTCACGGAATAACCCCGGTGTCAGGATCTGGTCGACTGGTGGGTGCACCCGGCGGCCGGTCTGGCCGGCACGAGGCTGCCTGTCTAGGGCTGCGCGCGCGGTCGGTCGGTGGGAGCGTCGGCACCGGCAGAAGCGGCCCGTCGCCGGTGAGGGCGGGGGCCGCAGCCGGTGGCCAGCGACCTGATCAGCTGGTTACTTGATCAGGTAGATGGTCGCGAACAGGCCGATCCACACGACGTCGACGAAGTGCCAGTAGTACGACACGACGATCGCGGCGGTGGCTTGCTCGTGCGTGAAGCGCTTGGCTGCGTACGTCCGTCCCAGGACCAGCAGGAAGGCGATCAGACCACCCGTCACGTGCAGCCCGTGGAAGCCGGTGGTCAGGTAGAACACCGTGCCGTACGGGTCGGAGGACAGCGAGAGGCCGTCCTTCTTGACCAGCTCGGTGTACTCGAAGACCTGGCCGCCGATGAAGACCGCGCCCATGGCGAACGTGAGGATGAACCACGCCCGGAGCTTCTTCACGTCACCACGCTCGGCGGCGAACACACCGAGCTGGCAGGTGAGCGAGGAGAGCACCAGGATCGTGGTGTTGACCGAGGAGAAGGGCACGTTGAGGGCGTGGGCCTTCTCGGTCCAGAACTCCGGCCCCTTGACGGAGCGGAGCGTGAAGTACATCGCGAAGAGGGCCGCGAAGAACATCAACTCGGAACTGAGCCAGACGATCGTTCCGACGCTGACCATGTTCGGCCGGTTGACCGATCCGTGCGCGTGCCCGGTTTCTACTGCTGTTGCTGTCGCCACGACGGACATTATGTCGGTCCCTTATTCCGTCTTCACGTCGGGGGGTGTCCCTCGGAGTGTCCGGTGCGTGCGGTATGCCCGCTTGGGGGGCGGCACGGGGGCCGGACGGGGGCTGAGCAGCGGCGTGTCCCTTTTCTGATGGTTCTTCGGAGGGGCCCGCGACCCCGTTGCCCAGCGCGTCGTTGCACGGCCGGAGCAGCCGCGGGAGGTAGGGGAAGGGACCCGGGGTCGGCCGTACGGGTGGACCGGGCGGGATCGGGTGACGGGCCGTCCTCCGGGTGGGTGAGCCGGGGTGCGGCCCGGTTGGCCGGGAAGGTGCGCGAGGAGGACTCGGCGGGGGGTGATCGGGAGTAGCATCCGGATCAGGCGAACGTGGTCCGGATCACACTTGAGGGAGCAGGGCCCATGGCGTACACGACCGATGAGACGCTCACCGTCCTCGTCTACAGCGACGACCGCAACACCCGCGAGCAGGTGCTGACGGCGCTCGGCCGCCGGCCCGCCGAGGACCTTCCGGAACTGACCTACCTGGAGTGCGCGACCACCCCCGCGGTGCTCAAGGCGCTGGAGAAGGGGGGAGTGGACCTCTGCGTGCTGGACGGTGAGGCCGTTCCGGCCGGGGGGCTGGGCCTCGCGCGCCAGCTCAAGGACGAGATCTACGGCTGCCCGCCGGTGCTGGTGCTGATCGGCCGGCCGCAGGACTCCTGGCTCGCCGCCTGGAGCCGGGCCGACGCGGCCATCTCCCACCCGGTGGAGCCGGTGGCGCTGGCCGAGGCGGCGGCCACCCTGCTGCGGGCGCGACTGGCGAAGCGGACTCCGGCCGTCCGCTGAAGACGGCCCCGGCAACTGGAAAGGACAGGGGTAGAAGCGGAGGCTTCGCTCGATAGGCTGGCTCCATCCGTACGGACGTCCCCCCGTAGTGGGGAACCGACAACAGCTGGAGTCAGCCATGGTGAACGTGAACCCTGCGAACGGCGGTAGCGACCCCGCGCAGGTGGTCCGCACCTGGCCGGACCTCCTGGCGGCACTGTTGCAGGGGGAGGACCTCGACCGCTCGTCCACCGCGTGGGCGATGGACCGGATCATGAGCGGCGAGGCGTCCCCCGTACAGGTGGCCGGGTTCATGATCGCGCTGCGGGCCAAGGGCGAGTCGGTCGAGGAGATCGGCGGCCTGGTCGACGCGATGTACGCGCACGCGGAGCCGCTGGACATCCCCGGCCCGGCGGTGGACATCGTCGGCACCGGCGGCGACCGGGCGAAGACCGTCAACATCTCCACCATGTCCGCGATCGTCGCGGCGGCCGCCGGCGCCAAGGTGGTCAAGCACGGCAACCGGTCGGCCTCCTCGAGCAGCGGCTCCTCGGACGTGCTGGAGAAGCTCGGGGTGGCGCTGGACCTCTCCGCCCGGCGGGTCGCCGAGGTGGCCGAGGAGGTCGGGCTCACCTTCTGCTTCGCGGCGAAGTTCCACCCCTCGATGCGGCACGCCGCCACCGCGCGGCGCGACCTCGGGGTGCCGACCTCCTTCAACATCCTCGGCCCGCTGACCAACCCGGCCAAGGTCACCGCGCACGCCATCGGCTGCTTCGACACCCGGCTGGCCGGACTGATCGCCGGGGTGCTGGCCGAGCGGGGTGCGACGGCGCTGGTCTTCCGCGGTGACGACGGACTGGACGAGCTGACCATCACCACCACCTCGCAGGTCTGGCTGGTGCGCGACGGGGCGGTCACCCGGACCGCCTTCGACCCGCGGGACGTCGGCATCGAGCTGGTCGGCATCGAGGCGCTGCGCGGGGCGGACGCCTCGTACAACGCGGAGGTCGCGCGGCGACTGCTGGCGGGGGAGCACGGGCCGGTCCGGGACGCCGTCCTGCTGAACACGGCGGCGGCGCTGGTCGCGCTCGACCTGCGCGACGCACCGCTCGCCGAGCAGCTGGCGGCCGGCATGGAGCGGGCCGCCAGGGCGATCGACTCCGGCGCGGCCCAGGACCTGCTGCGGCGTTGGTCGGAGGCCACCAGCCGGATCTGACACGGCAGTTGACGGGGCCCGCGGGAATTCCTCCCGCGGGCCCCTCGCGCTGTCCGGATGCCGGACGCCCGTTTGACCGCCCGACGGGCGCGGCCTAGAGTCTTCGCCAGGTCATGAGTGACAGCGCGAAGCCCCAGCTTGCTGTCCGGCAACCCTCCGTCCGTGGCGGGGTGCCCTGGGTGAGGACCGGGTCGTCACGGCAAGCCGTCCGTGCGACAAGCGCGGACGCCGGACGAATGACACTCCCGGGGTCCCTCACCCCTTGAAGGAGTGCATCCTCATGTCCGCCCACCCGTCTCCCGCCACCACCCTTCTCTCGGCGCTCCCCCAGACTTCGTCCGGGGGGACCCCCATCGTGCGGCAGCCCTGCGCCGAAATCTGCGGCCCGCTCGCCGTCCTCGGCACCGACGTCCAGGTCCCGCTGGCCAGCGGTGAGAAGGTCGGCTACGCGGCACTCGACTACGCGGCCAGCTCGCCGGCGCTCCAGCGGGTGTGGGACGACGTCGCCGCCTACGCGCCGTACTACGGCAGCGTCCACCGCGGGGCCGGCTACCTCTCCCAGCTGTCCACCGACCTGTTCGAGCAGAGCCGCCGCACCGTCGGCGAGTTCCTCGACCTGCGCGAGGGCGACCAGGTGGTCTTCACCCGGGCCACCACCGACTCGCTCAACCTGCTGGCCGCCGCCGTTCCGGCCGGCACCCGGGTGTTCGCCTTCGAGACCGAGCACCACGCCTCGCTGCTGCCCTGGGCGCACGCCGGACTGGACGTCACCTACCTGCGGGCGCCGCGCTCGCGGGCCGAGGCGGTGGCCGCGCTGGACGCCGCGCTCGCCGAGGCGCCCGAGGGCCCCAAGCTGCTCTGCGTCACCGGCGCCTCCAACGTGACCGGCGAGCTGTGGCCGGTCGCCGAGCTGACCGGGACCGCGCACCGGCACGGCGCCCGGGTGGTGCTGGACGCCGCCCAGCTGGCGCCGCACCACCGGGTCTCGGTGCGCGAACTGGACGTCGACTGGATCGCCTTCTCCGGCCACAAGATCTACGCGCCGTTCGGCGCCGGGGTGCTGGCCGGCCGGGCGGACTGGCTGGACGAGGCCGAGCCGTACCTGGCCGGCGGCGGGGCGACCCGGACGGTGGCGCGGGAGGCCGACGGCTCGGTGGCCGTGCAGTGGCACACCGGCCCGGCCCGGCACGAGGCCGGCTCGCCGAACGTCATCGGCGCCTACGCGATCGCCTCGGCCTGCCGGGCGCTGACCGAGGCCGGTTTCGACGCGCTGGAGGCCCGCGAGCGGCAGCTGGTCGCCCGGCTGACGGCCGGGCTGGCCGGGATCCCGCAGGTCAAGGTGCTGAACCTGTTCGGGGCCGACTCCGCCCGGGTGGGCGTGCTGTCCTTCGTCGTCCGGGGCTGGAACAGCTCGCACTTCTCGGCCGCGCTGTCCGCCGAGTACGGCATCGGGGTGCGCGACGGCCTGTTCTGCGCCCACCCGCTGGTGCGCACGCTGCTCGGGGACGAGGACGTCGCGCCGTCCGAGTGCGGGGCGCCCGAGCCCTCGCTGCCGGGCGAGCGCAGCCTGAACGCGATCCGGGTGAGCTTCGGCGCCGGGACGCCGGACGAGCACGTCGACCGCTTCCTGACCGCCGTCCGGGAGCTGGTCACGGACGGTGCGGCGTGGAACTACCGCAACGAGGGCGGGCGTTGTGTCGCTGACTCTCGGCGCGAGGGCTGACCGCTACTCGTCCAGGCCGAGGGCGAAGGCGGCCTCCAGGTCGTGCTGGGAGTAGGTGCGGAAGGCGATCTGGGTCTCGGTGTGGGCCACGCCCGGGACCTTGTTGAGCCGGCCCGGGATGACCTCGGCCAGGTCGTCGTGCCGGCGCACCCGCACCATCGCCACCAGGTTGTAGCCGCCGGTCACCGAGTAGACCTCGCTGACACCCTCGATGGCGGCGATGGACTCGGCGATCTCCGGGATGCGGTCGACACTGGTCTTGATCAGGACGATGGCGGTGATCACAGTTCGGGCTCCTTTGTGGGGTGCCGCCAGCGTATCGGGCGTCGGCCCGGTCGTCGCGGGGGGTGGCGGACCACGGTGCAGGCGTAGAGGAACCCGGCCGAGAAGCCGATCACGTGGACCAGGTAGGCCACCCCGGGGCCGGCCGAGTGCACCGACCACCACTGCAGGGCGAACCAGAGGCCGAGCACCAGCCAGGCGGGGAAGCGCAGCGGCAGGAAGAGGAGCAGCGGGACGAGGGTGGTCACCCGGGCCCGGGGGTGGAGGCGCAGATAGGCGCCGAGGACGGCCGCGATCGCCCCGGAGGCCCCGATGAGCACCCGGGTGGAGTTCGGCGAGTGCGCCTCGGCGAGCGCGAAGCCGTACGTGGTCAGGCTGCCGGCGGCCAGGTAGAAGAGGGCGTACCGGGCCCGGCCCAGCCGCCGTTCCACGGTGGGGCCGAAGACCTGGAGGAAGAGCAGGTTGCCCAGCAGGTGCAGCCAGCCGGCGTGCAGGAACAGCCCGGTGAGGACGGACAGGGCCGGGTGCTTGCCCGGGGTCGGGGCGGCCGGGCAGCCGGGGGCCGGGTCGGGGGCCTCGGCCAGCTGCTCGGCGGTCAGCGGCCGTCCGGCCAGCACCTCGGCCGGGACGGCGCCCCAGCGCTGCTCGTACCGCTGCTCCGAGCAGACCCGGGCCTGGCCGGTGCCGTACAGCGGGTTGAGCCCGGCGGCGGGGCCGAGCAGGAAGACCAGGGTGTTGAGGGCGATCAGGGCGTAGCTGACCACCGGGACGGGCACCACCGGGCGGCCGCCCAGGGCGGCGGTGTGGTCGGGGACCGCGAGCGCCATGCGGCCAAGCATCCCTCCGGGCACCGCAGGTGACACGGTGGTTTACGGCAGGTGGACTAGCCGGGGAGTTCAGACGACCGGTGGCCGCGGTGGTTGCCCCAGGCAATAGGCTTGGGGCGGGCATTCCCGCCTCCCGCCGCCGATGCCGGGGCTCCGGGGGGAGCGCCTAGCCCACGCAGGGACCACCCGAGAGGACCCCCGATGACCGTCCCCGCCCTGACCGCCGAGACGCGCTGGCGCTGCACCCTGTGCGGCAACCTCACCCGCTTCGACGTGACCCGCACCGCGCGGGTGACCGAGTTCCTGCACTTCGACCTGGCCGGCGAGTCCAAGGTCGAGGAGACCGAGGTGCTCAGCGAGACGATCGAGTCGGTGCGCTGCCGCTGGTGCAACGCGGTGGACCAGGTCGAGCTGGTGGCCCGCCCGGGTGCCGAAGGGGAGCAGGCCCCCGCCGAGCAGGGCTGACCCCCGCCGCCGCGGCGGGCGGGTGCGCGGAGCACCCGCCCGCGCCGCACGGGACAATACAGAACAAGACGCACGGAGCGTGACGACAGGGGCGGCCGCGGCCGTACCCCGCTGGACCAGGATCGGAGCCGAGGACGTGGTGGACGCAGCGAAGGAGCCCGGCGAAGCCCAGGGGCTTCAGCCCGCTGCGGCCGAGGCCCAGGCCGAGGCGGCCGGGACGGCGGACGACTCCTCCGAGCCCGCGGCGGAGCGCGTGGCCGAGAAGCTCGACCGGCCGCTGCCCGAGGGGGTGCGCCGGCGCGTGGTCGGGCTGGCCTCGGACGCGCTCGGCGGGCTGCCGCCGGCCGAGCTCCCGCAGAGCCTGCGCCAGTACGTCAAGTTCACCCCGGTGCGGCGGGCCAAGTACGCGGCCACGGCGCTGGCGGCGGCGCTGGAGGCGGAGCCGGCCTTCCGGGTACGGATAGCTGAGCGGCTGCGCCTCGGGCAGCCGGACCTGGTGAGGGCGCTGGAGTCCGGCACCGTCCCGAGCGCCGCCGATCCGATGGACGTCGCGGCCGCCGCCTACCTGGTGCGTTCGGCGGGCTGGAGCCGGCTGGTGGCCGAGGCCGGCGAGGAGGCCGAGCGGGCCGGTGCCGAGGACGCGGCCGCGGAGGCGGCCCGGCTGGTGGAGAAGCTGCAGGCCGAGCTGGCCGAGGTGCGGGCCGCCGCCCGGGCGGACCTGGACCGGCAGCGGGCCGAGTCCGACGGTGTCCGCAAGGAGGCCGAGTCGCTGCGCAAGAAGGTGCGGTCGCTGGAGAGCGACACCCGCCGGGCGCAGGCCGAGACCCGCCGGGTGAGCGGTGAGCTGGAGGCCCTGAAGGCGCAGGCCGCGGCCGAGCGCGGCGCTGTCGAGACCGAGGCACGCAGGCTCCGGCACCGGCTCTCCGAACTGGAGACCGCGGCCGAGCAGGGCCGCCGGTCGGCCCGCGAGGGGCGCAGCGTCGAGGACATGCGGCTGCGGCTGCTGCTGGACACCGTGCTGCAGTCGGCCCAGGGTCTGCAGCGGGAGCTGGCGCTGCCGGTCTCCCAGATCCGCCCGGCGGACCTGGTGGAGGCGGTGGTGCCGGGGGCGGCCTCGCCGCACGACGTGGCCCGGCGCGGGCTGGCCGAGGACGATCCGGCGCTGCTGGACCAGCTGCTGGCGATCCCCCAGGTGCACCTGGTGGTGGACGGCTACAACGTGACCAAGACCGGCTATCCGGCGCTGCCGCTGGAGCAGCAGCGGATCCGGCTGCTGGGCGGGCTGGCGATGCTGGCCCAGCGCACCCAGGCGGAGGTCACCTGCGTGTTCGACGGGCAGGACCTGGACGTCCCGGTGATCATGGCGCCACCGCGCGGGGTCCGGGTGCGGTTCAGTCGGACCGGGGAGACGGCCGACGAGCTGATCCGCCGTCTGGTGCGGGCCGAGCCGCAGGGCCGTCCGGTGGTGGTGGTGTCCACCGACCGGGAGGTCGCGGAGGGCGTGCGGAAGGCGGGCGCGCGCCCCGTGGCGTCGGTGCTGCTGTTGAACCGGCTGGCCCGGCCCTGACCTCGGCCGATTCCGGGTGATTCCTGGTCAGGGGTGGTCCCGGGGCTTTGTGAGGGGGCTGTGGAGTCAGTGTGGGGTGGCCGAGTTCATGCCATCGGGGGAGTGGCAAAACGGATAGATCTTCACTAGGGTCTGGCGTCAAACCTATTTTCGGGAATCTCATCCCATCAGGTGAGTCCGCTGGAAGAAGGAGCCGGTCCCTTGGCCTCCCACCGCCGTCCCAAGCAGCCGAGCCGCGCGCGGATCTCCGTGCTCACCGCTGCCGCTGCGACCGCGGTCGCCCTCTCCGCCCAGGTGGCCGCGCACGCCGCGCCGCAGCCGAACAAGGCGGACGTCAAGGCGCAGATCGACCAGCTCCAGGAGGAGCAGGAGCAGGCGGCGGAGAAGTACAACGGCGCCAAGGAGCGGGCCGACCAGCTGCGCAAGCAGGCCGACCAGCTGCAGGACCAGGTGGCCCGCAGCCAGGAGCAGATGACCCAGCTCCAGGGCGGCCTGGCCGAGGTGGCGGGGGATCAGTACCGCTCCGGCGGCATCGACCCGTCCGTCCAGCTGATGCTCTCCTCCGACCCGTCCGGCTACCTGGAGAAGGCCTCGACCGTCCAGCAGGCCAGCACCAGCCAGGCCGAGGCGCTCAAGGGGCTGCTGGAGCAGCAGCGCCGGCTGGACCAGGAGAAGGCCGAGGCGGCCGCCGTGCTCGCCTCGCTGGACACCACCACCAAGGACCTCAACCAGGCCAAGGCGGACGTCAACACCAAGCTGAAGGCCGCCCAGGACCTGCTGAACTCGCTCAGCGCCGCCGACCGCGCCGCGCTGAAGGCCCAGCAGGCGCAGGACGACCGCGCCTCGCGCGGCAGCGAGCGGGTCGACCTCGGCAGCCTGCCGCCGGCCAGCGGCTACGCGGCCGTGGCGATGGCCAAGGCGATGAGCAAGCAGGGCTCGCCGTACGTGTGGGGCGCAACCGGCTCGACCACCTTCGACTGCTCGGGCCTGATGGTCTGGTCGTACGGGCAGGCGGGCGTCTCGCTGCCGCGCACCTCGCAGGAGCAGGGCCACTACGGCACCCGGGTGCCCTCGCTGGACCAGGCCCAGCCCGGCGACCTGGTGATCTACGGCTCCGACATGCACCACGTCGGGATGTACATCGGCAACGGCATGGTGGTCCACGCGCCGCACACCGGTGACGTGGTGAAGGTGATGAAGGCCGACGCGATGCCGATCAACACCATCCGCCGGGTCTGACGGCCCGACACGCCCGCGGGGCTCCTCGGGGGCCTGTGAAAAGCGCCACCCTCGCCGTGGGGGTGGCGTTCGGCTTTCCCGCCCTTTCCTGACCACATGCTGAGAACCGATCAGCCTTGTGTGTGCCTGTGGTCACCATCGGTCATTTTCACAAAAGAACTTGGGTAATCTTCTGTCTTTTTTCTGACAAGGATTTGAACGGATCACGGTTCAGTTACTAGGGTCATGCTCCGAACCACCGCACTGTCGATCGCCCAGCCAGGGTGGCGGCGGTGGTTACCGCCGAGTTCGCGAGGCAGCGGGGCAGGTCGAAGCGACTGCCCGACAGGGGAGCCCAGTATTCGGGGGCGCTGCGGAGCGGAGCCGGGGAACCACGTTCCTCCGGGGTGAATCGGCGCCAGGTCGGCCGGTGGAACGGCCGTGAGGCGTCGTAGGGCATGCTTCCGGCCCGAACCCGTCAGCTCACCCGGTAGGCGGATGTAGGAAGAAGGAGTCCGCCTTCGTGGCGTCCCATCGTCGTCCCAAGCCCGCCGGTCGCGCCCGCGTCTCGATCCTGACGGGTGTCGCCGCGGCGGCCGTCGTCCTCTCCGCGCAGGGTGCCCACGCGGACCCGCAGCCGACCAAGGAACAGGTCAAGGGGCAGGTCGACCAGCTCAACGAGCAGGCCGAGGTCGCGACCGAGAACTACAACGCCGCCCAGGCCAAGCAGCAGGAGCTGGAGAAGCAGGTCTCCGGCCTGCAGGACCAGGTGGCCCGTCAGCAGGCCCAGGTCACCGAGCTCCAGGGCGGCCTCGCCGAGATCGCCGGCGAGCAGTACCGCAACGGGGGCATATCCCCGACCGTCCAGCTGATGTTCTCCTCCAGCCCGGACAACTTCCTCAGCCAGGCCGGCACGCTGAACCAGGCCGGCAGCACCCAGAAGGGTCAGCTGAAGGAGCTCCAGGAGCAGCAGCGCAAGCTCGACCAGGACCGCAACGAGGCCCAGGGCAAGCTCGCCGAGCTGGAGTCGACCACCCAGCAGCTGAAGGCCTCCAAGGACGAGGTCCAGGGCAAGCTGAAGGCGGCCCAGGACCTGCTCAACACCCTGACCGAGCAGGACCGCCAGGCGCTGCGCCAGGCCGAGGAGAAGGCCGCGGCCGACGCCAAGGCCAAGGCCGACGCCGCCCAGGCGCAGCAGCAGCAGGCCGACCGCGCCTCGCGCGACAACAGCCGCGGCAACCTGGCGACCGGCTCGACCGCCGCTCCGGTGAAGGTGGCCGCGGGCAGCTCGCGCGGTGCCGCCGCCCTCTCGTACGCCGCGTCCAAGGTCGGCAGCCCGTACGTCTGGGGCGCCACCGGCCCGGGCTCCTTCGACTGCTCCGGCCTGATGGTCTGGGCGTTCAACCAGGCCGGGGTGTCGCTGCCGCGCACCTCGCAGGCGCAGGCCGGGGCCGGCACCCGGATCGGCTCGGACATCTCCCAGGCCCAGCCCGGCGACCTGCTGATCTTCTACAGCGACGCTCACCACGTCGGCATCTACGCCGGCAACGGCCAGGTGCTGCACGCTCCCAAGCCGGGTGCGTCGGTGCGCTACGAGGCGGTCGGCAACATGCCGCTGGCCTCCATCGTGCGGGTCTGATCCCCGCTCGGACGCCTCCGGGCCCGGCCTTCCCCAGGGAAGGCCGGGCCTGCGGCTTTTCCGGCGGATCGAGCTGATGTCCGATTAGGGGTCGAATATTCGGGTTGGGAGGGGTTTGGACTCGCTTGCCCGGACTCGCTAACGTCTGCCACCGGACTCCCGCTCGACGGCCGCCCGTCCCGGTGCGGCGGCGGGGCCGCGCCGCAGGATTGGAGCCGCTGCCGCCATGCCCGTGCACCGCCGTTCCCAACTGCTCACCCGGGCGCTGGTGCTGACCGCGGCCGCCGCCACCGCGCTGGGCGTGGCCGCCGGAGGCCGCGCCCAGGCCGCGCCGGACAGCCCGGACCCGGGCGACCGTCAGGACGTCAGGACGCAGGTCGAGCAGCTGTACGACGAGGCCGAGCAGGCCTCCGAGAAGGCCAACGCGGCGCAGGAGGCCCAGCGGCGGCTCCAGGGCGAGACCACGATCCTCCAGGGCGAGATCGCCATCGCCCAGGACCAGCTCAACGAGCTGCGCGGCGACCTGGCGACGGTGGCCGGGGCCGAGTACCGCGGCGGCGGGATGGCCCAGACCGCCCAGCTGTTCCTCTCGCCCGACCCGGAGGGCTACCTGGTCCGCGCCCGCACCCTGGGCCAGGCCGCCGCGCGCCAGCAGGAGACCCTGCACGAGCTGGTCACCAGGCAGCGCCGGCTCGACCAGCGCCGCACCGAGGCGGCCGGCAAGCTCGCCGAACTGGACCAGACCCGCCGCACGCTCGCCGACACCAAGCAGCAGATCCAGCAGCGGCTCGCCGGGGCACAGAAGCTGCTGAACGGTCTGGGCGCCGCCGAGCGGGCCCGGATGACGGCCCAGGACGCCCGGGACGCCGAGCAGCGCGCCACCCGGGGCACCGACCGGCTGGACCTCGGCACCGCCCCGCCCGCCTCCGAGCGCGGGGCGGCCGCGCTGGCCGCCGCGGTGCGGATGATCGGCTCCCCGTACGTCTACGGGGCCACCGGACCGCACGCCTTCGACTGCTCCGGTCTGATGTACTACAGCTGGCGGCAGGCCGGAGTGACCCTGCCGCGCACCTCGCAGGCCCAGGCGTACGCCGGGCAGCGGATCAGCCTGTCCGAAGCGCGACCGGGAGACCTGGTGATCTTCTACCGGGACATGCACCACGTCGGCATGTACGCCGGCGGCGGCGTGATCGTGCACGCCCCCCGCCCGGGCGCCAAGGTCCGCTACGAGAGCGTCACCGCCATGCCGGTCTCCGGGGTGGTCCGGCTCTGAACGCCCCGACGCCCGGCTCCGCCGACCCCGCAGACCCCGCCGGGATACCCCGCCCCCGCCGCGCGCTGTCCCGGCGGGGCGCGCTGCTGCTCGCGGCCGGCGGGCTGGCCCAGCTGTCGCTGCCCCCGGCCGCCCCGGCGGCGCCGCCCGCGGCGCGCTCGGCGGACCGGTACGGCGAGGTGGCCGCCGCCCTGGCGGAGCGGGCCCGGTCGGCACCGCCGTGGGCCGGGCTGCCGGTGGCCGAGGCGGCGTACCGCAACGTGGTGCTCGCCGCCTCCGGCGGGCCGGAACGGCTGACCGCGGCCGCCGACCTGACGGTGCGGATCGCCGGGTACGACGAGTACCCGGTGGTGTACCCGCGTCGGATCGAGCTGGTCCCGGCCGGGGACGGCTGGCGGGTGGAGCGCGAGGAGGGCGCGGGCGGTCCGCCCGCGCCCTGGGACTTCGGGCCGCTGCGGTCGGCGCCGGGCGCGCACTGCCTGGTGCTCGGGCCGGTCGCCGGCCCCGACCCGGCCGAGCTGGTCGCGGTGGCGGACCGGGCGGTGCCCGCCGTCACCGAGGTCTGGGGCGGCGCCTGGCCGCAGCAGCTGCTGCTGGAGCGGCCCGCCACCGAGGAGCGGTTCGCCCGGCTGCTGGAGGGCGACCCGGACGGCTGGACGGGCATGGCGGCGGTCACCGTGGCCGCCCCCGGAGCGCCCTGGCACACCCCGGCGGACCGGGTGCTGGTCAACCCGGAGGCGTACGGGCGGCTCAGCGACTTCGGCCGCCAGGTGGTGATCACCCACGAGGCCACCCATGTCGCCACCAGGGCCGACACCCGGGCCTGGACCCCGCTGTGGCTCTCCGAGGGCGTCGCCGACTGGACGGCCTACCGCGATTCGGGCCGCGGCCCGCAGCAGATCGCCCCAGAGCTGGCCAGGGACGTCGCCGCCGGGAGGCTGCCCGCCGCGCTGCCCGCCGACCGGGACTTCGCCGCCGGGGCGGAGGGCATCGCCCAGGCCTACGAGCAGTCCTGGCTGGCCTGCGAGCTGATCGCCCGCACCCACGGGCCGCAGCGGCTGGTCGCCTTCTACCGGGCCGTCGGCGCGGCCGACGGGCAGGGCGAGGACCGGGAGCGCCGGACGGACCGGCTGATGCGCCGCGAGCTGGGCGTCGGGCTGGCGGAGTTCACCCGGCTCTGGCTGGAGCAGGTGGCGGCGCTGAAGGGCTGACCGGTGCTCGGCTCAGCGGTGCTGCCGGGCCGGGGCGCCCGGGTGGTCGATGCCGTCCAGCAGGTCCTGCTCGTAGGCGATGCCCGGGCGCACCGGGTAGCCGGCGGCCGGCAGCGCGGCGGCCTCGCGGTCCAGCACCACGGTGGGCGGCAGCGGCGCCTCGCCGCGGGTGGAGCGCCAGAGCCGGACGCAGGAGAGCACGGCCGCGGCCAGCAGCAGCAGGTTGCGCGCGGCCAGTACGGCGACCGCCATCGGCTCGCTGGCCAGGACCTGGGTGAACACGGTCGGGAACTCGACCAGGGTGAGCGGGCAGGCGATCAGGATCAGCAGCGCCACCGGCCGCTGGCTGCTGTTGCGCACGGTCAGGCAGACCGCCGCGACGCCGACCAGCCAGACCAGGTACTGCGGGCTGATCACCCGGCTGGTCACCACGAAGATCAGCAGCGCGCACAGCGCCGCGTCGTACATGGTGGCCGCGCTGCGGCGCTTGGAGGTGTAGCGCCACAGCAGCAGCCAGGCGAAGCCCAGCAGGGTGCCGGCCAGCATCACCTTGCTGATCACGCTGACCCACGGCCCGAGCATCTCCGGGGAGCCGTAGTTCATGGTGACCTTGCCGTCCCAGGCGCCGGCGAGCCGGGCGAAGTGCAGCGGCAGCGCGCCGAGCGACTCGACCTCGATGCCGCGGTCCTTCTGGAACGCCAGGAACTCGAAGGCGCCGTTCATCCCGGCCGTCAGCAGGAAGCCGATCGAGACGGCGGTGGCCGCCGCCAGCGTCCAGGAGCGGCGGGTGCGGCGGCCGGAGGGGGTGCCGATCAGGCCGAGCAGCGGCCAGATCTTGACTATGCCGCCCAGGCCCAGCAGCAGTCCGCCCACCGCCGGGCGGCGGATCAGCGCCAGCAGGCCGGCCAGGGCGACCGCGGTGACGATGACGTCGAAGCGGTTGTAGATCATCGGGCCGAGCAGCGGGACGCCCACCACCCACATCCAGGCGCCGGTCAGCGCCCGGCCCCGGCGCAGGCCGGTGCGCACCAGCAGCGCGGCCGCGGCGGCGTCGGCGATCCCGCAGATCACCCAGAACGACACCAGGTACGACCAGGGCAGCAGGCCCGGCAGCAGGATCACCAGGGCGGCGCCCGGCGGGTACTGCCAGGTCACGTCGTCGAACGGGAAGGTGCCGGTCTGGAGCACGCCGTACCAGGCGTGGTAGATCATCCAGACGTCCGCGGTGACGTCGCCGCCGGGCGCCTTCAGCACGCCCGTCGCCAGCAGCACCAGCAGGGCGCGGGTGGCGACCCAGGTGGCACCGAGCGCGGCGAGCGCCCCGAGCGGGCGGCCGAGGCGGCCGCGCGAAGAACCGGGCTCGGTGGCCGGGGCCAATTCCACTGCGCTCCCTCGTTCGTCTCGGACGTCCCCACCGGAGGCGTCGTACCGACGGACGCCCGGGCCGCGTCCTGGACGACGGCCTAGGTACTAGGACTGACCCGGGGGTCAAACGGTTGCCGTGTGCGGTTCCGTTCCCGGCGGGTCATGGTGTTGACCTATCGTACGGATCACCCAGCGGTACACCGCGCACCCCCCGACCGAACGAGCCGTGGCCTGATGCACAGAACCTTGATCGTCACCAATGACTTCCCGCCCCGCCCCGGCGGCATCCAGGCGTTCGTGCACAACATGGCCGTCCGTCAGCCCGCAGGCAGCGTGGTGGTCTACGCCTCTACCTGGCGGGACGGCAGCGAGGTGGCCCGCTTCGACGCGGAGCAGCCGTTCCCGGTGATCCGGGACCGGACGAAGGTGATGGTTCCCACACCGCGGGTCACCCGGCGGGCCGCCGAGATCCTGCGGGCGGAGAAGTGCGACTCGGTCTGGTTCGGTGCCGCCGCCCCGCTCGGGCTGATGGCGCCCACGCTGCGCCGGGCCGGGGCCGGCCGGCTGCTCGGCATGACCCACGGGCACGAGGCCGCCTGGGCCCAGCTGCCGGTCTCCCGGCAGCTGCTGCGGCGGATCGGCGCGGGCACCGACGTGCTGACGTACCTGGGCGAGTACACCCGCTCCAGGATCGCCGCCGCGGTCGGGCCGCAGGCCGCGGCCCGGATGGTCCAGCTGCCGCCGGGCGTGGACGAGACGACCTTCCACCCGGACTCCGGGGGCGCCGAGGTGCGCCGCCGGCTGGGGCTGGCGGACCGGCCGGTGGTGGTCTGCGTCTCCCGGCTGGTGCCGCGCAAGGGCCAGGACACCCTGATCGAGGCGATGCCGCAGATCCTCGCCGATGTGCCGGACGCGGTGCTGCTGATCGTCGGCGGCGGCCCGTACCGGGCGGACCTGGAGAAGCTCGCGGACGCCACCGGCGTACGGGACTCGGTGCGGTTCACCGGCTCGGTGCCGTGGGAGGAGCTGCCGGCCCACTACGGTGCCGGGGACGTCTTCGCGATGCCCTGCCGGACCCGGCGCGGGGGCCTGGACGTCGAGGGCCTGGGCATCGTCTACCTGGAGGCGTCGGCGACCGGCCTGCCGGTGGTCGCGGGGGACTCCGGAGGGGCGCCGGACGCGGTACTGGAAGGCGAGACCGGGTACGTGGTGCCCGGCGGCTCGGCCTCGGCGGCGGCCGAGCGGATCGTGCGGCTGCTGCGCGACGAGGAGCTGCGGCGGCGGATGGGCGAGGCCGGGCGGCGCTGGGTGGAGCGCTCCTGGCGCTGGGACCTGCTGGCCGGGCGGCTGACCTCGCTGCTGGCCGGGTGACGACGCGTACGGGCCCCGCCTCCTTCCTGGAGAGGCGGGGCCCGTACGGCGCCGGCGGCTACTTCCGGTAGAGCGCCTCGACGTCGGCCGCGAAGTCCTTCAGCACGGCGTTGCGCTTGAGCTTCAGCGAGGGCGTCAGGTGGCCGCTCTCCTCGGAGAACTCGGTGTCCAGCAGGCGGAACTTCTTGACCGCCTCGGCGTGCGACACGGCCGCGTTGCCGTCGTCCACCGCGGCCTGGAGGGCGGCCAGCAGGTCCGGGTCCTCGGCGAGGTCGGCGACGGTGGCGCCGGCGGGCTTGCCGTTGAGCTCCTTCCACTTCGGGAAGAAGTCCGGGTCGACGGTGATCAGGCAGGCGACGAACGGCTTGCGGTCGCCGACCACCATGACCTCGCCGACCAGGGCGTGGCCGCGGATCCGGTCCTCGATCACGGCCGGGGCGACGTTCTTGCCGCCGGCCGTGACGATGATCTCCTTCTTGCGGCCGGTGATGGTCAGGTAGCCGTCGGAGTCCAGCGAGCCGAGGTCGCCGGTGGAGAACCAGCCGTCCTTGAAGGCGTCGGCGGTGGCCTGCGGGTTGTTCCAGTAGCCGGTGGAGACGTGCGGGCCCTTGAGGAGGACCTCGCCGTCCTCGGCGATCCGGACGGAGGAGCCGGGCACCGGCTGGCCGACCGTACCGATCTTCGGCCTGTCCCACGGGTTGAAGGCGGTGGCCGCGCAGGTCTCCGTCAGGCCGTAGCCCTCCAGGACGGTGAAGCCGATGCCGCGGTAGAAGTGGCCCAGGCGCTCGCCGAGCGGGGCGCCGCCGGAGATGGCGTGGGTGGCCCGGCCGCCGAGGGCGGCGCGCAGCTTGCTGTAGACCAGCTTGTCGAAGACCGCGTGCTTGAGCCGCAGGACCAGACCGGCGCCGCCGGCGTCCAGCGCCCGGCTGTAGGCGATCGCGGTGTCGGCGGCCTTGTCGAAGATCTTGCCCTTGCCGTCGGCCTGGGCCTTGGCGCGGGCGGTGTTGTAGACCTTCTCGAACACCCTGGGCACGCCCAGGATCAGGGTCGGCCTGAAGGCGGCCAGCTCGGCGGTGACGTCCCGGATGTCGGAGACGTGGCCGAGCTTGATCGGGGCCATCGCCGGGGCGATCTCGGCGATCCGGGCGAGCACGTGGGCCAGCGGCAGGAAGAGCAGGACGGAGCTCTCGCCGGTGCGGAACAGCGGGGTCAGGCGCTCGACGACGTTGCCGCACTCGGCCAGGAAGTTGCCGTGCGTCAGCTGACAGCCCTTCGGGCGGCCGGTGGTGCCCGAGGTGTAGACGATGGTGGCGACGTCGTCGGGGCCGGCGATCCGGCGGCGCTCGTGGACCGTCGAGTCCGGGACGTCCTGCCCGGCGGCGGCCAGCGCGGCGAGTGCCCCGCCCTCGATCTGCCAGGTGTGCTTCAGCTCCGGCAGCCGGTCGCGGACCTCGCCGACCACCGCGACGTGCTGGGCGGTCTCGGTGATCACGGCGACGGCGCCCGAGTCGCCGAGGATCCACTCGACCTGCTCGGGGGAGGAGGTCTCGTACACCGGCACGGTGACCGCGCCGGCCGTCCAGATCGCGAAGTCCAGCAGCGTCCACTCGTACCGGGTGCGGGACATGATGCCCACCCGGTCGCCCGGCCGGACGCCCGCGGCGATCAGGCCCTTCGCGGCGGCGTGCACCTCGGCCAGGAACTGGACCGACGTCAACTCCTGCCAGTGGCCGTCCACCTTGCGGCTGAGCACGGCGACGTCCGGGTGCTCCTCGGCGTTCCGGTGCACCGGGTCGGCGAGGTTGCCGCCGCTCGGTACCTGGTAGAGGGCCGGAAGGCTGAAGTCGAGCAAGACTGCTCCTCGTTCGCGACGCTGCGGGACGGCAGGACGTTACTGCCCGGTAGGCAGCTTCGACCAGAGGGGTCGGCCCCGGTGTTCGAAGTGTCACACCCGGCCGGGTCCGACCAGGCCGTGACCGGGTCGTTCGAATGGCACCCTACGGCAGCGCGGCCCGACCCACCGGTAACATGACCGCCCGCAAGGCGCCCGCCCGTGCCACGGCCGCCCGCGGAGCGAGGCCCGCGCCGCCGGGCCGCGCACCGGTCGCGATAGCCTGCTCCGGGCGGACCGGGCCGAGCGCGCCCCGGCCGGACCGGCAGGCAGAGGGACGAGGCGGAGGGCCATTCCATGGCGGAGCACACCAGGTCGAGCATCACCATCGACGCGACCCCGGCCACGGTCATGGCCGTGATCGCCGACTTCGCCGCCTACCCGGCCTGGACCGGCGAGGTCAAGGAGATCGAGGTCCTGAAGACCGGTGAGGACGGCCGCGCCGCCGAGGTCCGGCTGCTGCTCGACGCCGGCGCCATCCGCGACGAGCACGTCCTCGCCTACACCTGGGACGGCGACCGCGAGGTCTCCTGGACCCTCGTCCGTAGCCAGATGCTCCGCTCGCTGGACGGCTCCTACACCCTCGCCCCGCTGGCCGGCGGCCGCACCGAGGTGACCTACCAGCTCGCCGTGGACGTCAAGATCCCGATGCTCGGCATGATCAAGCGCAAGGCCGAGAAGGTCATCATCGACCGTGCCCTGGCCGGCCTGAAGAAGCGCGTCGAGGACACCGACGGCAAGAAGCCCGCCCAGAGCTGACACCACCGAACGGGGGGAGGACGGCATGACGGCGACACGCACCATCCTGGTCAGCGGCGACGCCGACGCGCCCACGGTGGCCGCCGCCACCGCACTGCACGCAGCCCGGCGCGGCCACCGCACCTGGCTGCTGGCCGCCGACGACCCGCACCGCGCCCTGGACTCCGCCCTCGGCACCCGGCTGGAGCCCGAACCGCTGCTGTACGCCCCGGGCCTGACCGTCTCCCGGATCGACGAGCAGGCCGCCTTCCGCTACGCCGTCGGCGAGCTCACCGGCCGGCTCAAGCCCGCCCTCGACCTGCTCGGCGCCGAACAGCTCGACCCCGAGGAGCTCACCGCCCTCCCCGGCATCGCCCGGCTCGCCCTGCTGCGTGCCCTGCCCGCCGCCGACCAGGACGTCCTGGTGGTGCTCGCCCCGCCGCCCGCCGAACTGATCGCCACCCTCGCCCTGCCCGAGCAACTCGCCCGCTACCTCGACCGGCTCGTCCCCGAGCAGCGCCAGGCCGCCCGGGCCCTGCGCCCGCTGCTGGCCGGGCTGGCCGGCGTCCCGATGCCCGCCGACTGGCTGTACGAGGGGCGCACCAAGGCCGCCGCGGCCCTCGCCGAGTCCCGTGCCGCGATCACCGACCCCGGCACCAGTGTCCGGCTGGTCGTCCCGGCCGACGGCCACCCGTACCGGGAGCTGCGCCGGATCAGGGCCGGGCTCGCGCTGCACGGGCACCGGCCGGACGCCGTGGTGGTGCACGGCGCGCTGCCCGAGGCCGCCGCCGCCTCACCCGACCCCTGGCTGGCCGCCCTGGCCCGCCGCCGGCAGGAGGAGCTGACCGGGCTCGCCGCCGAGACCGACGCCCCGGTGCTGGTCACCGGCCTGGCCGAGGCCACTCTGGAGGACGTCGCCGACCGGCTCTACGGGGACGCGGACGGGCCCGAGCGGCTCGCGCCCGAGCCCTGGCCGGTCGAGGACCGGCTCGCCGAGGAGGGCCTGCTGGTCTGGCACCTCGACCTGCCCGGCGCCGACCGCTCCGAGCTGGACCTGGTCCGCCGGGGCGACGAACTGGTGGTCGGACTCGGCACCCACCGCCGGGTGCTCACCCTGCCGTCCGCGCTGCGCCGCTGCACGGTGGCCGGGGCGGGGCTGCAGGAGGGAGTGCTCTCGGTGCGGTTCGCGCCCGACCCGGCGCTCTGGCCCCGGGGCTGACGGGGGCTCGGCCGGGGGCGGCGGGCGTTCGACGCGGCCCTCGGCGGGCGTCCGGCGGGCGTTCGGCGGCTTTTCGGGCCGCCCGGCCGGTCGGGTAGCGTCGGGCCGGAGGGCCGCGGGGTGCGGCCACGGCTGAGGAGGCGCCCGCGATGACCAGCACCGACGACCGCACCGAGCCCGGCGACGACCGCACCGAGCCCGGCGACGACCGCACCGAGCCCGGCGACGACCGCACCGAGGCCGGCGGCGGGCAGGACGGCGGGGACGGCGGGGACGGCGGCCAGGGGCACCCGTTCGGGCCGGAGCTGGGCCCGCTGGTGGACGAGGTGCGCCGGTTCGCCGGGGCGCTTGGCGAGAAGGCCCAGGAGGCGAGCGCCACCACCCTGATCACCCTCTCCGGGCTGGCCGACCGGCTGCGCACCCAGCAGCCGGAGGTCTACTCCCACCTCGCCGCCGCCGGCACCGGGCTCGCCGCCGCGGGCTCCGAACTGCTGGCCGCCTACCGCGCCGCCGTGGCCGGGCACGAGAGCCGCTGGACCGCCGGGCCGGGCGCGCCGACCGAGAAGATCGACCTCGACGCCGACTCCGACGCCGCCCCCGGCGCGGACCGTGGTGCCGGCCGTGGCGCCGGCTTTGACGAGGCTGACGGGCCGTCCGCCAAGCAGTGAAACCGTAACTTTCGGAGGGTGATCGCGCTGCTCTCATACGTCACGAAGGAGGAGATTAGATACGACTTTTGAAGCTTCGCGGCCCGGTTTCCCCAAGATTGTCTTCGGATAATGTATGCGAGGCTGTATACGGGGGCCGGGTTGGGCGGTAGCGTTCCGTCCAGCGGAACGAGTGAATAGCTGAGGGACACATGGCTCTGACCATCGGCGTCGATGTCGGCGGGACCAAGATCGCGGCAGGCGTGGTCGACGACGCGGGCGCGATCCTGGCCCGGACGAGGGTGCCCACCCCGGCCGATCCGCAGTGGGCGGTCGACGCCATCGCGCAGGCGGTGCGCGAGCTCAAGGAGGAGCACCCCGACGTCACGGCGGTGGGTGTCGGAGCCCCCGGCTTCGTCGACAGCAACCGTTCCACGGTGATCTTCGCCCCCAACATCGACTGGGAGAACGAGCCGCTGCGCGGGCGGATCGAGGAGCTCACCGGCCTGTCCACCGTCGTCGAGAACGACGCCAACTGCGCGGCCTGGGCCGAGTTCCGCTTCGGCGCGGCCGCCGACCACCGCGACATGGTGCTGATCACCGTCGGCACCGGCATCGGCGGCGGCATCGTCCTGGACAGCCGGCTGCACCGCGGCCGCTTCGGCGTGGCCGGCGAGATCGGCCACCTCAACATGGTCCCCGACGGCCTGCTCTGCGGCTGCGGCGGCAAGGGCTGCTGGGAGCAGTACGGCTCCGGGCGCGCGCTGCGCCGCTACGGCCGGGAGAAGACGGCCGCCGACCCGCAGCGCGGCCACCGGATGCTGGAGCTCAACGACGGCGTGGCCGAGACCATCCGCGGCATCCACATCACCCAGGCCGCCGAGGAGGGCGACCCGCTCGCCCTGGAGTGCTACGCCGAGCTGGCCGACTGGCTGGGCCGCGGCATGGCCGACCTCGCCGCGCTGTTCGACCCGGGCGTCTTCGTGCTCGGCGGCGGCGTCTCCGACTCCGGCCGACTGCTGCTCGACCCGGTCGCCAAGGCCTTCGAGCACTACCTGACCGGCGGGGTGCACCGCCCGCGCGCCGAGGTCGTGCTGGCCTCGATGGGCTCCGCCGCCGGCATCGTCGGCGCGGCGGACCTCGCCCGCGTCCCGTAACCGCGGCCTCCCCCTTGCGCCTTCGGCCGCGGGGGAGAACTCCTCGAGCCCGCCGGCGGCGGTGCGACCGGGCCCCGACCGATCCCGGACGCACCGCCGCCGTCGCACGTCCCGGCCCGGCCGCGTACGGTCGGATCGATCCGGTGACCGCCCAGGGGAGGACCATGAGCGCCGCGACCACGAACGCCTCGACCGAGAACGCCGGCCCGAGCGCGGACGCCCCCGCGGCCGAGGCCGCCGCGAGGCCCGCACCGCTGCCGCCGCCCGGCCCGGGCCGGCTGCGTCTGCTCAGCTACAACATCCGCTCGCTGCGCGACGACCGGCGGGCGCTGGCCCGGGTGATCAGGGCCTGCGAGCCGGACCTGGTCTGCGTCCAGGAGGCCCCGCGCTACTGGCGGCCCGAGGGCCAGGCCGCCTGGCTGGCCCGGAGCACCGGGACGGCCGTGCTGGCCGGCGGCGGCCGCACCGCCGCCGGTCCGCTGCTGCTCGCCCGGCCCGGCGCGGTGGAACTGCTGGAGGTGCACGACCGGCTGCTGCCCAAGACCCGCGGCCTGCACGCCAGGGGCTTCGCCGGCGCGCTGCTGCGACTGCCCGGCACGGCGCCGTTCACCGTCACCAGCTGCCACCTCAGCCTGGACCAGGAGGAGCGCCACGGGCAGTTCGAGCTGCTGCTCGACCAGCTCGGCATCGCCGAACTCGGCGTCGTGGCAGGGGACTTCAACGAGCACCCGGACGGGCCGGGCTGGCGGCTGCTGGCTTCCCGGCTCCAGGACGGGTACCCGACCGCGCCCTGGGGAGGCGAGTTCACCTCTGTACCGGAGCGCCCCTATCAGCGAATCGACGCCGTCTTCGCCACGTCCGGGATCACCGTCCTCGGCTGCGGGGTGCCGCACGGGCTGCCCGGCGTCACCGAGGCGGACCTGCGGGCCGCGACCGACCACCTGCCGGTGCTCGCCGTCCTCGAACTGCCGATCGTCCCGAACAGCTAGACGACCGCGCCGTGGTCCGGGTCCTCCGGCTCGTCCTCGTCCCGGTCCTTCATCCGCGCGACCAGGGTGACGAAGCCGCCGAGGAAGGCGGTGATCCCGACCCAGGCGGGCCAGCCGGAGATCTCCCGCCAGACCACCGCGTCGACCAGCAGCAGGGCAGGGCCGCCGAGCACCGCCAGCCAGGCGAACTTGGCCGTCACGTCGGCGGTCGGCAGCGGCGGGGGCTCCGGCGGGACGAAGTGGCCCTCGTCGGTCTCCTCGGCCAGCTCGAAGTCCCGAGGACCCGCGCCGCCCGCCGGCATCACCGGCCGGCCGGAGCGGGGGCGGGGCTTGGGGGCGAGGTCGGAGAGGTCGTCCTGGTCGCCGCGGCCGCCGTCCTGGTAGCCGCCCTTGAGCTCGTTCTGCGCCCGGAGGTTCTCGATCTCGGGCCAGTTCGGGTTGTTGAGGTCGACCGGGTCGTCGAACTGGGCGACCAGCGCGGCGAAGATCTCGTCCTGCTCGGCCTGACTGCGCTCGGGCGCGCGGCGCGGACGGCGCTCGGCGGGGGTCGCGGGGGGCTCGGTGGCGTCCTGCGCGGAGCCCTCGGTGGCGTCCTTGACGGCGTCCCGGGCGGGCGGGGGCGTCGGGGAGCCGCCGTCCGCTCCGGTACGGTCCGCCGGCACACCGCCCGGGGCAGCGGCGTTCGTCCCGCCGTCCTTGGTCGCGCCGTCCTCGCGGGGAGTCTCGTCCCCGCCGCCCGCCGTGCTGCTCTCGTGCACTTCCGGCCCTTCAGCCATGGTGGTCGTCGGATTCAACCCGGATGACGCCCGCCGCGTGCGCGGGAGCCAGCCGTCGGATGAAGTCCTGGCTGGCCGCGAATATTTCCGCCGCGTCGTGGTCCAGCGTCGCGACGTGGAAGCTGCGTTGGCACAGCCGCTCCGCCACGTCCGTCGAGGATATCCGGGCCAGTACCAGTTCGGAGTTGGCCGGCGAGACGACGTGGTCCTGCGGGCTGTGGAAGAGCAGCACCGGCTGGGTCACCTCCGGCAGCAGCCCCTGGACCTCCCGCCACAGCCGGCTCAGCGACCAGGCGGCGTGCAGCGGGGTGCGGTCGTAGCCGACCTCGGCCGCGCCCGCCCGGGCGATGTCGCCCGCGACCCCGGGCAGGCTGGGGACCAGGTGGCGCAGCACCGGCAGCAGCACACTCGCGGGGGTGTCCGAGCGCACCGACGGGTTGACCAGCACCAGGCCGGAGACGGTCGGCCCGTGCAGCGCCGCGAGCCGCAGCGCCAGCCCGCCGCCCATCGACAGCGCGCAGACGAAGACCTGCTCGCACTCCTCGGCGAGCGCCAGCAGCTCGCGCTCGACCTCCGCGTACCAGTCCTCCCAGCGGGTGACCTGCATGTCCTGCCAGCGGGTCCCGTGCCCGGGCAGCAGCGGCAGCGAGACGGTGTGGCCGGCCGCCGCCAGCTCCTCGGCCCACGGCCGCAGCGACTGCGGCGACCCGGTGAAGCCGTGGCAGAGCAGTACTCCCACCGGTCCGCCACGGTGGCGGTACGGCTCGGCACCGGGCAGCAACGGCATGGCGGACTCCTTCGCGGGCGGGTGGCGCTGGGGGAGGGACGCTGGAGGGGAGGTGCTGCGGAACCGCATCGTCCCACGCGCCGCGCCGGGTCGTACACCCCCTACGGGCGGGCCCGAGCACCGGCCCTCCGGCGGGGCCGGGCGCGGCGGACGGCCGCGGGGCATTAGGATCGACCGGTCCGCATAACAGGAGGCCCGGGTTGTTCTACCGACTGATGAAGATGATCGTCGCGCCATTGCTTCGGATCTTCTTCCGGCCCTGGATCGAGGGCGAGGAGAACATCCCCGTCGAGGGTGCGGCGATCATCGCGAGCAACCACCTGTCCTTCTCGGACTCGTTCTTCTTCCCCGCGCTGATCAGGCGTCGGGTCACCTTCATCGCGAAGGCCGAGTACTTCAACACCCCGGGCCTCAAGGGCCGGCTGACCGCCGCGTTCTTCAAGGGCGTCGGCCAGCTGCCGGTGGACCGCTCGGGCGTGCGCGGCGCCGGTGAGGCCGCGATCCGCAGCGCCATCGCCGTGCTGGACCGCGGCGAGCTGTTCGGCGTCTACCCGGAGGGCACCCGTTCGCCCGACGGCAAGCTGTACCGCGGCAAGGTCGGCGGTCTGGCCCGCGTCGCGCTGGCCACCGGCGCCCCGGTGATCCCGGTCGCCATGATCGACACCGAGAAGGTGCAGCCGCCCGGCCAGGTCGTCCCCAACTTCGGTATCCGTCCCGGCATCCGGATCGGCCGCCCGCTGGACTTCTCCCGCTACCACGGCATGGAGAACGACCGCTTCATCCTCCGTTCGGTGACGGACGAGGTGATGTACGAGATCATGCGGCTGTCCGGCCAGGAGTACGTGGACATCTACGCGACCGCCGCCAAGCGGCAGATCTCCGAGGAGAAGAAGAAGGCCGACGCCGAGCGCCGGGCCGCCGCCAAGGCGGAGAAGGCGGAGGCCGCCGAGGCCGAGAAGGCGGAGAAGGCCGAGAAGGCCGCCGAGGCGGGCGGCTCGGAGAAGTCGGAGTAGCCGGAGCAGGCGTCCGGGTGGCCGCGGTGCCACCCGGACGGTCCCAGGGGAGGGGCGGGGGCGGATGACGGACGACGGCGGCAGAGCCGGCGCGGTCGGCGGCACGGTGGCGGCCGGCGGCATGTCCGTCGAACTCCCGCTGTGGCGGGCGATCTCCTACTTCCGGGTGCTGGCCCTGTGCTACGCCCTGCTGCGGTACTTCAACTCGTACCTGCACTTCCTGCACCCGGTGGCCGGCTGGATCTTCCTCGGCGCGCTGACCCTGTGGACCCTGGCCAGCACCCGGGCCTTCGGCAACCCGCAGCGCTGCACCTGGTACGTCCTGGGCACCGACCTCACCCTCGCCGTCACCGGCATCGTGATGAGCGGGATGACCGACTCCCCGGCCAGGATCAGCCACGGCGCGCCCACCCTGCCGACCATCTGGGCGGCCGGCACGGTGCTCGGCTTCGCCGCGAAGGGCGGCTGGCGCCCGGCGGCGGCCTCGGGCTCGGTGATCGGCGTCGCCAACATCCTCGGCCACGGCGGTCCGACCGGCGACAACATCCACAACATCGTGCTGCTGATGGTGGCCGGCTGCGCGATCGGCTACGTGATCGAGCTGGCCCGGGCCAGCGAGGCCACCCTCACCCGGGCGCTCCAGGTCGAGGCGGCCACCCGGGAGCGCGAGCGGCTGTCCCGGGACATCCACGACGGCGTGCTCCAGGTGCTCGCCCTGGTCCAGCGCCGCGCCACGGAGCCGGGCGGCGGACCGGGCCCCGGCGCGGGCTTCGCCGAGCTCGGCCGGCTGGCAGGCGAACAGGAGCGCGCGCTGCGGGCCCTGATGACGGGCGGTCCGCTGCCGGCCCAGCGCTCGCCGCTGGCCGACGCCGCCGGGCCGGCGGACCCGGACGCGCCGTGCGACCTCACCGCGCTGCTGCGCCCGTACGCGGACGAGCGGATCACCCTCTCCGCCCCCGGCACCCCGGTGCTGCTGCCCGGCCGGGCGGCGGGCGAGCTCGCGGCGGCGGTCGGCGCCGCCGTCGACAACGTGCGCAAGCACGCGGGGGAGCGGGCGCGGGCCTGGATCCTGGTCGAGGACGAGCCGCAGGCCGTCACGGTCGGCATCCGGGACGACGGCCCCGGGTACGCCCCCGGGCGGCTCGGCGAGGCGGAGCGGGCCGGCCGGCTCGGCGTCTCCCAGTCCATCCGCGGCCGGCTGCTGGACCTCGGCGGCACGGCCGAGCTGTACTCGGCGCCCGGGGAGGGCGTCGAGGTCGAACTGCGCGTCCCGAGGAAGGCCACCCGATGACCGACCAGCCGATGACCGATCAGCCGACCGCCGACCGGCCGGTGCGGGTGATGGTGGTGGACGACCACCCGATGTGGCGGGACGCCGTCTCGCGCGACCTCGCCGAGGCCGGGCTGGACGTGGTGGCCACCGCGGGCGACGGCGAGGAGGCCGTCCGCCGCGCCCGCGCCTGCACGCCGCAGGTGGTCGTGCTGGACCTCAACCTGCCCGGCCTGCCCGGCGCCGAGGTGTGCCGCCAGGTGGTCGCGCACGACCCGGCGGTCCGGGTGCTGGTGCTGTCGGCCAGCGGCGAGCACCAGGACGTGCTGGAGGCGGTGAAGTCCGGCGCGACCGGCTACCTGGTGAAGTCGGCCGGGCGGGAGGAACTGCTGGACGCGGTGCGCCGTACGGCCGTCGGCGACGCGGTGTTCACCCCGGGCCTGGCCGGCCTGGTGCTCGGCGAGTTCCGCCGGCTGGCGGCCGAGCCGGCCCCGGCCTCGGCGCCGGCCGCCCCGCAGCTGACCGCCCGGGAGACGGAGGTGCTGCGGCTGGTGGCCAAGGGGCTGTCCTACCGGCAGATCGCCGACCGGCTGGTGCTGTCGCACCGGACGGTGCAGAACCACGTGCAGAACACGCTCGGGAAGCTGCAGCTGCACAACCGGGTGGAGCTGGTCCGGTACGCCATCGAGCAGGGCCTGGACGACGAGATCTGAGGACCGGCCGAAGGGTGGCCGGGGCGCCTGGCCCGGGCGTGGCCGGGGGATCCGCCCCCGGCCACGCCCGTCGGCTCAGCGCAGTGCGGCCGTCGCCTCGCGCAGCAGGCCCGCCACGATGTCGACCCCGTCGCGGGTGAGTACCGACTCCGGGTGGAACTGCAGCCCCGCGAAGCCGTGCCCGCGCAGCGCGTGCACGTCGCCGGTGAGGGCGTCCCGGGAGACCTCGACGCCCTCGGCGGCGAGCCGCGCCGCGTCGGCCTCCGAGCAGCGCGCGGTGAAGGTGTTGTAGAAGCCGACCGTGCGCTTGCTGCCGAACAGGTCGATGCGCTCCTGCGCCCCCTGGTACGGGACGGCCTTGCGGCCCAGCGCGAGCCCGAGCTCGGCGGCCAGCAGCTGGTGGCTCAGGCAGACCGCGAGCAGCGGCGCGGTGCGGGCGCCGGAGCGGACGGCGGCCAGCGCGTCCGCGACGATCGGCCGCAGCACCGCCATCTTGGGGTCGTCCGCGAGCGCCGGGTCGCCCGGGCCGGGGCCGAGCACCAGCGCGCCCCGGTGCGCGGCGACCCGCTCGCGCAGCCCCGGCTCGTCGTACCGGGCCACGGTCACCCGGTGGCCGAGCGAGCCGAGCAGGTGGGAGAGCATCGAGGTGAAGGTGTCCTCGCCGTCCACGACCAGGGTCGGCTCGGCCTCGGTGATCTCGGCCGGCTGCTGCATCCGCAGCCAGAACGGCGCGAGGTCGGCCCGGCGGGCGTCCAGGGCGGCCTGCACCCGGTGGTCGTCGGCGAGCCGGGGCCCGACCGGGTGGGGGAGCCGGGTGGGCGCGGGCCGGGCGCCGATCGCGGTGAGCACCCCGGCGGCCTTGGCGTGGGTCTCGGCGACCTCGGACTCCGGGACGGAGTGGCGGACCAGGGTGGCGCCGACCCGGACGACCAGCCGGCCGGTGGCCGGGTCGATGTCGGCGGTGCGGATGCAGATCGGCGAGTCCAGCAGCTGCCCGCCGCTGGCGGAGCGGCCGATCAGGGCGAGCGCGCCGGAGTAGTAGCCGCGCCCGGTGGGCTCGTAGCGCCTGATCACGCGGGTGGCGTTCTCGACCGGGCTGCCCGTGACGGTCGCGGCGAACATCGTCTCGCGGAGCACCTCGCGGACGTCCATCGAGGTGCGCCCGCGCAGCTCGTACTCGGTGTGGGCGAGGTGGGCCATCTCCTTGAGCCGGGGCCCGAGCACCTGGCCGCCGAGGTCGCCGACCGTGCACATCATCTTGAGCTCCTCGTCCACGACCATGGTGAGCTCCTCCAGCTCCTTGGGGTCGTGCAGGAAGCGGAGCAGCGAGTCGAGGTCGGAGCCGCCGGTGGGATAGCGGTAGGTGCCGGAGATCGGGTTCATCACGACGGTGCCGCCGCTCTGCCGGACGTGCACCTCGGGGGACGCGCCGACCAGCACCCGACCGCCGGTGTGCACCAGGAAGGTCCAGTACGCGCCGCGCTCCTGCTCCAGCAGCCGGCGGAAGAGCGTCAGCGCGAGCTCGGGCCCGAAGTCCTCCAGCGTCGCGTGGAAGTCGCGCCGGATCACGAAGTTGGCGCCCTCGCCGTTGCCGATCTCGTCGCGGATCACCCGGCGGACGATCGACGCGTACGCGTCGTCGTCCACGTCGAACCCGCCACCGGCAAGTGAGACCGGCAAGTTCGGCAGGGCGTGGGTGAATTCGGCCAACGGGAGGGTGTGCTGCTCGGTCACCGAGAGGGCCTGCAGCGGGGTGCCGTCGTCGTGCGCCTCGAAGCCGCGCTCGCGGATCTGGCGGTACGGGACGAGCGCCAGCAGGTCGTGCACCGGGCCGCCGCCGGTCGGCGCGCCGCTGCGTACGGGCAGGTCGGCGAGGCGCTCGTAGCTGTCGACGGTGCCGATCAGCACCTCGACGGTGTCCGGGCTGAGCCGGGGGGTGCGGCGGTGCAGCAGGGCGAACGCGGGGGCGTCGGGGCCGGTGAGGCGGGAGAGCAGGTCGACGGCGGTGGTCACGGGAACGGCATCCTTCCGGGTGGACTGGCTGAGAGGCGGTGCAAGGTCCGCTCCCGGAGGGCCGTCTGCTCAGACGCCGACGGCCGCCCCGAGGGGCGGCCGTCGTGTTCGTCTAGGAACGCGTCGTCTGTGGGCCACCCTTGGGGGAGGCCCACCACCAGGAGTGGGTGTGGGGCGCGTGCATGGTTCGAGACTAGCGGATACGCCAGGACGGGTGAGGGGGATCACGCGTTTGTCCGAGATGTGTCTCATCCTTCGGGCAATAGTCACAAGTCACTCCTGTCACCACGTAGCCTTGCGGTGTGACCGCTACGACTGACACTTCGAGGGCTGCCCACTCCTGGCAGTCCCTGCCCGCGGCGCAGCAGCCTGAATGGCCGGACCAAGAGGCTCTGCGCAAGACCCTTGCCGAGCTCGCCTCGTATCCGCCGCTCGTCTTCGCCGGCGAGTGCGACCAGCTGCGCGCCCGGCTCGGAGCCGTGGCGCGCGGGGAGGCCTTCCTCCTCCAGGGCGGTGACTGCGCCGAGGCCTTCGACGGTGTCTCGGCGGAGCACATCCGCAACAAACTGAAGACCCTGCTGCAGATGGCCGCCGTGCTGACGTACGCGGCCTCGGTGCCGGTGGTGAAGGTCGGCCGCATCGCCGGCCAGTACTCCAAGCCGCGCTCCAAGTCGACCGAGACCCGCGACGGTGTGACCCTGCCGGTCTACCGCGGCGACTCGGTGAACGGCTTCGAGTTCACCCCCGAGTCCCGCATCCCGGACCCGGAGCGCCTGAAGCGGATGTACAACGCGTCCGCCGCGACGCTCAACCTGGTGCGCGCGTTCACCACCGGTGGTTACGCGGACCTGCGCCAGGTGCACGCCTGGAACCAGGACTTCGTCCGCAACTCGCCGGCCGGCCAGCGCTACGAGCAGCTCGCCCGGGAGATCGACAACGCCCTGGCGTTCATGAGCGCCTGTGGCGTGGTGCCGGAGGAGTTCAAGGCGGTCGAGTTCTTCTCCTCGCACGAGGCGCTGGTCCTCGACTACGAGACCGCGCTGACCCGCGTGGACTCGCGCACCGGCGAGCTGTACGACGTCTCCGGCCACATGGTGTGGATCGGCGAGCGCACCCGGCAGCTGGACCACGCGCACATCGAGTTCGCCTCCAAGATCCGCAACCCGATCGGCGTCAAGCTCGGCCCGACCACCTCGGTGGACGACGCGCTCGCCCTGATCGAGAAGCTGGACCCGGAGCGCGAGCCCGGCCGCCTGACCTTCATCACCCGGATGGGCGCGGGCAAGATCCGCGACCACCTGCCCACCCTGGTGGAGAAGGTCACCGCCTCCGGCGCCAAGCCGGTGTGGATCTGCGACCCGATGCACGGCAACACCTTCGAGGCCTCCAGCGGGCACAAGACCCGCCGCTTCGACGACGTCCTGGACGAGGTCAAGGGCTTCTTCGAGGTGCACCGCGCGCTCGGCACCCACCCGGGCGGCATCCACGTGGAGCTGACCGGCGACGACGTCACCGAGTGCGTCGGCGGCGGCGACGAGGTCATGGTGGACGACCTGCACCAGCGCTACGAGACGGCCTGCGACCCGCGCCTCAACCGCAGCCAGTCGCTGGACCTGGCGTTCCTGGTGGCGGAGATGTACCGCGGCCAGTAGGCCCGGCGTCCGTCCGATGTGACGAAGGCCCCTCCGGATTCGGTGTTCCCGAGCCCGGAGGGGCTTTTTCGTACCGGTTTCGCCGGGTAAGGTAAGCCTCAGTGAACTAAGGCAGACCTTAGTCAAGATCCACTCCGCTTCACCCCCCGGGAGACACCGCGATGTACGTGTGCATGTGCCATGCGGTCACCGAGGACCAGGTGAAGAAGGCGATCGACGGCGGTGCCGGCACCCCGCGCCAGATCGCGAAGGGCTGCCGGGCCGGCACCGACTGCGGGTCCTGCGTGCGCCGCATCCAGGCGCTGCTCGGCGAGCACGGCGCCCGCCCCTGCCCGACCGCCCGGCTGGCCGCGAAGCTCGGCCTCGCGGACCCGGAGGTCCCGGCGGCGGGGCCGACCGTGCCGGCGCCGGCCCCGGGGATCGCCCCGGTGGTCCCGCTGCGGGCGGCCTGAGCCCGGGGCCGTGCGCCCTCAGGACTCCGGCTGCTCGATGACCTGGGCGATGTAGAGCGCCTCGCCGAGCTTCTCCAGCAGCTCCAGCTGGGTGTCCAGGTAGTCGATGTGGTGCTCCTCGTCGGCCAGGATGTCCTCGAAGATGTTCGCCGAGGTGACGTCGTTCTTGGCCCGCATCACGACGATCCCGCGCTTGAGCCGGTCGATCGCCTCGACCTCGATCTGGCGGTCCGCCTCGAACATCTCCTTGACCGTCTGGCCGATCCGGACGTGGAACAGCCGCTGGTAGTTGGGCAGCCCCTCCAGGAACAGGATCCGGTCGGTGAGCGTCTCGGCGTGCTTCATCTCGTCGAAGGACTCGTGCCGGGTGTACTTGGCGAGCTTCGTCCAGCCGAAGTTCTCCTGCATCTTGGCGTGCAGGAAGTACTGGTTGATCGCGGTCAGCTCGGCGGTGAGCTGCTCGTTGAGGAACTCGATGACCTCGGGATCGCCCTGCATGGTGATGCCTCCTGCGCTCGTGCTGCCGGTGTGCTGCGCATCCTGGCACCGCTTTGGGAGTAAATTCCAGTAAGTTCACACTCACTAGGACATGTGTCGGAATATCCGATTCATGCCGAAACGTGCTGGTGGGCGGGCGACCGCCGGTCCGTACGGGCGGGGGCGCGAATCAGCGCGAAGGGGCGCGCGCCGAGGCCTGCCCGCCGTCTGTCACCATGGATCCATGGGTCAGTCGAAACACGAACCACTTCCGCCGTCTGACCCCAGGCTCCCCCCGGGACAGCGCGCGCAGCGCGGCTGGCCCGCCCTGCACTACGGGCCGGTGCCCCGCTTCAAGCCGCTGACCTGGGACCTCCAGGTGTTCGGAGCCACCGCCTCGGCGGAGAAGCACAGCTGGGACTTCGACGCCTTCAACGCCCTGCCGCGCACCACCGTCGTCGGGGACCTGCACTGCGTGACCAAGTTCTCGGTGCTCGGCAACGAGTGGACGGGCGTGTCGGCCGCCGCCGTGCTCGACCTGGTGCCGCCCGCTCCCGGCGTCACCCACGTCATGGTCTGGGCCGAGTACGGCTACAGCGCCAACCTGCGGCTGGCCGACTTCGCCGACCCGGACACCCTGCTCGCCACCCACCGCAACGGCGAGGCGCTCACCGCCGAACACGGCTTCCCGGTCCGGCTGGTGGTGCCCCGGCTGTACGCCTGGAAGGGCCCCAAGTGGGTGCGCGCGGTGGAGTACATGCGGGCCGACCGGCGCGGCTTCTGGGAGGAGCGCGGCTACCACAACCTCGCCGACCCCTGGCGGGAGCAGCGTTACTCCTACCAGGAGGAGCCCGGCGACGGGCCGCTGCGCTGACCCCGTCCGGTTCTCAGAACAGCGAGAACTTGACCGTCACCGTGCTGCGCTGCGGGCGCCGCTCGCCCGCGGCCGGGCTCTGGCCGGACGACGTGACCGCGCCGAACACGTCCCAGCCGCTGGTCTGCATGGTGAAGCCCGCCGCCTGGAGCGCCTTCTGCGCCTCGTCCTTGCTCATCCCGGTGACGTTCGGGACCGGCACCATGCCCTTGCTGACCACCAGCGAGACCGCGGAGTTCTCCTGCAGCAGCTGCCCGGCCGCCGGCGAGCTGCTGATCACCGAGCCCTCGGGCACCGTGTCGTCGTAGGTCTCGGTCACGGTGCCCCTGGTCAGCTGGGCGCCGGTCAGCGCCGAGGCGGCGTCGGCGGCGCTCCTCCCGGCGAGGTCCGGCACCGCGATCCGCTTGGGGCCCTTGGACAGGGTGACGGTGACGCTGTCGCTCTTGCGGGTGCGCGCGCCCACCCCGGGGTCGGTGGAGATCACCTGCCCGGACGGGACGGACTCGCTGAACACCTCGACGAACTTCCCGTGCAGGCCCTCCCTGTCCAGGACCCGCTGCGCCTCGGCCCGGTCCGTGCCGAGCACACCCGGCACCGAACCGTACAGCCCCTCGGAGATCCCGTAGGTGGCGCCGCCGATCGCCAGTGCCAGGGCGACCGCCGCGGCCGTCCAGATCAGCGGCCTGCGGGGCAGACGGCGGCGCGGCCGCCCCGGCCGGCGCCGGTGCACCGGGGTCGGCTCGTCGTACGGGCGCGGCTCGGCGAGCAGCTCGTCCATCAGCTCCGGCGGCATGTCCAGCACGCTGGTGCGCTCCGTCGGCGGCTCGTCGGCGGGCCGCGGCAGCGGCTGGATCACCGAGGTCGGCTCGCTGGTCGGGTAGCGCGGGCTGGGCCGGGTGGAGGCCGGCGGTTCGGCGTCCAGCTCGGCCGGGGCGAGGGTGCGGCGGACCCGCTGGACGGCGGCGAGCAGCTCGACCGCGTCGTACGGACGGGCGTCGGCGGACCGGGAGCAGGCGCCGGCCACGATCGCGTCCAGCTCGGGGCCCACGGCGGGGGCGACCAGCGAGGGGGCCGGGACGTCCTCGTGCAGGTGCTTGTACATGACCTGGACGGGGTTGTCGCCGGTGTGCGGGCGGTGGCCGGTGAGCATCTCGTACAGCAGGATGCCGGCCGCGTAGACGTCCACCCGCTGGTCGGTGGGGGCGTCCGGGAGGATCTGCTCGGGAGCCAGGTAGGAGACGGTGCCCAGGACGGTGCCGCCGGTGGCGGTGGCGGTGGTGGTCGAGGTGGGCGCGCCGTCGGCGGTGCCGAGCACCCGGACCAGACCGAAGTCGGCGACCTTGACCAGGCCGCCCTCGGTGATCAGCACGTTCTCGGGCTTGACGTCGCGGTGGACCAGCCCGGCCCGGTGGGCGGCGCCGAGCGCGGCCAGCACCGGCTCCAGCACGTCCAGCGCGGCCCGGACGGACAGCGCGCCGCGGTCGCGCAGCAGGTCGCGCAGGGTGCGGCCGGGCACGTACTCCATGGCGAGGAAGACGTGGCCGCCGTCCGCGCCCTGGTCGAAGACGTTGACCACGTTGGGGTGGGTGAGCTTGGCGACCGCCTTGGCCTCGCGGATGAAGCGGGCGGTGAAGCCCTCGTCCCCGGCCAGCGAGGGGTGCATCACCTTGAGCGCGACCACCCGGTCCAGGCGGGTGTCGGTGCCCCGGTAGACGGTGGACATCCCGCCGGTCGCGATGCGCTGCTCGACCCGGTACCGGTTGTCGAGCAGGCTGCCGATCAGGGGGTCGTGCAGTGCCATGTCCACCCGGTGAGTCTAGTGCCGCCGGGCGAAGCCGGGCCCGGAGGACACCGCCTCCGGGCCCGGCTGTGCCCTGCTTGTGACACGGCTTCGCGCCGCGGGGGCCGGTGCCGTGGGCGCGCCGGACGCTCAGAACGCGGGGTGCTCGCGGGTGTCCAGGTCGGCCCGGCCGGCCATCGCGGAGGAGGCCTCGGCGTGGAAGCGGCGCGGGATGCGGCCGGCCCGGTGGGCGAGCCGGCCCGCCTCGGCGGCGTGCCGCATCGCCTCGGCCATCAGCACCGGGTCCTGAGCCCTGGTCACCGCGGAGGCGAGCATCACCGCGGCGCAGCCCAGCTCCATCGCCAGCGCCACGTCGGAGGCGGTGCCGGCGCCGGCGTCCAGGATCACCGGGACGCCGGCGCCCTCCACGATCAGCTGGAAGTTGTGCGGGTTGCGGATGCCCAGGCCCGAACCGATCGGCGAGCCCAGCGGCATGATGGCCGCGCAGCCGACGTCCTCCAGCTTGCGCGCCAGCACCGGGTCGTCATTGGTGTACGGCAGGACGGTGAAGCCGTCGTCGACGAGCGTCTCGGCGGCGTCCAGCAGCTCGATCGGGTCGGGCAGCAGGGTGCGCTCGTCGGCGATCACCTCCAGCTTGACCCAGTCGGTGCCGAGCGCCTCGCGGGCCAGTCGCGCGGTCAGCACGGCCTCGCCGGCGGTGAAGCAGCCGGCCGTGTTGGGCAGCACCCGGATGCCGTTGCGGGTCAGCACGTCCAGGACGGAGCCCTGGGTGCCGGCGTCGACCCGGCGCATCGCGACGGTGGTCAGCTCGGTGCCGGAGGCGAGCAGCGCGCGCTCCAGGACCTCCAGGCTGGGGGCGCCGCCGGTGCCCATGATCAGCCGGGAGGAGAAGGACGTCCCGGCGATGGCCAGAAGGTCGTCGGCCATGGTTCAGCCTCCCTGGACGGCGGTGAGGATCTCGATCCGGTCGCCGGTGTCCAGCGCCGTCGCGGGCCACGAACCGCGCGGCACCACGGCCTCGTTGAGCGCGGCGGCGACGCCGGTGTTGGCGGCGCTGACGGAGGCCACCACCTCGGCGAGGGTGGTCCCGGCGGGCAGTCGGCGGGGCTCGCCGTTGACGGTCAGGGCGATCTCGGTCGGGGCGGTCCCGTTCTGCGGGATCCCGGTCCGGGTGGTCTCGGTCATGCGGAGGCCTTCGTCGTGGAGCGGTCGGGGGAGAAGCGCAGGGGCGTGAACGGCCTTGCGAGCTCGGGGACTTCGCCGGTGGCCAGGTACTCGGAGACCAGGTCGGCGGTCACCGGGGTGAGCAGCACGCCGTTGCGGTGGTGGCCGGTGGCGGCGACCAGCCCGGGCAGTGAGGTCGGGCCCAGCAGCGGGGCGTTGTCCGGTGATCCCGGGCGCAGCCCGGCCGAGGTCTCCAGCAGCGGGAGTTCGGTGATCCCCGGGACCAACTCGTGGGCGTCGCGCAGGAGTTCGTACACCCCGCCGGCGGTGACGGTGGTGTCGTAGCCCTGCTCCTCGGTGGTCGCGCCGACCACCAGCTCGCCGTTCTCGCGCGGCACCAGGTACAGGTGCCGGCCGCGGACGACGGCACGGACGTTGCGGGACAGGAACGGGCGGTAGGCGTCCGGGACGCGCAGTCGCAGCACCTGCCCCTTCACCGGGCGGATCGCGGGCAGCACCCCCTCGGGCAGGCCGGGCAGCCGGTGGCTGTGCGGGCCGGCGGCGAGCACGACCTGCTCGGCGCTCACCGTCTCCCCCGTGCTCAGGCGGGCGCCGGTCGCCCGGCCGTTCCCGACCAGCAGCTCGACGGCCTCGGCCCGGTGGAACAGGACCCCGGCGCCTTCGCAGGCGAAGACCAGGGCGTCCAGCAGCCGGCGGCCGTCCACCTGGTGGTCCTCGGCCACGTGCAGGCCGCCGCGCACCCCGGGGGCGAGCATCGGCTCCAGCTTGCGGGCCTCCCGGCCGGTCAGCCAGCCGGAGTCCAGGCCGAGCCGCTGGTGGAAGGCGTGCAGTTCGCGCAGTTCCGCGCGGTCGTCGGAGTCCAGCGCGACGGCGAGCGTGCCGCAGCGGCGGTAGCCGGTGTCCCGGCCGCCGCCGGCCTCGGTGAGCTCGGCGGCGAAGTCCGCGTACCGCTCGTTCGAGGCCATGCCGAGGCGCAACAGCGGCTCCTCGCCGTACTGCAGCTCGGTGACCGGGGCGAGCATGCCGGCCGCGACCCGGGCCGCGCCGCCGCCGGGGGAGGGGTCGACCACGGTCACGTTCCGCAGGCCGCGCTGGGCGGCGCGCCAGGCGACGGCGAGGCCGATGATGCCCCCGCCGATCACCAGCACGTCGGCGTGGGCGGGCGATGGCAAGCGTGACAAAGCTGCTCTTCTCCCTTCGCCGGTATGACCCGGATCAGGTTCGGACGGTCGCAGGCCGTGTCAGCCCGCCTCTCAGCCCGGTCCGCCGGGCTCCCGTGTGGTGCCCCCACCTTAACGCCGGGGGTCGGCCCGGCCGAAGGCCCGTACGCAGGGTGGACAGCGGTGTGGGCGGTGGGACCCGCCCGGCCGCAGGCCCGTACCGGGGAGGGACCGCCCGCACCCGCACCCCCCGGCCCACCCCCGGCCGCCGGTCGGCCGCTGAGTACAGTGACGGGCGTGGCAGAGCTGAGCGGAACGGATCAGGTGGTCGTCGTCGGAGCCGGGCTGGCCGGGGTGCAGTGCGCCCTCAAGCTGCGGCAGGGCGGTTGGCAGGGGCGGATCGTGCTGGTCGGCGAGGAGCCGCACGCGCCGTACGACCGGCCGCCGCTCTCCAAGGACGTGCTGCTGGGCAAGGCCGACTCCACCGCCCTGGACATCGACTACGGGCAGCTCGACATCGAGCTGCTCACCGGCCGCCGCGCCACCGGCCTCACCCCCGGCGTGCTGCACACCGACGGCGGCGACCTCCCGTACGGCTCGCTGGTGATCGCCACCGGCGCCGTGCCGCGCGCCCTGCCCGGCGCCGAGCGGGCGCACCTGCTGCACACCCTGGACGACGCCCTGGCGCTGCGCGCGCTGCTGCGCCCCGGGCTGCGGCTGGTGCTGGTCGGCGCGGGCTGGATCGGCGCCGAGGTGTCCACCGCGGCCCGCGCGGCCGGCTGCGAGGTGACGGTGGTCGAGGCCGGTCCGGCGCCGCTGCCCGGCGCGCTGCCGACGGAGATCGGCTCGGCGATGGCCGACTGGTACGCCGCGGCCGGGGTCGAGCTGCGCTGCGGCGTCGGCGTGGCCGCCGTGGAGCCCGGCGCGGTGCTGCTGGCGGACGGCTCGCACCTGCCCGCCGACGAGGTGGTGGTCGGCATCGGGGCCCGCCCCGCGACCGGCTGGCTGGCCGGCTCCGGGGTCGAGCTGGACGCGACCGGCGCCGTCGTCGTGGACGGGCGGCTGCGCACCTCGGTGCCCGGCGTCTTCGCGGCCGGCGACTGCGTCAGCTACCCGTCGGCCCGGGCCGGCGCCCGGCTGGCCGTCCAGCACTGGGACCACGCCCTGCAGTCCGGTGAGGCGGTGGCCGCCGCCGTCCTGGGCGCGGACGCGCCGGACTACGACCCGGTGCCGTACTTCTGGTCCGAGCAGTTCGGGCGGATGGTCCAGTACGCCGGCCGGCACGCCGAGGGCGACGCGCCGCTCTGGCGCGGCGGTCCGCAGGACGCCGGGTGGTCGGTGCTCTGGCTGCGCGACGGCGTGCCGAGCGCGCTGCTGACCGTGGACCGGCCGCGCGACCTCACCCAGGGGCGCAGGCTGATCGAGCGCGGCACGGCGCTGGATCCGGCCCGCGCGGCCGACCCGGCGGTGCCGCTGAAGGCGGCCGTGGCGTAGGGCCGTGTGCGCGGTGGGCCGTGGAGGTGGCAGTCTGGTGCCGTGAGTGAGATCGATGCCAAGACTGAAGCCCTGGTCCCCGAGTGGCTGTACCTGCCCGACATCTCCGAGCGGTGGGGTGTGCTGGTCACCGAGGTCCGCAACATGGTCAAGCAGGGTGACCTGATCGCGGTCCGCCGCGGTCCCAACAAGTCCCTGCAGGTCCCGGCGGCCTTCATCGACGAGACCGGCCCGGTCAAGCACCTGGTCGGCCTGCTGACCGTGCTGCGGGACAGCGGCTTCTCCGACGACGAGATCGTCGAGTGGCTGTTCACCGAGGACGAGTCGCTGCCCGGCAGCCCGATCCAGGCGCTGTGGGAGAACCGGGCGACCGAGGTCAAGCGCCGCGCCCAGGCCATGGCGCTGTGATGACGGACCCCCGTGCCGCCCTCGCCGACGCCCGGCTGTACCTGTGCACCGACGCCCGTCGGGAGCAGGGCGACCTCGCCGAGTTCCTGGACGCGGCGCTGGCGGGCGGGGTGGACGTCGTCCAGCTGCGCGACAAGGGCCTGGAGGCCCGGCAGGAGCTGGCGGCCCTGGAGGTCTTCGCCGACGCCTGCCGCCGGCACGGCAAGCTGCTGGCCGTCAACGACCGCGCCGACGTCGCCCACGCGGCCCGGCCGGACGTGCTGCACCTCGGCCAGGACGACCTGCCGGTACCGGCCGCCCGGGCGATCCTCGGCGAGGACGTGCTGATCGGCCGCTCCTGCCACGCCGAGTCCGAGGTGGACGCGGCGATCGCCGAGCCCGGCGTGGACTACTTCTGCACCGGCCCGGTCTGGCCGACCCCGACCAAGCCGGGCCGCCCGGCCCCGGGCCTCGGCCTGGTCTCGTACGCGGCGAAGCAGGCCACCGACCGGCCGTGGTTCGCGATCGGCGGGATCGACCTCGGCAACCTGGACGAGGTGCTGGCCGCCGGCGCCCGCCGGGTCGTCGTGGTGCGGGCGATCAGCGCCGCGGCGGACCCGGGGGCGGCCGCCGCCGAGCTGTCCCGCCGGGTGCGCGCCGCGCTCTGACCGCCCGGATCCGCGGGGCCCCGCTCCGAACCGGTAGGACCCGCCCGAGGCCGTCGCCGTCCGTCAGTACTTGCGGACGGTGGCGGCCTCGGCCAGTGCCAGCAGCACCGTACGGGCCCGCCCGTCGGCGAGCGGCGCCGCCTCCAGCGCGGCCAGCGACTGCCGCATCAGCTCCTCGATCCGGCGTTCCACCACCTCCGGCGCGCCGCTGCGGGCGACCAGCGCGCGCAGTTCGGCGACCTCGGGGGCGGCCAGGTCCGGTGCGCCGAGCCGCTCGTCCAGGTGCCGGGCGTCGGCGGCCGACAGGCCCCGCATCGCGTGGGCGACCAGCAGGGTGCGCTTGCCCTCGCGCAGGTCGTCCCCGGCCGGCTTGCCGGTGACGGCTGGGTCCCCGAAGACGCCGAGCAGGTCGTCGCGCAGCTGGAAGGCCTCGCCCAGCGGCAGCCCGAACGCCCCGTACGCCTCGACCAGCTCGGGGCCGGCGCCCGCCAGCAGCGCCCCCACCTGGAGCGGCCGCTCGATGGTGTACTTCGCGGACTTGTAGTGCAGCACGGTCTGCGCGCGGTCCAGCGCGCCCTCGTCGGTCGAGTCGCCGGCCACCGGCTCCAGCACGTCCAGGTACTGGCCGAGCATGACCTCGGTGCGCATCAGGTCGAACACCGGCTTGGCGGCCAGGACGGCGGCGGGCTCCAGGCCGGAGCGCAGGAAGAGCTCGTCGCACCAGATCAGCAGCAGGTCGCCGAGCAGCACCGCGGCCGAGGTGCCGTACTGCTCGCGGTCACCGCGCCAGCCGTTGTCGCGGTGCAGCGCCTCGAAGCGGCGGTGGACCGAGGGCAGGCCGCGGCGGGTGTCGCTGCGGTCCATCAGGTCGTCGTGGACCAGGGCGCTCGCCTGGAGCAGCTCCAGGGCGGCGGCCGCGTTGGCGATCGCCTCGCCGGTGGCGCCCCCGGCCGGGCCGCCGGCGCCGCGCCAGCCCCAGTAGCAGAACGCCGGGCGCAGCCGCTTGCCGCCGTCCAGCAGGAAGTCGCGCAGCGCGTCGGCGGCGGGGGCCAGCCGGGGCGAGATCTTGTCGAGCAGCACGGACTGGCCGTCCATGAACGCGGCGAGCGCCGCGTTGACGCGGGTGCGGACGTCCTCCACGTCAATGGGATTGGCCGCACTGCTGGCCGCACTGATGGCCGAACCGGGGTTGGCCGGCCGGGTGCTGGACGAGGTCACGATGGGGCTCCGCTGGTTCTCTGGGGTGCAGCAAGCGTAGCGGGGCGGCTGGGAACGGGCGTGCGAGCGGCCCCGCCGGGGGCGCGTGGGAGGCGCCGCGGAGAGCCCTACCGGGGTGAACCGGAGCGCCGTCCATCAGTTGTCTCAATAGATGGAATCCGATGTCCGGCCCCTCCGACCGCCGGATAGCCTGCCAGCATGGCACTCGGCATCGCTTCCACGAGAACGGATCGCGCACTGACCGTGCGCGAACTCCTGGTGGCCGGCAAGCGCTCCTTCTCCTTCGAGTTCATGCCGCCGCGCACCGAGGTCGGCGAGCAGAAGCTCTGGGACGCCATCCGCCGGCTCGAGCCCCTCGACCCCAACTTCGTCTGCATGACGTACGGCGCCGGCGGCTCCTCGCGCGAGCGCACCGTCAACATGGTCGGCCGGATCGCCACCGAGACCACCCTGACCCCGGTCGCCCACCTCACCGCGGTGGACCACTCGATCGCCGAGCTGCGCAACATCATCGGCCAGTACGCCGACCAGGGCGTGCGCAACGTCCTCGCGGTCCGGGGCGACCCGCCCGGGGACCCGATGGGCGAGTGGGTCAGCCACCCCGACGGCGTCACCTACGCGTACGAGCTGGTGGAGCTGATCAAGGGCATCGGCGACTTCTGCGTCGGCGTCGCGGCCTCGCCGAACATGCACCCGCGCTCCACCGACTGGGACGAGGACATCCGGCACTTCGTCGCGAAGATCCGCTCCGGGGCCGACTACGCGATCACCCAGATGTTCTTCGAGGTGGACGACTACCTGCGGCTGCGCGACCGGGTGACGGCCGCCGGCTGCGAGGCGCCGATCATCCCGGAGATCATGCCGGTCACCAACGCCAAGCAGCTGGAGCGCTTCCCGCAGCTCAGCGGCTCGGCCTTCCCGGCCGACCTGGAGGCCCGGCTGCGGGCGGCCATCGACGACCCGGCGGCCCTGCGGGCCATCGGCATGGAGCACGCCACGGCGATGGCCGAGCGCCTCCTCGCCGAGGGTGCGCCCGGTCTGCACTTCATCACGCTGAACCACTCGACGGCGACGCTGGAGATCTACCAGAACCTGGGGCTGCACCAGCGCTGACGCCGGGTGTTCACGAGCCCGTCACCGTACCGGGGTGGCGGGCTCGGTCGTGTGCGGCCGGTGTCCGGGGGCCGGGGAACGCGATGCGGTACCCCGGCCGTTGAACCGGTACAGTCGCCGCACACGCGCGGCGCACACGCGCGGGCACGCGACTGGAGGTAGCGGGCGGATGGGCATCGGATACCTGCTGCTGTACGCCGCGTTGGCGGTGGTGGCGCTCTGGCTGGTCGCGGAGGTGTTGCTGCAGAACCGGGCTCCGGTGCACTGGCGGGTCCTGGCCCTGGTCGGCTTCCTGGGCGTGGCCGTCGGGATGATCCTCGGCTCGGTCGTGGTGATCGGCGCCGGCGCCGCGCTGTTCGCGGTCGGCCAGACCTTCGTCACCCTCTCGGTCAAGCGCGGCTACCAGACCGGCTGGTCCCTGCGGAAGCCCGACGGCAGCCTGCCCGGACCGCTCGCCAAGGTGCCGCTGCTCGGCGCCCTCACCGGCGGCGTCGCCGCGGTGGCGGCCGCCGCGGCCACCCGGAAGCGGGTCGGCGAGGTCAGCGCCGTCGAGGAGACCCCGGAGCCCCTGCCGGTGCCCGACGAGGTGCCGGAGGTCGAGCAGACCGCCGCCTTCGAGATGCAGGAACTCGCCCAGGACGGCGTCTACGCCTCCGCGTACTACGAGCAGCAGCCGCAGGTCCAGCAGCAGCCCCAGGACCCGTACGCCGGCGCCTACCAGGCCGGCTACGACCAGCAGCAGTGGCAGACCCAGCAGCAGCCCGCCTTCGGCTACGAGCAGCAGCCCTACGAGCAGCCGTCCTACGACCAGCAGTCCTACGGCGGCTACCCCCAGCAGCAGCAGGACCCGTACGGCGGCTACCCGCAGCAGGACCCGTACGGCGGCTACCCGCAGCAGGACCCGTACGCGGGCTACCAGCAGCCGCAGCACCAGCAGGCCTGGGACCAGCACGCCCAGCCCCAGCCCCAGCAGGAGTGGCAGCCCCAGCCCGACCCGAACGTCCAGGGCATCCCGCAGCAGCCGACGTACGACCAGAACCACGGCTACCAGCAGCAGCACACCTGGCATCAGGGCTGACCCTAGGCGGGGCCGATCAGCCCGGCGGTGATGCAGGCCGACATGCCGACCCGGGCGAGGCCGCCGCCGGGGTGGGCGTTGCCGCCGACCAGGTAGAGCCCGGGGACGGGGGACTCGTTGGCGGCCTTCAGCCAGGAGCCCCCGGAGCCGGCCAGGGCCGGGCGGGCGACCGCGCCGCCGAGGGCTCCGGTCTCCCGGCGGGTGTCCTCCGGGGTGCGCACGACCCGCCACAGCACCCGCTCGCGCAGGCCCAGGCCGGCCGCGTCCACATGGGCGAGCAGGTGGTCGGCGTAGCGGTCGGCGACGCCCGGCGCCGTCCAGTCGAACTCGCCCTGGGCGGGGACGGTCGCGGTCAGCACCACGCTCTCGTGGTCGTCGTCGGGTCGCAGCTCCGGGTCGTCCGGGCGCAGCACCTGGACGGTGGGGCGCTCGCAGGGCGGGACGGAGAGGGTGAGGGCGTTCGCCTCGGCGGCCGGATCGGCCGCGTGCACCACCGTGCGGTGTGCGGTGCCCGCCGGGCGGGGCCCGCGCAGCGCGAGCAGCACGCTGAACCGGCCGGGCACCTCCTGCGGCTCCCAGTCCCCGGCCGGCACCCCCGGCCACTCGGAGAGGCCGTGGTGGTACAGGGCGGCGGTGTCCATCGCGGAGACCACCAGGTCCGCGTCGATCCGGCCGCCCGCCGTCTCGACCCCGCGCGCCCGGCCGCCCTCGACGACCACCCGGGTGACCGGGGTGTCGAAGCGGAACTCGACCTTGCGCAGCTCGCAGCGGCGGAACACCGCGTCCGCGAGCGCCCGCAGGCCGCCCCGGACGTACCAGACGCCGAAGGACTGCTCCATGTACGGCAGCACGGTGGCCCCGGCGGGCGCCTCGGCCGGGTTGAAGCCGTACCGGAGGGCCGACTCGAACAGCAGGGCGGTCAGGCCGGGGTGGTCGCCGAGCTCGCGCGCGGCCACGTGCTCCAGGGACCACGGCCGCGCGCGGCGCAGCCGGGCCAGGCCGGTGCGCGGCGGGACGGGGTACGGGTCGGTGCCCAGCAGGGCCCGGTCGGCCGCGGACAGCACGCCGCGCTCGGCCGGCAGCGGCTCCTCCAGCAGCGGGCGGCGGGTGGCCTCCCAGACCGTCCGGCCGTGGTTCATCACCGCGCTCCAGCGGGCGCCGGAGCCCGCGCCGAAGGCGGCGTCCAGGGCCTGGCTGACACCGCCGCGGGAGGCGTTCGGCAGGGTGACGACGGTGCCGTCGGCGAACAGGTGCCGGCTCTCCGGGTCGACCGGGGCCAGCTCGACCAGCTGCTCCAGCGGCTCCTTGCCGGTCTTCAGCGCCAGGTCGCGGTAGACCGCGGGGAGGGCGAGCAGGCCGGGCCCGGTGTCGAAGGCGAAGCCCTCTCGCTCGTACCGCCCGACCATGCCCCCGTGGGTGCCGCCCGCCTCGCAGACCGTCACCCGGTGGCCGATGGTCGCCAGCCGTGAGGCCGCCGCGAGCCCGCTCATTCCTGCGCCGATGATGACGATCCGTGCCATGGCACCAGATCCTAGGGCGACCCTTACGCGACTCCCGCCGCCCGGGCGGCCCGGCGCTCGCGACGGCGGGCCCGGAAGGCCCGGACCCTGCTGATCGCCAGCCAGACCAGCAGCAACCCGACGGCCAGGACCACGGCGGCCGCGGTGGCGGCCAGCCAGGGGTGGAAGATCGCCAGGGTGATCAGACCGGCCACCGAGAGGTCCTCCGCCAGGCTGACCACGATGTTGCTGGCCGGCTCGGGGGAGGTGTTGACGGCCATCCGCAGCGAGGCCTTCACCAGGTGGCTGACCAGCGCCGAGGTGCCGCCCATCGCGCCGGCCGCGACCTCGCTCAGCGAGCCGGGGTCGTTGCTCGCGATCAGCACGCCGACGGTGGCGCCGGCGACCGGCCGGATCACCGTGTGCACGGCGTCCCAGACGCTGTCCACGTACGGGATCTTGTCGGCCACCGCCTCCAGCGCGAACAGCACGCCGGCCACGACCAGCACGTCCGTGCGCTCCAGCGCCCGCGGCACCGAGTCCGCGTCGGCGAACCTGCCCAGCAGGCCGAGCAGCAGCACCACCGCGTAGGCGTTGACGCCGCTGGCCAGTCCGCTGGTGAAGATCAGCGGCAGGACCGTCATCTCGTCCCCCTCCTCGTCATCGCGTCCCCTCGTCGTCCGGTGGGGCCGGTCCGTGCCCGGCTCCGCCGTACCGTACCGGCAGCCGGGACGCGGCGGGCGCACCTCCCGGTTCCGGCGGCCGGCGGGCCGGGGCGGACTGAGTACGGATACTCAGATCCACGGTTGAGTACCTCAGCGGATGGCCGCCGACCTGCGCAGACGGGAGAGTGGAGGTACCCGGGAGGGCGGCGCGTCGGGCGCCGGGCCCACCCGGGCGGCGGATCCGTCCGTCCCCCGGAAGCGAAACGCCAGGGGGAGGCGGCGGACGGACCGCCACGGGGCTGGTCACGGTCCTCGCACCGCCGACACGGGGCGGCGGAGCGGGCCGGGGGGAGACCGGCCGTACGGGGGAGTCGCACCGCCGACCGTGGGATCGGCGGAGCGACGGCATGGCGGCGGCGCGGAACCGGGGGAGGACCGCGCCCGCCGCCTTACGCCGTTTCCGGAGCCTTTCCGGCCACCCTGCCCGCTTCCGGCTCACCGGGGGCCCGGATTGTCAGTGCCGCCGTTCACGATGGAGACGCACGGACCACCCGGTCCGCGCGCTGCCTCGGAACGGGGGAGACCATGACCATCAGCCGTCCTGAGCCCGTCACCGCCCGCCTCCACTCCGCCGCCCTGCCGCTCTTCCCGGGTCCGTCCGCCGGACGCCCCGCCACAGCGGACGTCCACCCCGTGCTGCGCCGGGTCTCCGCGCCGCCGGCCGCCCTCGACCTGCTCGCCGACGCCCACCGCACCCTCGCCCGGGCCCGCGCCCTGGAGGACCCGCTGGAGCGCTACGCCACCGCCCACCTGGCCGCGCTGCGCACGGTGGCCGCCGTCCTGGCGGTGCGCGGCCGCCCGGAGAAGAGCCCGCGCCGCCGCAAGGCCATCCGCAGCGCCTGGGAGGTGCTGCCCGAGGTGGCCCCCGAACTCGCCGAGTGGGCGCTCTACTACGGTGCGGGTGCCCGCCGCCGGGCCGCCGCCGAGGCCGGGATCAGGGGCGCCGCCTCGGCCCGCGACGCCGACGACCTGATCCGCAACTCCGTCCTGTTCCTGCGCCTGGTCGAGCGCCTGCTCGGCCTGCACGCCGCCCCGCCCCCGCCCCGGCTGCCGCCGGACGGCGGCGAGCCGCCGGGCGTGGGCGGGGTCCCCGCCGGGCCGGTCTAAGGTGGAGGCATCCTGATCGAACTGCACGTGCCAAGGAGCCCCACCTTGTACCCGACGCGTCCCCGCAGTGCCCTGCGTACCGCCGTGGTGTGGGAGGTGGTCCGGGCGGCCCTGGAGAAGCGGTCGGCCGAGCTGGACCAGCCGGTGCTCGACGTGGTCGACACCGGCGGCGGCACCGGGAACTTCGCCGTGCCGGTCGCCAAGCTCGGCCACCGGGTCACCGTGGTCGACCCGAGCCCGGACGCCCTGTTCGCGCTGGAGCGCCGGGCCGCCGAGGCCGGTGTGACGGACCTGGTGCGGGCCGTCCAGGGCGACACCCAGACCCTGCCCGAGCTGGTCGCCGCCGGCAGCGTCGACGCGGTGCTCTGCCACGGCGTGCTGGAGATGGTGGACGACCCGGCCGAGGCGCTCGGCAGCCTGGCGGGCACCCTGCGCGAGGGCGGCGTGGTCAGCCTGCTGGCGGCGAACCGCAACGGCGCCGTGCTGGCCCGCGCGCTGGCCGGCCACTTCAACGAGGCCCGCACCGTGCTCACCGCCGCCGACGGCCGCTGGGGCGAGCAGGACCCGATGCCGCGCCGCTTCACCGGCGAGGAACTGGGCCGGCTGGCCGAGGCCGCGGGCCTGCGGGTGGAGTCGGTGCACGGCGTACGGGTCTTCTCCGACCTCGTCCCCGGCGTGCTGGTGGACACCGAGCCGGGCGCGCTGGACGCGCTGCTGAAGCTGGAGGAGGCCGCCGCCGCGCAGCCCGCCTTCCACGCCGTGGCGACCCAGCTGCACCTGCTGGCCACCCTGGGCTGAGGCGCCCCTCCGGGCCCGCGCGCCCCTTCACCGACTCTCCCGCCGCCGTACGGCTTCTTCGCACGCCGTACGGCGGCGGTTCATGATCTTGAAGCCGTCGGTTCTCCCGGCCGTGTTCCCGCCCCGCGCCGCCCGGTTCCGGCCCTGCCACGGCGCCCGGCGGCGAACCTGCCCAGGTCCGGGACGATTCCATCCGATCGGGCACTTGTCCGGGGCGTGGTGCGTTGACACCGGTGCGGCCGTCCCCGCACGAAGTGGCCCGTCCCACGCGGCGCCGACCACTCCGTAACGGGCCCACGGACCGTATGATCTGGGTAAAGCCGGAAAGCATGACAGCCGGACGCGTGGGGCATATGGACGACACGGGCCGGGTCCCCCACACGGGCGTCCGACCGTGTGCCCCAAGGCTGATTGGACTTGCCTCCCCAACCGGGGTGGGCGGACCGGTCGCACCCGCGACCGACGAGTAGGAGGACTCCGTGCCGCTCTCGGAGCACGAGCAGCGACTGCTCGACCAGATGGAGCGAGCGCTGTATGCCGAAGATCCCAAATTCGCGTCTGCGCTTGAGGGAACCGGGCTGCGCACCTACACCCGTCGGCGGGTCTACCTGGCCGTCGCCGGCTTCGTGGTGGGCATCGGCCTGCTGATGGGCGGCATGGTCGTGCCGGACCAGATCTGGGTCAGCGTCGTGGGCTTCCTGGTGATGCTCGGGTGTGCGGTGTTCGCCGTGACCGGCTGGCGCCGTGGGCCCGCCGGCCAGGGGGCCGGGGCCCGCCCGGCCGCCGCCCCGCGCCGCAAGGCCGGGATGATGGACCGGGTGGAGCAGCGCTGGCAGCGCCGCCGGGATGAGCAGACCGGGGGCTTCTGAGCCGCCCGGCCGATACGTGTGAAGCCGGGGCGGGGCCGGGGTTGAGGGGCCCCCCCCGCGGTGTGGGCCGGGCCGCGGTCCCGGTCCCGGCGCCCCGTGCAACAGTAACGAGAGGTCCCGCTGGGCCCGGGCGCG
>NZ_JBICYZ010000059.1:0-47964 GCF_043201465.1 Kitasatospora sp. NPDC048298
CGGTGAGGACGGGGGTGCCGGTGGGGTCGGTGATGGTGAGGTGGGTGGTGTCGGGGGTGGTGGGGGTGAGGGTGGCGTGGAGGGTGGTGGCGTTGGTGGTGTGGAGGGTGGTGTCGGTCCAGTTGAAGGGGATGAGGAGGGGGGTGTCGGGGGTGGTGGTGATGAGGAGGGTGTGGAGGGTGGCGTCGAGGAGGGCGGGGTGGAGGGTGTGGCCTTCGGGGGTGAGGTGGGTGGGGAGGGTGATTTCTGCGTGGAGGGTGTTGTCGGTGTCGCGCCAGGCTTTGGTGAGGCCTTGGAAGGTGGGGCCGTAGGTGTAGCCGCGTTGGGTGAGGTGGTGGTAGGTGTCGGTGAGGTCGATGGGGGTGGCGGTGGCGGGGGGCCAGGTGGTGTCGGTGTCGGTGTCGGTGTCGGGGGTGTGGGGGGTGGTGTTGGTGAGGGTGCCGGTGGCGTGGCGGGTCCAGGGGTGCTCCTCGTCCGCACGCGAGTGGATGGTGAGCGCGCGCCGGCCTTCGGAGTCCGGTGCGTCGACGGTGAGTTGGAGGTCCACGGCCTGCTGCTCGCGCAGGACCAGCGGAGCGGCGAGGGTCAGGTCCTCCAGGGTGGCGCTGCCGGTGTGTTGGGCGGCGTGGAGGGCGAGGTCGACGAAGGCGGTGCCGGGCAGGAGGACCGATCCGGCGATGGTGTGGTCGGCGAGCCAGGGGTGGGTCGTGGTGGAGATGCGCCCGGTGAGGACGAGCTGGTCGCTGTCGGCGAGGGTGATCAGGGCGCCGAGGAGTGGGTGGCCGGCGGAGGTGAGGCCCGCGGCGGTGACGTCGGTCGGCTTCGTGGTGGTGCGGTCGACCCAGTAGCGCTGGCGCTGGAACGGGTAGGTGGGGAGGTCGGCGTGGGGCGTGGGGGTGGCCGGCTGGTAGCAGGTGGGGGTGTGGCCGGTGGTGTGGAGGGTGGCGAGGGCGGTGGTGAAGGACTGGGTTTCGGGGGTGTTCTTGCGCAGGGTGGGGATGGCGGTGGCGTCGGTGGTGAGGCTCTGGCGGGTGAGTGCGGTGAGGGTGGTGTCGGGGCCGAGCTCCAGGTAGCGGGTGACGCCCGCGGTTTCGAGGTACTGGATTCCGGGGTGGAAGCGGACGGCTTCGCGGATGTGGCGGGCCCAGTAGGCGGGGTCGGTGAGCTCTCCGGTGACGGGCTGTGCGGTGAGGTTGGAGATGACGGGGATTTGGGCGGGGTGGTAGGTCAGGTCGGCGATGGCGGCCTGGAAGTCGTCGAGGATGTCTTCCATGTGGGGGGAGTGGAAGGCGTGGCTGACCTGGAGGCGGGTGGTGCGCCGGCCCTGGGCGGTGAAGTGCGCGGTGATGGCCTCGACGGCCGGGGTGTCGCCGGAGACGACGGTGGAGCGGGGGCCGTTGACGGCGGCGAGGTCCACCTCGTGGCCCAGCGTCTCCAGTAGCGCCAGGACTTCTTCTTCGGTGGCTTCCAGGGCGGCCATCGCGCCGTCGTTGCGGGCGGACTGCATGAGGCGTCCGCGGGCGGCGACGAGGCTGACCGCGTCCTCCAGCGAGAACACGCCGGCGAGGTGGGCGGCGGTGACTTCGCCGATGGAGTGGCCGATGAGGTAGTCGGGGGTGATGCCGTGCTGTTCGAGGGTCCGGTAGAGGGCGGTCTGCAGGGTGAACAGTGCGGCCTGGGTGTAGGCGGTCTGGTGGATGAGGTCCGGGTCGTCGCCCCAGAGGACGTCGGTCAGCGGGTGGTCGAGGTGGGGGGTGAACAGGCTGGCGGTTTCGTCGAGTGAGGCGGCGAACGCCGGTACGGCCTCGTAGAGTTCGCGTCCCATGCCGTGGCGCTGGCTGCCCTGTCCGGTGAGCAGGAACGCCGTCCTGCCGGGCCGGAGTGCGCCGGTGACGAGGCCGGGGGCCTCGGTGTCCTCGGCCAGTGCCCGCAGTGCGGCGAGCACGCCGTCGCGGTCCGTCGCGGTCACGACCGCCCGGTGGTCGAAACGGGTGCGCGCGGCGAGGCTGTGGGCGACGGAAGCGGTCTCCGTCTCGGGCTGCTGGGTCAGGAAGGCCGTCAGCTGCCGTGCCCGCTCGCGCAGTGCCTGCGTGGTGCGCGCCGCGAGGAGCAGCGGTGGCTGTTCCGTCGGCTCGGTCGGCCGAGGTGCCTCCGCGGGCTGTTCGAGGATGACGTGGGCGTTGGTGCCGCTGATGCCGAAGGACGACACCGCCGCCCGGCGGGGACGGTCGTCCTCGACGTCCCACGGCCGTGCCTCGTCGAGCAGCCGCACCGTTCCGTCGGACCAGTCGACGTGGCTGGTCGGCTGTTCGGCGTGCAGGGTGCGTGGCAGGGTTGCGTGCCGCATCGCCATGATCATCTTGATCACGCCCCCGACGCCGGCCGCCGCCTGGGAGTGTCCGATGTTGGACTTCAACGACCCGAGCCAGAGCGGGTGTTCGGCATCGTGGGCCTCGCCGTAGGTGTTCAGCAGCGCCTGGGCCTCGATGGGGTCGCCGAGGCGGGTGCCGGTGCCGTGCGCCTCGACGGCGTCGATCTCCTCCGGTGCGAGCCGCGCGTTCGCCAGGGCCTGCCGGATGACGCGTTCCTGGCTGGGGCCGTTGGGCGCGGTCAGGCCGTTGCTGGCGCCGTCCTGGTTGACGGCGGTGCCCCGGACGATCGCCAGCACCGGGTGGCCGTTGCGGCGGGCGTCCGACAGGCGCTCGACCAGCAGCAGGCCGACGCCCTCGCTCCAGCCGGTGCCGTCCGCCTCGTCGGAGAAGGCCTTGCAGCGCCCGTCCGGGGACAGCCCGCGCTGGCGGCTGAACTCCACGAAGGTGCCCGGGGTGGACATGACGGTGGCGCCGCCCGCGAGGGCGAGCGAGCACTCGCCGGCCCGCAGGGCCTGGGCGGCCAGGTGCAGGGCGACCAGGGAGGAGGAGCAGGCGGTGTCCACCGTGATCGCCGGGCCTTCGAGACCGAAGTTGTAGGCGATCCGGCCGGAGACGACGCTGCCGGTGTTGCCGGTCAGCAGGATGCCCTCCAGCTCCTTCGGCATGAGCTGAACCGGCGGGGCGTAGTCGTGGTACATCACCCCGGCGAAGACCCCGGTGTCGCTGCCGCGCAGGGTGGTCGGGTCGATGCCGGCCCGCTCGAAGGTCTCCCAGGCGGTCTCCAGCAGCAGCCGCTGCTGCGGGTCCATCGCGGTGGCCTCGCGCGGGCTGATCCCGAAGAACTCGGGGTCGAACTCGCCCGCTCGGTAGAGGAATCCGCCCCGGTCGGTGATGGACTTGCCGACCGCCTCGGGGTCCGGGTCGTGGAGGTCCTCCGGCCAGCCGCGGTCGTACGGGAACGGGCCGATCCCGTCGAGGCCCTGGTCGACCAGCTGCCACAGTTCCTCGGGCGTGGTGACGCCGCCCGGGTAGTGGCAGGCCATGCCGATGACGGCGATCGGCTCCGCGTCGGCGGCGGTCCCGGAACCGGCGGCTCGCGTGGTCCGCGGGCGGGGTGCCTGGACGAGGCCCGCGGCCTTGGCGAGTTGCTCCTGCAGGTGCTCGGCCAGCGCGCCGGGTGTCGGGTAGTCGAACACCAGGGTGGCCGAAAGTCGGAGCCCGGTCGCCGAGTTGATGCGGTTGCGCAGTTCGACCGCGCTCAGCGAGTCGACGCCCAGCTCCTTGAAGCCGGCGGAGGCGTCGACCGTGTCCGCGCTGCTGTGGCCGAGCACGGAGGCCGCCGACGTACGGACCAACTCCAGTGCGGCGGCGAGACGTTGGGTCGTGTCCAGGCCGGCCAGCCGCTCGGCGAACTCGTTGCCCGCCGGCTGGGCGGCCCTGGCCCGGACCCGCTGCGGGGCGGTCCGAACCAGCCCGCGCAGCAGCGCCGGGACGGATTCGGCGCCGGACCGCGCCCGGACGGCGGCGAGGTCGAGCCTGGCCGGGACGAGCAGGGCCTCGGGGCGGTCGAGGGCGGCGTCGAGGAACGCCAGCCCCTCGTCCTCGGACATCGCCGCGACGCCCGCGCGGGCCATGCGCGCGAGGTCGGCGCCGCTGAGCTTCTCGCCCATGCCGCCCTCGTCCCAGAGGCCCCAGGCGAGGGAGGTGGCGGGCAGGCCGAGGGTGTGCCGGTGGTGGGCGAGGGCGTCCAGGAAGGCGTTGGCGGCGGCGTAGTTGGCCTGGCCCGCGGCGCCGATCAGACCGGAGACCGAGGAGTACAGGACGAAGGCGGACAGCGGGAGTTCGGCTGTCAGCTCGTGGAGGTGCAGCGCGGCCCGGACCTTCGGGCGCAGGACGGTGTCGAGGCGCTCGGGGGTGAGGGCGGTGATGATGCCGTCGTCGAGGACGCCGGCGGTGTGGATGACGGCGGTGAGGGGGTGGTCGGTGGGTACGGCGGTGAGGAGGGCGGCGACGGCGTCGCGGTCGGTGGTGTCGCAGGCGACGGCCCGGACCTCGGCACCGGAGTCGGTGAGTTCGGCGATGAGGTCGGCGGCGCCGGGCGCGTCGGCGCCCCTGCGGCTGGTGAGGAGGAGGTGCCGGACGCCGTGCTCGGTGACCAGGTGCCGGGCCAGCAGGGCACCCAGCCGTCCGAAGGCACCCGTGATCAGCACCGTGCCCTCCGGGGCGAGCCGCACCGGGCCGGAGTCGGCCGCGGTCGGAGCGTTGACGCGGGCGAGCCGGGGCACCTGGAGAACACCGGCCCGAAGCGCGGACTGCGGCTCACCGGCGGCGGCAGCGGCGCGCAGGACCCGCAGCGACTCGGGCGTGCCGTCGTGATCCACCAGGGTGAACCGGCCCGGATACTCCGACTGCACGGTCCGCAGCAGACCCCACACCGGGGCCGCGGCCGGCACCCCGGGCTCGGTCGGGCCGCCGGCCGGCACGGCGTGCCGGGTCAGCACCAGCACCGGGGTCTCGGCCAGCCGGTCGTCGTGGAGCAGCGCCTGGACGGTCGCCAGGGCGTCGTGGGAGGCCCGGCGGGCCGCCTCGAACAGGGCGCCACCGTCCGTGCCGTCCGCCTCGGGGTGGCCCGGCGTGTACACCAGGACCTCGGGCGGTTCGGCCGTCCCGTCGTCGAGGGCCGCGCGCAGGGCGGCTGCGTCCTCGTACCGGACGGCTTCGAGCGCCTCGGCCGTTCCGGCATCGCCGATCAGGGCCCAGCGGCCGCCGGTCGCCTCGGCGAGCGCGGCGGCTGCGGGCTGCCAGGCGACGGTGTACAGCGGGTGCCGCTGGTCGGCGTCGCGCAACTGCTCGGCGGAGGCCTCGCGCATCACCAGCGCGTCGATCTCGGCGACCGGTGCGCCGGTCGGATCGGTGAGGCGCAGCGTGGTTCCGGTGCCGTCGACGGACGGGCGGGCCGTGAGCCGGAGCCGGGTGGCGCCGACGGAGTGCAGCGTCACACCCCGGAAGGTGAACGGAAGGCCGCGCTCGGTGCCGGCGATCAGGAGGGTGTGGAGGGTGGCGTCGAGGAGGGCGGGGTGGAGGGTGTGGCCTTCGGGGGTGAGGTGGGTGGGGAGGGTGATTTCGGCGTGGAGGGTGTTGTCGGTGTCGCGCCAGGCTTTGGTGAGGCCTTGGAAGGCGGGGCCGTAGGTGTAGCCGCGTTCGGTGAGGTGGTGGTAGGTGTCGGTGAGGTCGATGGGGGTGGCGGTGGCGGGGGGCCAGGTGGTGTCGGTGTCGGGGGTGTGGGGGGTGGTGTTGGTGAGGGTGCCGGTGGCGTGGCGGGTCCAGGGGTGGTCCTCGTCCGCGCGCGAGTGGACGGTGAGCGCGCGCCGGCCCTCGGAGTCGGGCGCCTCGACGCTGACCTGCAGGTCGACCGCGTCGCGGTCGTGCAGGAACAGCGGGACCTCCAGCGTCAGTTCCTCGACCGTCGGGGTGTCGGTGTGCTGGGCGGCGTGGAGGGCGAGGTCGACGAAGGCGGTGCCGGGCAGGAGGACCGACCCGGCGATGGTGTGGTCGGCGAGCCAGGGGTGGGTCGTGGTGGAGATGCGCCCGGTGAGGACGAGTTGGTCGCTGTCGGCGAGGGTGATGAGGGCGCCGAGGAGCGGGTGGCCGGGGGAGGTGAGGCCGGCGGTGCCGAGGTCGCCGGTGGGTTGCTGGGGGGTGAGCCAGTAGTGCTGGTGTTGGAAGGGGTAGGTGGGCAGGTCGATGGGGGTGGGGGTGGTTGTGGTCCAGGTGGTGGGGGTGTGGCCGGTGGTGTGGAGGGTGGCGAGGGCGGTGGTGAGGGACTGCGTCTCGGGGGTGTTCTTGCGCAGGGTGGGGACGGCGATGGCGTCGGTGGTGAGGCTCTGGCGGGTGAGTGCGGTGAGGGTGGTGTCGGGGCCGAGTTCCAGGTAGCGGGTGACGCCGGCTGCCTCCAGGTACTGGATTCCGGGGTGGAAGCGGACGGCTTCGCGGATGTGGCGGGCCCAGTAGGCGGGGTCGGTGAGCTCTCCGGTGACCGGCTGCGCGGTGAGGTTGGAGATGACGGGGATTTGGGCGGGGTGGTAGCTCAGGTCGGCGATGGCGGCCTGGAAGTCGTCGAGGATGTCTTCCATGTGGGGGGAGTGGAAGGCGTGGCTGACCTGGAGGCGGGTGGTGCGGCGGCCCTGGGCGGTGAAGTGCGCGGCGACGGCCTCGACCGCCGGGGTGTCGCCGGAGACGACGGTGGAGCGGGGGCCGTTGACGGCGGCGAGGTCCACCTCGTGGCCCAGCGTCTCCAGTAGCGCCAGGACTTCTTCTTCGGTGGCTTCCAGGGCGGCCATCGCGCCGTCGTTGCGGGCGGACTGCATGAGGCGTCCGCGGGCGGCGACGAGGCTGACCGCGTCCTCCAGCGAGAACACGCCGGCGAGGTGGGCGGCGGTGACTTCGCCGATGGAGTGGCCGATGAGGTAGTCGGGGACGATGCCTTCGTGTTCGAGGGCCCGGTAGAGGGCGGTCTGCAGGGTGAACAGTGCGGCCTGGGTGTAGGCGGTCTGGTGGATGAGGTCCGGGTCGTCGCCCCAGAGGACGTCGGTCAGCGGGTGGTCGAGGTGGGGGGTGAACAGGCGGGCGGTCTCGTCGAGCGAGGCGGCGAACGCCGGTACGGCCTCGTAGAGTTCGCGTCCCATGCCGTGGCGCTGGCTGCCCTGTCCGGTGAACAGGAACGCCGTCCTGCCCGGCCGGACGGTGCCGGTGACCAGCCCCGGGGCCTCGGTGTCCTCGGCCAGTGCCCGCAGTGCGGCGAGCAGGCCCTCGCGGTCCGTCACGCTGACGACCGCCCGGTGGTCGAAGCGGGTGCGCGCGGCGAGGGTGTGCGCGGCCGCGACGGTGTCCGCCTCGGGCTGGCGCTCCAGGTACTCCGCCAGCTGCTGTGCCTGCTCGCGCAGTGCCGGTGCCGACTTCGCCGACAACTGCCAGGGCAGTGCGGTGAGTTCGGTGTCCTCGTGGTCGGGTTCGGTGTCGGCCTGCTCCAGGATGAGGTGGGCGTTGGTGCCGCTGATGCCGAACGAGGACACGGCGGCCCGGCGCGGTCGCTCGTCCTCGACGTCCCAGGGCTGTGCCTCGGTGAGCAGCCGGACGGTTCCGTCGGACCAGTCGACGTGGCTGGTCGGCTGTTCGGCGTGCAGGGTGCGCGGCAGGACGCCGTGCCGCATCGCCATGACCATCTTGATCACGCCCCCGACGCCCGACGCCGCCTGGGAGTGCCCGATGTTGGACTTGATCGAACCCAGCCAGAGCGGCCGTTCGGCGCCGTGGCCGCGCCCGTAGGTGTTCATCAGGGACTGGGCCTCGATCGGGTCGCCGAGGCGGGTGCCGGTGCCGTGCGCCTCGACCGCGTCCACGTCGGCCGGGGTCAGCTCCGCGTCGGCCAGGGCGCGTCGGATGACCGCCTCCTGGGCCGGTCCGCTCGGGGCCGTGAGGCCGTTGCTGGCACCGTCCTGGTTGGTCGCCGTACCCCGGATCACCGCGAGGACCGGGTGGCCGTTGCGGCGGGCGTCCGACAGGCGCTCGACCAGCAGCAGGCCGACGCCCTCGCTCCAGCCGGTGCCGTCCGCCTCGTCGGAGAAGGCCTTGCAGCGCCCGTCCGGGGACAGTCCGCGCTGGCGGCTGAACTCCACGAACATGCCGGGGCTCGCCATGACCGCCGCGCCGCCCGCGAGCGCCAGGGAGCACTCGCCCGCCCGTAGTGCCCGTACAGCCAGGTGCAGCGCCACCAGGGAGGAGGAGCACGCGGTGTCGACGCTCAGCGCCGGGCCCTCCAGGCCCAGGGTGTAGGCGATCCGGCCGGACGAGACGCTGCCGAGCTGGCCGGTGAGCAGATAGCCGTCGACGCCGGGGGCGGCCTCGGCGAGTCGGGGGCCGTACTCCATGCCGTAGGTTCCGGTGAAGACGCCGGTGTCGCTGCCATGCAGCGTGCCGGGGTCGATGCCGGCCCGTTCGACGGCCTCCCAGGCGGTCTCCAGCAGCAGGCGCTGCTGCGGGTCCATGGCGAGGGCCTCGCGTGGGCTGATGCCGAAGAAGGCGCTGTCGAAGCCGCCGGCGTCGGTGAGGAAGCCGCCGTGGCGGGTGGTGGAGTGGCCGGTGGCCTCCGGGTCCGGATCGTAGAGGTCCTCGCTCCAGCCGCGGTCCGCGGGGAGGGGGCCGATGGCGTCGGTCTCCTCGGCGACCAGCCGCCACAGGTCCTCGGGGGAGGAGACGCCGCCCGGGTAGCGGCAGGCCATGCCGACGATGGCGATCGGCTCGCTCGGCAGCACCGGCGAGCGGCGTTCGAGGGTCGTGCCGTCGTCCGTCCCGGCCTCGAAGAGCAGCGTGTGCAGGTGCTCGGCGAGGGCTTGCGTGGTGGGGCGGTCGAAGGCCACGGCGACGGGCAGCCGCACACCCAGCAGCCGGGTCAGCCGGTCGCGCAGCGCCACCGCGCCCGCGGACTCCAGGCCGAGGTCCCGGAACTTCCGCCGGTCGTCCGGCGGCGGCCCGGCGGGGTCCCCGGGCCCGAGCACCGCGGCGGCCTGCTCCCGGACGAGGTCCAGGAGGAACGGCTGCCGCTGGTGGGGCGGCAGGGCCTCCAGCCGGGCGCGCAGCGGGTTGGCCGGTGCGGACGGCTCGTCCTCGGCCGGCTCCGCGTCGAACTCGGGCAGCTCCAGCCGCGGAGCCGGCTCGTCGGCCGTTGCTCCGGAGAACTCGACGGACACGCCGTGGACGTACAACTGGGCGAGTGCGCCGGCCAGTTCGAGCGGGCTGTCCTTGCCCCGGGCGAGCGTGCCGGTCACCAGTCCTTCGCTGTGGTCGGACCGGGCGCAGTCCTGCAGGATGTCGCGGACGGCCATCGTGAGCAGCGGCTGCGGGCTCGCCTCCAGGAAGACCTGGTGCCCGTCGGCGAGCAGGGCCCGTACGGCCGACTCGAAGCTCACCGGGGTGCGAAGGTGGCGGGCCCAGTACTCCCCGTCCAGCTGCTCGGAAGGCAGCCGGGTCCCGGTCGCGGCCGAGTAGAACGGGATCGGACCGCCGTCGAGCGGGCGGACGGTGCGCAGTTCGGTGAGCAGCCGGTCCATGATCGCGTCGACCTGGGGTACGTGGGCCGGAAAGTCGGCCTGCACGCGGCGTGCCCGTACCCCGTCCGCCGCCAGTTGCTCCAGCAGCTCGGACAGCGCCCGGTCGTCGCCCGAGACGGTGACCGAGCCCGGGCCGTTGACGGCCGCCACGTCCAGCAGGCCGTCCCAGGCGGTGAGGCGGGCGCGCATCTCGGCCTCCGGCAGCAGCGCCGCGACGATGCCCCAGTGGCCCGAGAGGTCCTCGGCGAAGGCGGTACCCCAGACCACCGCGACCCGGAGGGCGTCCTCCAGGGAGAGCGCGCCGCAGGCGTGGGCGGCGGGTAGCTCGCCGAGGCTGTGGCCCACCACGGCGGCCGGTTCGACGCCGCGCGAGCGCCACACCGCCGTCAACGAGATCATCACGGCGACCAGTGCGGGCATCACGAACTGCGGCGCCACCAGCGGCGGCGCGCCCTCGGTGCCCCGCAGCACCTCCGTCAACCGCCAGTCCACCAGTGGGGCGAGGGCCTGCTCGCAGGCCTCGACGCGCTCCCGGAAGACCGGGTCGGCGTCGAGCAGGTCGGCGGCCATGCCCGCCCAGTGCGCCCCGAAGCCCGGGTAGACGAAGACCGGCCTGACCCCTCCCTCGGCACCGACGGCCCGACCGGTCCACAGGCCCTCGGAGACCGCCTCCGTCCCGCTCTCCGCGAGCGCTCGCAGCCCGGCCAGCAGCTCCGACCGGTCCCGGCCGACCAGGGCGGCCCGGTACGCGGTGGCGGCGGGGTGGCGGGCCGCCCGGTCCGCGGCGAGCAGGGCGGCGGAGGCGGCGGCCGGGCTCGGTGCGGGCTCGGTGTCGAGCAGTCGCGCCGCGGCCGCGGCGCGGGCCCGCAGCGAGGCCGGGCCGGGCGCCGAGACGGTCCACAGCACGACGGGGGTGGGCTCAGCAGTCATCGTCTACCGTCTCCGAGATCGGGTCCGCCGAGGTGCGTCGGCGGTTTCTGGTGGTTCTGGGGTTCGGGTTTCGGGGTTCGGGGGCGCCGGGCGCCCGGCGCCTCAGGCCCGTACGGCCGGCGCCGGGGCGAGCAGCGAGCGGATCAGCGTCAGCGTCGCGGCGGGCGAGTCCCGGTGGAAGAAGTGGCCGCCGGGCAGGGTGAACACCCGGCAGTCGGCCGTGGTGTGCCGGGCCCACTCCTGGGCCAGGGCCGCGCCGATCAGCGGATCGCCGGACCCGACCAGCACGCTCAGCGGCACCGGCACCGGCGGGTGCCCGCGATCGACCCGGCTGAGCGCCAGCCGCAGGTCGTCGCGCAGCAGCGTGACCGCGTGGGCCAGCCACTCGGGGTAGGCCCGGACCAGCTCCGGGATCCCGCCGAGACCCGCCATCCAGCTGGTCAGCTCCTCGTCGGTCCGCATCGCCGGCTCGATCTCCTGCCGGGGCGTGTGCGGTGGCGGGGCCGCCCCGAGCAGCAGCCGCTCGGGCAGTTCCCGGCCGCGGGCCCGGCGCCGCCGGGTCAGTTCGAAGGCGACCTGGCCGCCCATGCTGTGCCCGTAGAACGCGTGCGGCGCGTCGAGCAGCGGGTCCAGGGCCTCGTCCAGTTCGTCGAGCAGGCGGTCGAAGTCGTGCAGCCGGGCCTCCCGGACCCGGTGCTCGCGACCGGGCAACTGCACCGGCACGACGGCGACTTCGGCGCCCAGCTGCTGCTGCCAGGTGGAGAAGGACGAGGCCATGCCACCCGCGTGGTGGAAGCAGAACAGCCGCAGCGGCGCGTCACCCGGATCCGGCTGCCGGGGCAGCAGGTAGGGCGAGCGGCCCGGGCTCAGGCGCCCGGGCGGTGCGAGCGCGCCGGGGGCCGCCGTCATGTTCCGGACCTGGCGGTCAGCTCGTAGATGTCGCGCAGGCTGCCGGCCTCCAGCACCTTGGGCATGGACACCTGCTGCCCGGTCTCCCGCTCGAGTGCGGTCAGCAGCGTCAGCAGGTGGAGCGAGTCCCAGCCGGGCAGTTCGTCGAAGCCCAGCGCGAGGCTGTCCGGCGTCAGCGACAGGCCGATCTCGGCGTGGACCAGGGTGAGGAAGTCGTCGATGGTGTTCACTGCTGGGGCCCTCCCAGGCTCAGCGTCAGCCGGATGTGCTCCGGGGTTTCGGTGATCTCCGCCAGGTCGTGGCGGAAGGTGGTCGATCCGGCGCCGTCGGTCCCCTCGGCCACCGGCCGGAAGCCGTTGCCGGGGTAGAACTCCTTGACCTTGCCGTTCTTGGCGGTCGGCCGGAAGCTGCCCTCGACCGCGCTCAGCCCGCGTTCCCGCGCGTGGCTGAGCACCGCCGACAGGCAGGCCTGCTCGATGCCCCGGGCGAAGACCCGGCAGCTGAGCAGGAAGTTGTCGATCCGCAGGACGGTCCCGTCCCGGTGGGCCAGCACGGCGCCCACCACACCGTTGTCCCCGAACCGGTCGCTGGAGCGGATCGTCAGCACCAGCGCGTCCTCGTCGGCCGCCAGCCCGGTCACCTCGGCCGGCTGGAGGCGCTGGGTGGTGAGGTTGAACTGGTTGGTGCGCAGCGTCAGTTGGGAGACGCGGGCGATCTCCGACTCGTCCGCGTCGGCGAGTCGCACCTTGACGTCCAGCTCCCGCAGGTAGTCGTCCAGGGAGGTGAAGCTGTGCAGGAAGTCCTTGCGGTCAAGCTCCTCCCGGTAGCGCGCGGGACGCTTCAGGTCGTCGGTGGTGATGTCCCGGACGTCGAACCAGCCGTCCCGCAGCACCTTCTCCACGTGCAGCGCGGCCTCCTCGTCCAGCCGCAGTACGGCCACCTCCGGCAGCTCCCGGGAGACCAGGCCGCACTCGTACGGGCTGTCGTCCGCGAACACGAAGCTGTCCACGCCGAGGTTCAGGTCCGCCGCCAGCTCGCGCAGGTTCTCGTGCTTGGGGCGCCAGTTGGCGATCACCCGGACGAAGTCCGCCTCGCGCAGTGTCATCTCCGGGTGGTCCCGCAGGACCTCCCGCACCGGCTCCAGGTCGTTCTTGCTCACCGCCGCGAGCAGCACACCCTGCGAGGCGAGCTGCTTGGCCGCCTTCTGCAGGGTCCGGAAGGCCTCGCCGCGGTAGCTGCCCGCGACCTCGATGCCCTCGCTGCCGTCGTCGCCGAGCACCCCGCCCCAGACCGTGTTGTCCAGGTCCAGCACCAGGCACTTCTTCGCCCGGCCGGTCGCCCCGCGCAGCAGGTGGGCCACCTCCCGGGCGTACTCCGCGAGCAGCTCGGGCGACAGCTGGGTCTTGGTGTAGACACCGAGCCGGGCATCGCGCAGCGGCACGTCCGCGCCGACCAGCGGCTCCAGGTCCAGGACGGTCAGCGCCGGGTGCGCGTCCATCAGCCGCAGCAGCCGGGCGTTGGCCTCCCGCCAGACGGCGCCCAGCCGGGCCCGGTCGCGCAGCCCGACCAGCTGCGCCGACCAGGCGCGCGGCAGCGGCAACGTGTTGAGGACCAGCGTGCCGCGCCCCGCGCCGGCGAAGACCGAGGCGAGCCGCTCGAACAGGGCCAGCTTCTCCGCGAGGACCAGCTCCACGTCGTCCGGCGTCCACGGCGTCGGCACCTCGTCGAACACCACCGAGGCGTCCAGCACGCACACCACGGCGTCCGGCCGCGCCCGGTAGAGGGCGCTGTCCGGGTCCGACAGGTCGAAGACGTAGGAGTCGAAGTCGGCGACGTGCGGGCGCAACAGCACGCCGTGCCGCGCCAGTTGGGCGGTCAGGGGCCCGGTCAGCCCGGACACCGTGCTGTGGCCGGTGATGGCCACCGTCACCACCGGCGTCTGCGGATGCTCATCGAGGACCGCGTCCGCGCCCACCCGGGCCAGCATGTTCCCGGCCCGGCGCAGCCCGTCCGCGTCGCCCTCCTGGTCGATCGCGGCGATCAGTTCCCGGACGCGGGGGTACTCGGCGGCCAGCAGGCCGTCCTCGTGCAACAACCGGAGGGTGCCGCTCATCTTCTCGCCCATCCCAGCTCTCCCGTACGTCGATACGACGCCGGTCATGCTCGGCAGACGGTCTAAAGCGCCCCTAGCGCCGGTGTGAGGTGGTGATCAGTCGGCCGGGGCGCCGAGGCCGGATCGGGGTGCGCGAGACGGACGGGACGGGCCGGAGGCAGACCGCGAATCGGCCCCGTGCGCTCCCGGAGGCATGGCCTCGGGGAGCGCACGGGGCCGACGGCCTTCCGCGGGCTGCTGGGGGGGTGTGCGCGTGTCAGGCGGTGCCGCAGTGCTCCCGGTACCAGGGGGCCCAGGAGGGCAGGGCGGCCAGGGCGTCCTCGCCGCAGTCGACGCCGGCCAGCGCCCAGACGCGTTCGCTGGTGAACCAGTTGTCCTGGGCCAGCAGCGAGAACTGGCGGGCGCTCAACCGTGAGCCGCTCGCGTCGAGGGCGGCGACGCACTGCGGCCAGGTCCAGTCGCGGTCGGGGACCGGCGGGAGGACCGCGTGTTCCTCGAGCGTGTCCAGCAGGCGGTGCAGGCGCACCGGTCGGGGATGGCTCGCGTGGTGGACGGACGGGCCGAGCGGGCGGGCGGTGGACAGGGTGGCGACGATCAGCCGGGCCAGGTCCACCACGGGGACGACGGAGAGGAGCGCGGCCCCGGAGGCCCAGCGCGCGGGCACCCGGCGGCGCAGTTCGGCCACGGCGGGCACCACCCACCGGTCGCCGGCGCCGAGGACGAGTCCCGGGCGCAGGACGACGGCGCCGGCGTCGAGGGCGGGCCGCTCACCGGCGAGGCGGGTGGCGCTGGTCGGGGAGACCGGTGCCGGTTCCACGTCGCCCACGTCCGTGCCCCGGTGGGGGCCGTGGCCGTAGACGGCGGCCGTCGACAGGTGGGTCACCCGGGTCACACCGGAGTGGACGGCTTCCGCCATGAGCCGCGCGGTGCCGTGCACGTTGACGGCGGTGCAGGCGTCGTGGTCGCCGCTGATCAGGGAGGCCAGGTGCAGCAGCGCGTCGGCGTCCCGGCACACGCCGCGCAGGCTGTCCGGGGCGGAGAGGTCGGCCTCCACCCACTCCGCTCCGGCGGCGATCAGCTCGGCGGGTGCCCTGCGCCCGACGACGCGCACCTGCCACGCCGGATCGCGCAGCAGCAGGGCGGCCACGTGCGAGCCGATGAATCCCGTGGCACCGGTCAGCACCACCCGGCGTGGTGTCACACCCATTGCCGCCCCCGTTCCGGGGCGACGAGGATCCGCGGCAGTGCCTCGGCGGAGGCGACGCCGGGCAGCAGGTAGCGCCACAGGGAGACGATGCGTTCGGGGAGGTCGGACCAGCCCGCCGAGATCTGCGACTTCAGCTGGGTTCCGGTGAACGCGGCCACCAGGACCTCGGCGAACTCGCTCCCGTCGACGTCCTCGCGCAGTTCACCCCGTTCGCGCGCCACGTCCAGTTCGCCGCGGAAGCGCTGCGCCCACCAGTCGTACGCCGAGTCGTCGTTCAGGGCGGGGCCGCCCTGGTCGACCGCGAGGCGCACCCCGGCCCGCAGCAGCGTGTTGCTCTGCAGCTCGACGGCGAGGGTCAGCGTGACGTCCACGAGCTGCTGCAGCCCCTGCGGTTCGGCGGGCAGTCGCAGGTCGCTCGCCTGCTCCAGCATGACGGCCCGGGCGAGGTCCTCCTTGGACTTGAAGTGGAAGTACATCGCCCCTGAGGTCAGGCCCGCCGTCGCCAGGATGCGGTTGATCCCCGCGCCGTGGTAGCCGACCTGGTCGAACACCTCGGCCGCGGCGCAGACCAGCGCGGCCCGTGTTCTCAAGGCTTGTTCGTGTTTGTGTCCACTCGTCATCCGCGCGTAGTCCGCCTGTCATCGTCGAGCAACAAATCTGGATACAGAACGATCTCTATGTTACACATGAACCTATCGCCTACGGGTCGTCGTTGCGACCCGGCGCCTTCACTGGGGGTCTTTCATGCTTGTTTGCAAGGAACTCGACCGCAGCCGCCCGGGCGACGCCGGCGAACCCGGCATCACGGGCGCCGGCAGCGCTGACGCCTCCGACGACACCGTCCCCGTCGAACCCTGGCAGGTGCACAAGCTGCGTCCTGACGAGGTGTATCTCACCCGCTGGCGCCGTACGGGGCCCGACGCCTTCCACATACGGGCCCGGCGCCCGTCGCGGCACCCGTTCTACCGGGTCGCCGCGGACTTCGACCCGCTCCTGCTGTGCGAGACCGTCCGTCAGACCTTCCCGCTGCTGTGCCACGCCGCCTACGATGTGCCGCGGGGCTACCAACTGATCTGGGACCGCATCCGCTACGACGTCGACGACGCCGCGTACGCCGGGGTCGACCGCGGCCCGGACGTGGAACTGGACGTCCGCTGCTTCGACGTGTCCTACCGCGGAAAGTACCCGACGGCCCTGTCCCTGCGGGCGGTCGTCAGCTGGGGCGGCCTGCCGGTGGCCACGGTCGACACGCGGTTCACCGTCCAGTCCAGGGCCGTGTACCAGCGGCTGCGCGGTGCGTACGCCGACACCGAGGCCGCCGTCGCGAAGGCGTTACCCGCCCCCGCGTCCGCGCCGTGCGCCGGTACCGGTCGCCAGCGGGCGGGGGACGTGCTCCTGGCCTCCCCGGTCGACGGCGGCCGCCGGCTCCGGGTCAACCCGAACCACCCGATCTACTTCGACCACCCCGTCGACCACGTGCCCGGCATGCTGCTGCTGGAGGCGGCCCACCAGGCGGTCGGCGGCGCGGTCAGCACACTCGACTGCACCTTCCACCGGTACGTCGAACTCGACACCCCCTGCACGGTCGTCACCACCCCGCTCGACCCCGACGCGCAACCGGCCGACAGCGGGAGCGGAGCGGTGAGATGGACGAGGATCACGGCCGTCCAGGACGGCCGGCAGCGCTTCACCGCCGACCTCGTCCCCTACGCCGCTCCCGTCCTGGTGGACAGCGGCCGGGTCGCACGGTGAGCGACGCGGCATGACGACGACGGCCCCTGGGTCACGCCGGCCGGATCCGGAGACGCCTCTCTGGGATCTCAACCTCAAGCATCTTCAGGCGTTCCTCGCCGTCGCGGACACCCTGAGCTTCACCTCCGCGGCGGCCCAGCTCGGAAGCAACCAGCCGACTCTCACGCGCTCCGTGCAGCGCCTGGAGGAGCAGTTGGGGGTTCCGCTCTTCCTGCGCACCACCCGTCAGGTCGCCCTCAGCCCGGCCGGGGCCCGGCTGCGGGACCGGCTGCAGGACCTGCTGCCCCAGCTCAAGCAGGCGCTCGATCCGGAACCGTCCAGCCCCGTCCTGCGGCTGGGGTTCTCCTGGCTGCTTCCGGACGGCTGGGTGCACGAGGCGATCGTCCAGTTCGAACGGGAGAGCGGCGCCCGGGTGCAGTTGCACCGCAGGGACGACCGCTGGGCGGGCGTGGACCGGGCCGTCGTGGACATCGCGCTGCTGCGCGGTCACCCTCCGGCCGACCGGATGAAGGCCACCAGGCTCGGCACCGAGGGGTGCGCCGCGGCCGTCCCCCACCGCCACCCCCTGGCGGGCCGCCCGTGGGTGGACTGGACGGAGCTGGGCGACCACCCGCTGGTGATCAACTCGACCGGCCGGGCCCTCCTGGACCCGGACGGGCAACTGGGCGCCGAGCACCCGCGGATCGTGCACTGCGACAACTTCGACGAGTGCCTGGAGTCGGTGGCGGCCGGACGGGGCGTCAGCGTGATGCCCGACCTCGTCCTGCAGCGCAACCTGCACCCGGCTCTGGAGTTCGTGCCGCTGCGCGGAGCACCGAGCATCCCGCTGTCCCTGATCCGCCCCGCCCAGGGCGCGCACCCGCTCGCCGAGCGCTTCACCGAGGTCACCCGGCGCGTCCTGCTGTCCCGCCGCTCCGGGCGCGCGGCCCTGGGCCAGAGCCCGGGTGCCAGGGCCGGCCGGGTGCTGGCGGGGCGCTGAGCCGGGTCGGCGGCCGACACCGCGGAGCGCGGGGTGTCGGCCGCCGGCGGGTGTGCGCCGACGTCACTCGCCGGCCGCGCTTCTCCCCTTCAGGGCCTCGGCGTTGACCGCGCCGGGGACGGGCTCGCCGGCGAGCGCCCGGCACACCGCCTGGGCCGCCTCCCGGCCGGCCCGCTCCTGCGCCTCCCGCGTACTGGCCCCCAGGTGCGGGGTGGCGACGACGGAGGGGAAGGAGAGCAGGGCGTTGCCGACGGCCGGTTCGACGGCGTAGACGTCGAGTGCCGCCCCGGCGATGCGTTCCTCCTTCAGCGCGACGGCCAGCGCGTTCTCGTCGACGATGCCGCCGCGTGCGGTGTTGACGAGGATGAGGGAGGGGCGGGCCAGCCGCAGTTCGGGCTCGCCGATGAGCGCCGTGGTCTGCGGCGTCTTGGGCACGTGCACGGTGACGACGTCGCTCCCGGCCATCAGCTCGTCCAGCTCGACCAGCCGGACACCCAGGTCCTGGGCCCGTCCGCGGGTCACGTACGGGTCGTGGGCGAGGAGCCGCATGCCGAACGCGGCGAGCCGCGTGGCCACCAGGGCGCCGACGTGTCCCAGGCCCACGATCCCGACCGTGCTGCCCGCCAGCTCCCTGCCCTGGAACCGGGACCGCTCCCACCGGCCCGCCCGCAGGGACGCGTCGGCGGACACGATCTGGCGGGCGGCGGCGATGATGAGCCCGACGGTGAGCTCGGCCACGCTGAGGACGTTGGAGAGCGGCGCGTTGGCGACCAGGACGCCGGCCGCGGTGGCCGCCTGGACGTCGACGTTGTCCAGTCCGACCCCGGCCCGGGCCACGATCCGCAGCCGGGGTGCCGCGGCCAGTGCCGCCGCGTCCACCCGGGTGCCGCTGCGGATCAGCAGGGCGTCGGCGTCGGCCAGCGCGCGGTGCAGTGCCCGCGGATCGCGTCCGTCACAGCTGCGGACGTCGTAGCCGTCCAGTTCGGCGAGTGCCTCCGGGGCCAGCGGGTCGGCCACGACGACGACGGGTTTCCCCATGGTGGTGTTCTCCTCGGACGGGTGCGGCCGACCGTTCGGTGCGGACCGGTCGGCGCGGCTGGGCGGGGTCATGCGACGGGCTCGGCCGCGAGGCGGCGCGGCAGGTCGGCGCGCCGCCAGATGTCGTCGAGCGCGTCGGCGAAGGCGACGATCCCGCTGTCGTCGTGCTGCGGGGTCGGGGTGACCCGCAGCCGCTCGGTGCCCGCGGGAACGCTGGGCGCGTTGATCGGCTGGACGTAGAAGCCGTGGCGTTCCAGCAGCTCGTCCGCGACCTCCCGGCAGGCCCGGGAGTCCCCGACCAGCACGGGGACGATGTGCGCGGCGTCCGAGACCACGGGGATGCCGCGTTCCCGCAGCAGCGTGTGCAACAGCGTGGCCTTCTCGCGCAGTTGGCTCCGCTCCTTCTCGGAACGCTTGAGGTGCCGTACGGCCGCCAGCGCGCCGGCCGCGACGGCCGGGGGCAGTGAGGTGGTGAAGATGAACGCGGAGGCGAAGCTGCGGACGGCGTCCACCACCGGGGCGGGGCCGGCGATGTAGCCGCCGGCCGCGCCGAAGGCCTTGGCCAGGGTGCCCTGGACGACGTCGAACCGGCCCTGGAGGCCGAGTTCCGCGGCCTTGCCGGAGCCCCGCGGCCCGTACATGCCGACCGCGTGCACCTCGTCGAGGTAGGTGAACGCGCCATATTCGCGGGCGAGTTCGGCCACCCGCGCGAGCGGTGCCACGTCGCTCTCCATGGAGTAGACGCTCTCCAGCGCCACGATCTTGGGGACGGCGGGATCGGTGCCGGCCAGCAGTTCCTCGAGGTGCTCCATGTCGTTGTGCCGGAAGATGAGCTTCTCCGCGCCGCTGTGCCGGATGCCCGCGATCATCGAGGCGTGGTTGAGCTCGTCGGACAGCACGACGCAGCCCGGCAGCCGGCCTGCCAGGACGGTCAGGGCGGCGTCGTTGGCGGCGTAGCCGGTGGGGAGGACGAGCGCGGACTCCATGCCGTGCAGATCGGCCAGTTCGCGCTCCAGCTCCACGTGGTAGCGGTGGTTGCCCGAGATGTTGCGTGAGCCTCCGCTGCCCGCCCCGGACTCGTCGACGGCCCGCTTCATGGCTTCCAGGACGAGCGGGTGCTGGCCCATGCCGAGGTAGTCGTTGCTGCACCACACGTGGATCCGGCGCCCGGTGCCGGGGCCGTGCTTCAGCGCGGCGGGGAAGGAGCCGGCCAGGCGCTCGACCTCGAGGAACGTCCGGTAGCCGCCGCGGTCGCGCAGGTCGTCCAGTTGGGATGCGAAGAATTCGACGTAGTCGAACATCATTCCTCCGGTTCGCCGGTTCAGAACGGACACCGGAAAGATAGACAACTGCTCCGGGTTCTCGTAAATTCTGTTTCCGGCCGCCCATGAGCGGGTCGGATAAATCGAGGTGGAGAGCGCCTCGGGGAGTTATTCGCCGACCGCATGGATCATCGTCCGGGACATTTCTCTTGTATCGGTGATTTGCCTATAGTCCTGAATCATGATCGCTCAGTCACACGACCTGCCGCGGTCGGCGACGACCATGGACATCGAGGAACTCGTCAGGCTGCGCGGCCACCTGCTCGGTGCCGGCACCGCCCCCTACTCCGCCCGCACCCCGCAGGAGGACGCCGCCTGGCGTGCGGCGTACCGCTCCTGGCTGGTCCGGTGGCTGACCGGGCCGACCGGCCGGGTGCAGGTGACGGTGATCGGTCCGGCGCACCGGCTGGCCGCCTGCGCCGTCGCCGTGATCGACGACCGCGCGCCGACCGCGCACTGCCCGAACGGCCTGACCGGATGGGTGCAGTCGGTCGTGGTCGACCCGGACCGGCGGCGGAGCGGACTCGGCACCCGCGTCATGCGACACGCCCTGGACTGGCTGCGTTCGCGGGACGTGCACAGCGTGGTGCTGCAGACCACGCCGGACGGTGCGGCCCTCTACCGCGGCCTCGGTTTCGTGCCGACGGGCGAAGACCTCCTGGCCCTCGACCTGCGGGGCGCCGAAACCAGCTGCGAGGTGATCGAGGCATGAAAGTCCTCATCGTCGGACTCGGATATGCCGGAACGCGGTTCCGCATCGCGTTCCGGAACACCGGAATTCCGATGGAATTCGCGCACGTGGGCCGGACCCGGCGCGACCCGGATATCCCGTACCACACCTCCGTGCGGCAGGGGCTCGACCGGTTCCGCCCGGACGTCGTGGTGGTCACCGTGCCGGACGCCGCCCATGCCGAGATACTCGGGGAGCTTTCCGGCTTCCAGGGTTTCGTGGTGACGGAGAAGCCGCTCACCACCTCCCGCGACGACCCGACGGCCGTGGCGGCGGCGATGGCGAAGACCTCGGGCTTCTGCATGGATCTCGTGGAACGCTATTCGGAAGCGACGACGCGGTTGCGCGACCACGTCCGCCGCACCGGCCTGAGCCTGGTGCGGGCCCACTTCACCTGGGGCAAGGACCGCATCAACGACCACCGTCCCACCAGCGGCGTGGCGAGCGAGGTCATCCACCCGCTCGACCTCGTCGGCTGGATCGCCGGCGACGGTGCGGACCTGGAGCTGCACTCGGTCATCGGCACCCGGTCGGACTTCTCCGTCTCCGGGGCCGACGTCCTCGACAGCGTGGCGCTGGTCGGCCGGCTGGGCCCGGGCGTGGTCACCGGCTACAGCAGCTTCGTCAACATCACCCGCAAGCGGGAGGTCGACTTCGTCTTCCGCACGCCGGACGGCGAACTCGAGTACGCCACCGCCGTCTACGACACACCGGCCTGGGACGCCGACGGGCTGCGCATCTGGCGGCGCACCTCGGAGGGCGACACGGTGCTGGCCGAGCTGGACACCGGGGAGCAGCCGGTGCCCGAGGGCGCCGCGACGGTGGTCAAGCTGGGCCGGATGGCCGCCGACGTCGCCCGGTTCGTCGTCCACGGCGAGCAGCCCGCACAGCCCTTCCCGGGCCTGGCCGACGCCTTGGCCCTCCAGGACCTGCTGACCTCCATGGAGCGCGCGGCGCGCGGCCCGGAGCCGGTCGCCTACTTCCCGGACGGCCGGACCGTGCTCCAGGAGGCCGACTGGGAGCGGCTGGGCTGACCGCCCCGCTCCCTGCATCCCCTCGATTCCCTTGTTTTCCAACGCCCTTGACCCCGTCCCCCCTGCGTGAGGACGAGAAGGAGACCGACATGTGCGGAATAGCCGGCTGGGTGGACTTCGGCCGCGACGTGCGCCAGGAACAGGACATCCTGGAGGCGATCACCCGGACGATGGCCTGCCGCGGCCCGGACGCCGAGGGCATGTGGAGCGACCGGCACGCGGCGCTCGGCCACCGCAGGCTGTCCATCATCGACCTCGACGGCGGCGCCCAGCCCATGGTCGCCGACGAGGCGGGCCGCACGCTGGCCTGCCTGACGTACAGCGGTGAGGTGTACAACTTCCAGGAACTGCGCCAGGAACTGCTCGCCCGCGGCCACAAGTTCCGCACCAGGAGCGACACCGAGGTGGTCCTGCGCGGCTACCTGGAGTGGGGCGAGGGCCTGGTGGACCGGCTCAACGGCATGTACGCCTTCGCCGTGTGGGACGTCCGGGAGCAGACCCTGCTGCTGGTCCGCGACCGCATGGGCGTCAAGCCGCTCTACTACTTCCCGACCCCGAACGGCGTCGTCTTCGGCTCCGAGCCCAAGGCGATCCTCGCCCACCCGGAGGTGCCCCGCCGGGTGAGCGCCGAAGGCCTGCGCGAGATCCTGGAGATGGTGAAGACCCCCGAGCACGGCGTCTTCTCCGGTATGTACGAGGTGCGCCCCGGTCAGCTCGTGCGCCTGACCCGGGCGGGGCTGTCCAAGCGGGTGTACTGGGCACTGGAGGCCCGGGAGCACACCGACGACCTCGACACCACGATCGCCACCGTCCGCGGCCTCCTGGACGACATCGTCACCCGCCAGACCGTCGCGGACGTGCCGCTGTGCTCGCTGCTCTCCGGCGGCCTGGACTCCTCGGCCATCACCGCGCTCGCGCACCAGAAGCTGGTGGCCCGCGGCGAGGGCCCGGTGCGCTCCTTCTCGGTCGACTTCGCCGACCACGGCGGGAACTTCGTCGCCGACCCGGTGCGCGGAACCTCCGACGCGCCGTTCGTCCGGGACCTGGTCGACCACATCGGCGCCGAGCACAGCGAGGTGCTCATCGACAGCGCCCAGCTCGCCGACCCGCAGCTGCGGGCTAAGGTCCTGCGCGCCCTCGACCTGCCGCCGGCCTACTGGGGCGACATGTGGCCGTCGCTGTACCGGCTGTTCCAGTCCGTCCGCGCCCAGTCGACCGTCGCCCTGTCCGGGGAGTCGGCGGACGAGGTGTTCGGCGGCTACCGCTGGTTCTTCGACGAGGAGGCGGTCCAGGCCCAGACCTTCCCGTGGCTGACGTCGGCCACCGGCAAGTACTTCGACGGCAAGTCGCTGTTCGACCCCGGCCTGCTGCACAAGCTGGGCATGCCCGACTTCCTCCGCGACAGCTACGCCCAGGCGGTGGGGGAGACCCCGGTGCTCCCGGGCGAGGACGCCACGGACCGGCGGATGCGGCAGATGAGCTACGTGAACCTGACCCGGTTCGTGCAGACCCTGCTGGACCGCAAGGACCGGATGAGCATGGCCGTCGGCCTGGAGGTGCGGGTCCCGTTCTGCGACCACCGGCTCGTGGAGTACGTGTTCAACGTGCCCTGGCGGATGAAGTCCTTCGACGGCCGGGAGAAGAGCCTGCTGCGGGCGGCTACGAAGGACCTGCTGCCGGAGTCGATCGTGCAGCGGGTCAAGAGCCCGTACCCCACCACCCAGGACCCGGCCTACGAGCAGGGCCTGCGCCGGGCGTTCACCGCGATCCTCAAGGACGCGGACTCGCCGGTGCTGTCGCTGCTGGACCGTGACGCGGCCCGCCGGCTGCTGGACTCGCCGGTCGGCGCCACGAGCGCGCAGTACGACCGCTCGGGTCTGGAGCTGGCGCTCGGCGTCAACGACTGGCTGGTCGCGTACGACGTGACGCTGGACCTCTGACCGGGCCGGCCGGGGCCTGACGGTGGGTGGGCCGGGGCCGGGGCGGTGCCGTTCAGTCGGTGCCGGCCGCGGCCCCGGCCCGGCCCGCGCCCGGGAGGGCGGGGCGGTCCTCGCCGCGGGCGCCGGCGGCTCCGTAACCGTCCCGCGTTGCGGAGCCGAGCAGGTGGTCGAGGAGGCCGGGGTAGCGCTGCTCCAGGTCGGCCGTGCGCAGCGAGTTGAAGCAGCGCGTCCCCTCGGAGCGGACCCAGAGCACTCCGGCCTCCCGGAGGATCTTCAGGTGGTGGGTCATCGTGGACTTGGCTATGTCACCGCCGAGTTCACCGGCCGTGTGTTCCCTGCCGTCGGACAGGGTCAGCACGATGCCCAGCCTGGTCGCGTCGCTCAACGCGAAGAGGACGGCGGGCAGTCGGATGTCCTTGGGGTCCGGGTGGAAGTAGCGGCGCACCCGCCAAGAATCGCACATCCGATCAAGGCCGGGTCCGGATGGCTGAAAAGTGACGCCGAGCTTGCGGCGGAGCCGCGCCCTCGCACTATGTATCTATGTACCGCGACTATCAAACATTGGGGCGCCAGTGAAACTCGTCTACCTCCTCGGACTCGGAGCCTTCGCGCTCGGTCTCGACGCCTACGTCACGGCCGGCCTGCTGCCCGTCATCGCCGACGACTTCCACGCCTCCGTGTCGGCCGCCGGACAGATGGTCACCACCTTCACCCTCGCCTACGCCATCGCCTCGCCCGTCTTCGCCACCCTGCTGTCCGCGTCGCGGGTCCGGCTCGGCCTGCTCGGCTCCCTCGCGGTCTTCTCCCTCGCGAACGCCGGCAGCGCGATCGCCGGCTCGCTCGGCCTGCTGCTGGTCGCCCGGGCCTTCGCCGGTGTCGGCGCCGGCCTCTACCTCGCGCTCGCCGCCTCGGCCGCCGCGTCCCTCGTCGACGAGAAGCGCCGCGGCCGCGCCCTCGCCGTCATCATGGGCGGAATGAGCTCCGGCACCGTGATCGGCGTGCCGCTCGGTGTCTTCATCGCCCAGCACTCCGGCTGGCGCACCACGCTGTGGCTGGTCACCGCCATCGGCCTGGTCTCCTTCGCCGGACTCGCCCTGCGGCTGCCCGTCCTGCCCGCCACCACCTCGGTGACCCTGCGTCAGCGCGCCCAGGTGGTCACCGACCCCCGGGTCGCCTCCATCGTCGGCGTGTCCTTCCTCGCCGCCGTCGCCAGCCTCGGCCTCTACACCTACTTCGCGCCCGTCATGGCGAGCGACATCATGGGCGGCGTCGACAACATCACCCCCTACCTGTGGGCCTGGGGCATCGGCGGCGTCATCGGCAGCTTCCTCATCGGCCCGCTGGTGGACCGGGTCCGGCGCCCGTACTCGCTGGTCGTCGGCATCCTCGTCCTGCTCACTGCCTCCCTCGCCCTGCTGCGCCCCGCCGCGACGGTCACCCCGCTGCTCGCCCTGCTGCCCATCGCGGTGTGGGGAGCGGTGGGCTGGGCGCTCCAGGTCCCGCAGCAGAACGACCTGCTGCTGGCCCGGGGGGACCGCGGCGGCCCGGTCGCCGTCGCGCTGAACGAGTCCGCCCTCTACCTCGGCAGCGCGGTGGGCTCTGGTCTCGGCGGCATCGCCTTCTCCCTCGACTGGGACGGTGCCGTCCTCCCGCTGTTCGCCGCCGGAGCCGCCCTGCTCGGCCTGGTCCTCCAGGTCACCGGCGTCCGCGCGGCGCAGCGCCGGCCGGCCGGGGTGCCGGTGCAGGCCGAGCCCGTGGCGGCCGACGCCGGCAGCTGACGGCCCGGCCCGGGTGGTCCCGTGCGGGTGTGCGGTCGGAGCTCTCCGGCCGCACATTCGCACGGGACCACCTGTGTCCGCCTCAGGCCTCGCTCAGGTCTTGTCCGTACAACTCGATGCGTTCTTCTGCTGTACGGCGGGCAGTCATGAACGGTCCTCCGGACGGTACCCCGCACCCGCTGTCCTTGTGGGCGCCGTCCTCCACCCTCGTTCCTGACATGCAGAGGTCAACCCACCCATGGCTGAGCTGAACCGCCGCCGATTCCTCCAACTCGCGGGCGCGACCGTCGCGTTCTCGTCACTGTCGCAGAGCATCGCGCGCGCCGCGTCCATCGCCCCGCAGGGGAGCACCGGCACGATCCAGGACGTCGAGCACATCGTCGTGCTGATGCAGGAGAACCGTTCCTTCGACCACTACTTCGGGGCGCTGAAGGGCGTCCGCGGCTTCGGCGACCCCCGCCCGGTCACCCTGCCGAGCGGCAAGTCGGTGTGGCACCAGACGGACGCCCTCAAGCGGGAGGTGCTGCCGTTCCGCCCCCAGGTCAGCGACCTCGGGATGCAGTTCGTCCAGGACCTCAACCACGACTGGGCCGGCGGCCACAAGGCCTTCAACAGCGGCAAGTACGACCAGTGGGTCCCCGCCAAGACGGCCACCACGATGGCCTACCTGACCCGCGACGACATCCCCTTCCACTACGCGCTCGCCGACGCGTTCACCATCTGCGACGCCTACCACTGCTCCTTCATCGGCTCCACCGACCCGAACCGCTACTACATGTGGACGGGCTGCACCGGCAACGGCGCCACCGGCAACGGCCCGGTCCTCGGCAACCAGGAGGCCGGCTACACCTGGACGACCTACCCCGAGCGACTGGAGAAGGCCGGAGTCTCCTGGAGGATCTACCAGGACATCGGCGACGGACTGGACGCGGGAGGCTCCTGGGGCTGGATCGGCGACGCGTACCGCGGCAACTACGGCGACAACTCGCTGCTCTACTTCAACAACTACCGCAACGCCAAGCCCGGCGACCCGCTGTACGACAAAGCCCGCACCGGCACCAACGCCAAGGCGGGCGACGGCCTGTTCGACCAGCTGCGCCGCGACGTGCAGGCCGGCACCCTGCCGCAGATCTCCTGGATCGCCGCCCCCGAGGCGTTCACCGAGCACCCCAACTGGCCCGCCAACTACGGCGCCTGGTACGTCTCCCAGGTGCTGGACGCGCTGACGTCCAACCCCGACGTGTGGGCGAAGACCGCGCTGTTCATCACCTACGACGAGAACGACGGCTTCTTCGACCACGTCGTGCCGCCGTTCCCACCCTCCTCCGCCTCACAGGGCCTGTCCACCGTGGCGACCGGCACCGACTACTACGGCGGCAGCATCGGCTACTCGGCCGGGCCGTACGGACTCGGCCAGCGGGTGCCGATGCTGGTCGTCTCACCCTGGAGCACCGGCGGCTACAACTGCTCGGAGACCTTCGACCACACCTCGATCATCCGCTTCATGGAACGCCGCTTCGGCGTCCTGGAGCCCAACATCTCGCCCTGGCGGCGCGCCATCTGCGGCGACCTGACCTCCGCCTTCGACTTCACCGCGTCGAACGCGACCCCGGCAGCGCTCCCCTCCACGGCCGGCTACGTCCCGCAGGACCGCAACCGGCACCCCGACTACGTGCCCACCCCGCCCGCCACCGGCACCATGCCGAAACAGGAGCCGGGTACGAAGCCCACCCGCCCGCTGGCGTACGCGCCCTACGTGGACGGGGCGGCCGACACCGGCACGGGCAAGTACCGGCTCACCTTCAGCGCGGGCGCGGCGGCCGGCGGCCAGTTCCTGGTCACCTCGCCCAACCGCACCGACGGCCCGTGGACGTACACCACCGAGGCCGGCAAGACGATCTCGGACACCTGGAACACCACGTACTCCGGCGGCGTCACGGACCTGACCGTGTTCGGCCCCAACGGCTTCCTGCGCCGCTTCCGCAACCCCGGCAAGACGGCCGGGCCCGAGGTCACCGCCCGCCACAACCCGACCACCGGCAACCTCGACCTGACCCTCACCAACGCGGGCGGCGTGGACATCACCCTCACCGTCACCAACGCCTACGGCGGCACGCCGCAGACCCTCACCGTCCGCCGGGGTGCCACCGTCACCAGCACCGTCGACCTGAGCGCCTGCCGCAACTGGTACGACGTCACCGTCACCTCCGGCGCGACCGCCGACTTCGTGCGCCGGCTCGCCGGCCACGTCGAGACCGGCGCCCCCGGCCTCTCCGACCCGGGCATCCTCACCCGCTGACGCCCCCGGTACGCCGCCGCCCCGGGCACACCCACGTGCCCGGGGCGGCGGCGTACGCGTTCAGAGGAAGTAGAGGCGGTTCAGCGGGACCTCCTCGGCGGGGGAGGACCGCAACGGCGTGCCGTCGAGGGTGACGAGCCCCTCGCGCGGGTCGACGAGGACCTCGCCGAGGCGGGTGTTGCGGACCATGTCGCGCGGACCGATGCCGCGGGTGTGGCGGACGGCGACGCGACGGCGCCGGGTGGTCATGGTGTCGTGGGGGCGGTCCCGGGTGCCGGACTCGGCGGCGGCGCGGCTGGTGAAGGCGACGGAGAGGTCGGCCGGGGTGGCGCCGTGGGCGCCGAACAGGGGCCCCAGAACGAGGGGTTGGCAGGTCTCGGTGGCGGCGTTGGGGTCGCCGGTGACGCCGTAGGCAGGGAAGCCGGCCTTGAGGACCAGCTGCGGCTTGGCGCCGAAGGAGGCCGGCTGCCACAGCACGATGTCGGCGAGCTTGCCGACCTCGATCGAGCCGACCTCGTGGGAGAGGCCGTGGGCGATGGCCGGGTTGACGGTGAGCTTGGCGATGTAGCGCAGCACGCGCTCGTTGTCGTCGTCCGGGCCGTCGCCCTCCAGCGGGCCGCGCTCGGCCTTCATCTTCCCGGCCACGGCGAAGGTGCGGCGCACCGTCTCGCCGGCCCGGCCCATGCCCTGGGCGTCGGAGGAGGTGATGCCGATGGCGCCGAGGTCGTGCAGGACGTCCTCGGCGCCCATGGTGCCGGCCCGGATGCGGTCGCGGGCCATCGCGGCGTCGCCGGGCAGGTCGGTCTTCAGCCCGTGGACGGAGACGATCATGCCGTAGTGCTCGGCCACCGCGTCCCGGCCGAAGGGCAGGGTGGGGTTGGTGGAGGAGCCGATGACGTTCGGCACACCGGCCATCTTCAGCACGTTGGGGACGTGCCCGCCGCCGCAGCCCTCGATGTGGAAGGCGTGGATGGTCCGGCCCTCCAGCACGCTCAGGGTGTCCTCGACGGAGAGGCACTCGTTCAACCCGTCGGTGTGCAGGGCCACCTGGACGTCGTGGGCCTCGGCGACGGACAGCGCGGTGTCCAGGGCGCGGGTGTGGGCGCCCATGTCCTCGTGCACCTTGAAGCCGCAGGCCCCGCCCTCGGCGAGGGCCTCGACGAGGGGAGCGGGATGGGAGGACGAACCGCGGCCCAGGAAGCCGATGTTGACGGGCCAGGCGTCGAAGGCGTTGAAGGCGTGGCGCAGCGCCCAGGGGGAGTTGACGCCGACTCCCCAGGCGGGGCCGAACTCCTGGCCGATGATCGTGGTGACGCCGGAGGCCAGCGAGGCCTCCATGATCCGCGGGGACATCAGGTGGACGTGGGTGTCGATGGCACCGGCGGTCGCGATCAGGCCCTCGCCGGAGACGATGGCCGTTCCGGTGCCGACGACCACGTCCACGCCGTCCAGGGTGTCCGGGTTGCCGGCCCGGCCGATCGAGGCGATCCGGCCCTCCCGGATACCGATCGAGGTCTTGCGGATGCCCTGGACGGCGTCGATCACCAGCACGTTGCTGATGACGAGGTCGCAGGTGTCCCGGACGGCGGCGGCCTTGAGGTGCAGGCCGTCGCGGGCGGTCTTGCCGAAGCCGACGAGGAACTCGTCGCCCGGTCGCTGGGAGTCGGACTCGACCCGGACGACCAGTCCGCTGTCGCCGAGCCGGACCCGGTCCCCGGCGCGCGGGCCGTGCACGGCGGTGTACTCGGACGCTTCGATGCTGCTGCTCACCGCTGGTTCTCCCGTTCGTCGTCGACTGCTCCGAGGTAGCCCTGTTCGGCCGCCCTGCGCAGGGCCTCCCGCCGGGCCCGCGGCGAGTCCAGCGGGCCGTCCACGAGTCCGGCGAAGCCGATCGCGACCCGTTCGCCGCCGATCGGCACCAGGCCGACCTCGACGGTGGCGCCGGGGTCGAAGCGCACCGAGGAGCCGGCCGGGACGGCCAGGTGGGTGCCGTAGGCGGCGGCCCGGTCGAAGGCCAGACGCGGGTTGACCTCGAAGAAGTGGAAGTGCGAGGTGACCGAGATGGGCACGTCCGCGGTGTTGCGCACGGCGAGGACGCGCACGGGCTCCGGCTCGGGCGCGGTACGGCCGTCGGGGAGCACCGCGCCGGGCGCGGCCTCGCCGAGGGTGCCGCCGCCGAACGGGTCGGCGATGACGGCGAGCCGGGTGCCGTCCTGGAAGACGGCCTCCACCTGGATCTCGGTGACCAGGTCGGGGACGCCGGGCAGCACGTCGGCGGCGGCGAGGACGGAGCGCCCCCGCCGGACGGCCTCGGCCAGCCGGAGGCCGTCGCGGGCGGCCTCGCAGACGGTGTCCGAGATCAGCGCGACGGCTTCGGGGACGTTGAGCCGCAGGCCGCGGGCGCGGCGGGCGCGGGCGAGTTCGGCGGCCGTGAAGATCAGCAGCCGGTCGCGTTCGGTGGGGGTCAGCTGCACGGGGGGTTCCCTTCTCCCTCGGTGCGAGGCGGGCGGAACGGGCGGAACGGGGCGGGGTCAGCCGGCGGGCTGGTCGTGGGTGGCGCAGTGGATGCCACCCCCGCCGCCGGCGATGGTGTCGATCGACAGGGGGACGATCTCGCGGTCCGGGAACTGCTCCTTGAAGACCTCCTGGGCGTGGCCGTCGGCCCTGGCGTCGCCGAACTTCGGCAGGTAGACGCCCTTGTTGCCGATGTAGAAGTTCATGTACGAGGAGACGAAGGCGTCGCCGCGGCCGGTGATCCGGTCCGGGTCGGGCTGGCTGATCTCGATCACCCTGAGCTTGCGGCCGGCGGCGTCGGTGGCCTCGGCGAGGACGGCGCGGGCCTGGTCGGCCGAGCGGGACCAGACGTCCGGCGGGGTGCCGGGGAACGCCCGGTCCAGCAGGACGACCCCGGGGGCGGCGTACCGGGCGAGGCAGTCGACGTGGGCGTCGGTGATGTCCTTGCCCTTCACACCCGCCAGCCAGATCACCTTGGTCAGGCCCAGCACCCGCTTGAGCTCCGCCTCGATCTCCTCGCGGGTGCGGCCCGGGTTGCGGTTGTCGTTGACGACGGAGCTCTCGGTGACCAGCAGGGTGCCCTCGCCGTCGGTCTCGAAGGAGCCGCCCTCGGCGGTGACCGGGGTCTCGACCCGTTCGATCCCGTACTTCTCCAGGACGGCGCGGGCGATCCGGCCGTCATTGGTGTGCTCCTGCTTGCCGCCCCAGCCGCTGAAGTTGAAGTCGACGCCCCGGACCCTTCCGCCCTCCTCCACGAAGACCGGGACGGTGTCGCGGGCCCACAGGTCGTCCACGGGGACGGAGAGCAGCTCGACGGCCGAGCCGCAGGCGTTGCGGGCCGAGGCCTCCTGGCCGGGGCGGACGAGCAGGACCACCGGTTCGCGCTCGCCGATGGCCCTGGCCACCGAGGCGATGTCCCGGCGGACGGCCCCGAGCTGCTCGCCCCAGACGTTCTCGGAGGCGGGCCAGGCCATGAAGGTCCGCTCGTGCTTCTCCCACTCGCCGCCGAGCCGGCGTCCGCGGGCGGGAGCCGGGGCGGGGGCGGAGGGCTGTGCGGGCACCTGCGTGGACGCCTGGCCGGGGCCGCCGGTGTCCGTCGGGGCCGCGGAGCCGGCCGGGTCGTCACCGGCGGCGGCGCAGGCGGTCGCACCGAGGGCGATCGCACCGGCGCCGGCGAGCGAGCGCAGGACCGTGCGGCGGGCGAGGGAGGACTGGGACACGCTGGACTCCGGTGGGGCTGGGGTGGTTCAGGAGGCTCCGGCATCGCCGGGACCTGCACTCTTACATTGACTGAAAAATCAGTCAAGCTTGTCGGCGAAGCCGTCCGAAGGGCATCGAAGAGCCGCCGTTCCCCGACCACCCGGTGCGGGAACGGCGGCTCTCAGCCGTTGCGGCGGTACTGGTCCACGGACACCTTGACCGGCCCGTCCGCGCCGGCGGTCGACAGCACCCGGACCACGGCGAGGTCCCGGCCGTCCGCGGACCGGACGCAGAACGCGCCGCGCGGCCCGACGGCACTGAACGGCACATGCCCGGCCGGACGGCTGCCGAGCCCCTTGAGGCAGTCGGCGAGGCCCAGGCCGGTGTCCCGGCCGACGAAGGAGTCGGCGGCCTCCGGGAGGAGGAACTCGCCGTCGCCGCGGCCGACGTACCAGGTCGCGCTGTCGGCCGGGACGACCGCGGCCGTGGCGAGGTCGAACTCGTGGCCGGAATCCGGCGAGGTCAGCTCGACCCCGCGGTAGCCGGGGGCGTAGCCGGCGGTGGGGGTCGGTGCGGCCGGGGCCGTCCGGGTGGGGGACGGGGTTCCGGCGGGCGCTGCCGGGACGGATGGCGCGGGGGTGCCCGGCGCGGCGGATCCGGAGACCGGGGCGTCGGCGGGCGCGGCCTCCACCTGGTCCGGGTCGTCGAGCAGGAACACCGCCGCCGCGGCGCCGACGGTCAGGGCCACGGCGGCGGTCAGCGCCGTTCGTCCGAGGGCCCGTCCGCGGCCTCGGCCGGCCCGGGCGGGTCTTGCCGGGCCGCCCTCGGCCGGGGGCACCGGCCCGGAGCCGGACGCCGAGGGGGGCGGTACCGGCCCGGAGCCGGACACCGAGGGCGGCGGCACCGGCCCGGAAGCGAGGACGGTGGGGGTCGGGACGGCCGCCGGGGCGAGGACCGTACGGGCCGAGGCCCAGCCGGGCTCGGCCGTCCGGTCGCCGTGCCCGCCGGTGCCGCCGTGCCCGCCGGAGTCGCCCGGCGCGGCCTCGGCCGGCACCTGCGGCAGGTGGGCGTGCCGGGTGATCTGGCTGGTCAGCGGGTGCGGCAGCCAGTCGTCGCCGAACCTGAGGTGGCCGCCGACCGCCGGGTGGTTCCGGGCGGCGGCGATCACCTCGGCGGTGGTCGGCCGGTCCTCGGGCCGCTTGGCGAGGCAGTGCAGCAGCAGGTCGCGCAGGCCCGCCGGGGCCGGGCCGAGGTCCGGCTCCTCGTGGACGGTCCGGTAGAGCGTGGACGGGTCGGGCCCGTCACCGAAGGGCGGGTTGCCGCCGGCGACGTGGACGGCCAGGGCCCCGAGGGCGTACACGTCGGTGGCCGGGGTCGCGGGCCGGCCCATCGCCTGTTCGGGCGCCATGTAGGCGGGGGATCCGATACGCAGTCCGGTGCCGGTGAGCGCGGTGGCGTCGGCGGCCCGGGCGATGCCGAAGTCGATCACCCGGGGGCCGTCCGGGGCGATCAGCACGTTGCCCGGCTTGAGGTCGCGGTGCACCACCCCGGTGGCGTGGATCGCCTGCAGCGCCTCGGCGATGCCGGCGATCAGCAGCAGGACCGTTCGTTCGGGAAGCGGGCCGAAGCGCCGCACCACCTGCTGCAGGGACGGGCCCGGCACGTACGTGGTGGCCAGCCACGGCGTGGCGGCCTCCACACCGGCGTCCACGAGCTGGGCGGTGAACAGGCCGTGGATGCGTCTGGCGCTGGCCACCTCCTGGGCGAAGCGGGCGCGGAACTCCGGGTCCTCGGCGAGTTCGGGCCGCACCACCTTGAGCGCGACCGGCCGCCCGCCCGGGGTGTACGAGAGGTAGACCCGGCCCATGCCACCCGCTCCGAGCCGCGCGTACAGCCGGTAGCCGCCGACCTCGCGCGGGTCGTCCGGGGTCAGCTCCTGGAAGACCGGCTGGAGGGCGGACGGGGATCGGTCAGCGGGCATGCGGGCTGCCTCTCTCGGCGGTCGGGGAGTCGGGACGCGCGGGGCCGACGGCCCGGAAGCGGGCGCACGGCTGGCGCGGACCCGCCGAGTTTAGAGGCTTCGTCAGGATCGGCCCAATCCGGCTCCGCGGCCCGGTCCGGTGTCCTGCGGTGCGCGCCCCAGCTCCGCCTCGATCGCCCCGCGCAGCAGGCGGCGGGCGTGCTCGGCCGGCAGGGAGCCGCTGAGCCAGCGCACGCTCAGGCCCTCGACGAGTGCGGTCAGCCGCTCGGCCGCCGCCGCGTGGGCCGGGGCGGTGCCGCACGGGTCGGCCCGGGCGAGCAGCTCGGCGACGTCGTGCACCCAGGTGTGGGTGCTCCTCGCGAGGTCCTCGCGGAGCTCCGGCTCGAAGACCGCGGTCGCCCTCAACTCGCCCCAGGCCGTGCTGTTCTCCCGCACCTCGGCGGTGTCCTGGAGCTCCAGGAGCAGCACCTGCTCCAGGTCGGCGAGGGGGTCCCCGCCCCGCGGTGCCGGGTCCTCGTCGGCGGTGTAGCGGTCGGCGCGGTCGCTGATGAACTCCAGCGTCCGGCGCAGCAGGCCGGCCCGGTCGGTGAAGTGGTAGTAGATCAGCGAGGCGGACACCCCGGCCTCGTCCGCCAGTTCGTTCACCCGCAGTCCGCGTACGCCGCGTCGGGCGATCACCCGGGTCGAGGCCTTGAGTATTTCCGTCCGACGATCCGACATGGTCGTCCACTCTACCGGGCCCTCCGGCCGGTCGGAGCACGTCCTGATGATTCTTTCAGGGGCCGGCGCCAACCACGGAACAAAAGCTTGACTGAATTTTCAGTACGGTGGAGGATGCGGGCACTTCCCACACCCCGACCGGAAGAGGTTTCCCGTGACGTACCGAATGCCCGCAGAGTGGACCGAGCACGAGGGCTGCCTGATGGCCTGGCCCGTCCGCCCGGACCTGTGGGGCGACACCCTGGCCGAGGTGAAGCGCGAGTACGCGGCGGTCGCCCGCGCCATCGCGGAGTTCGAGGCGGTCACCATGGTTGCCCCGCCCGGACACGGTGACGACGCGCGCGCCCACTGCGGCACGGACGCGGACCTCACCGTCGTCGAACTGCCCACCGACGACTCCTGGTTCCGCGACTCCGCGCCGATCTTCGTCCTCGACGGCGACGGCCGCCGGGCCGGCGTGGACTTCCGCTTCAACGCCTGGGGCCGCAAGCACAGCCCCTGGGACGCCGACGACCGGATCAGCGGCCTGCTGCTGGAGCACCTCGGCACCCCGGCGATCCGCTCCGAGATGATCCTCGAAGGCGGCGCGATCACCGTCGACGGCGAGGGCACGCTGATCACCACCGAGCAGTGCCTGCTCCACCCCAACCGCAACCCGGAGATGACCCGGCAGGAGATCGAGGCCGAGCTGAAGGCGCGCCTCGGTGTCGCCAAGGTCATCTGGCTGCCGTACGGCGGGGCGCTGGACACCGAGACCGACGGGCACGTGGACGGTGTCTGCGCCTTCGTCGCCCCCGGCAAGGTCGTGGTGCAGCTCCCGGCCGATCCCGGGCACCCGGACTTCGTGCGGATGCGGGCCAACCGCACCGTGCTGGAGCACTCCACCGACGCCCAGGGCCGGCCCTTCGAGATCGTCGACCTGTCGCAGAGCGCCTTCGTCGAGGTCGACGGCCGGGAGGTCGAGGTCGGCTACCTGAACTTCTACCTCGCCAACGGCGGCGTCGTCGTACCGGTCGCCGGCCACCCCGAGGACGCGGCGGCGCTGGCCGTGCTCGCCGCCGCCTACCCCGACCGCAAGGTCGTCGGCGTGCGCGCCCGGGTGATCGCGTACGGCGGAGGCGGCGTCCACTGCATCACCCAGCAGATCCCGGCCGCCGCGCAGTCCGCCACCACGCAGTCCGCCGCCGCGCCGTCCGCGGCCGATCGCGCCTGACCCCCGCCGGCGAACGGAGAAGACCCCCACATGACTCCCACCGCACCCGCGAGACGCACCGCGCCCCGGCGCCGACTCGTCCTCGCCACCGCCCTGCTCTCGGCCGCCGCCCTGGTCACCGCCTGCTCCGGCCCGCCCCGCGGCGCCGGCCTGGCGGCGGTACAGCTCTCCGCCGACACCCCACCGGCCCAGGGCGAGCTCGACTCCTTCACCTGGGCCACCTACGCCGAACCGCCCACCCTGGACTACGTCCAGGCCTTCGACTACCCGCAGAACACCGTGCTCGCCAACGTCTGCGAGAGCCTGATGCGCTGGACCCCCCGGCTCACCCTGGCCCCCGGACTGGCCGAACGGGCGTCCAACCCCGACCCGACCACCTGGGTCTACGACCTGCGCCCCGGCGTGCACTTCCACGACGGCACGGTGATGACCGCCGACGACGTCGTGTTCAGCCTCGGCCGGCAGACCGACCCGAACAACGCCCCCGCCTGGGCCCAGGTCTTCCAGAACGTCGACTCCGTCACGGCCACCGGCCCGCTCCAGGTCACCGTCAAGCTCAAGCAGCCCGACTCCCAGTTCCCCCAGTACATGGCGACGGCCGCCGGCGTGGTCGTCGCCAGGGCGGGGGTGGAGGCGGCCGGCAAGGACTACGGCACCAGCGGCGGCCTCGACTGCACCGGCCCCTTCAAGCTGGGCACCTGGGCCAAGGGCCAGTCCATCGAACTCCAGCGCTTCGACGGCTACTGGGGCCCCAGGGCCAAGTCGAAGAAGGTCGTCTTCAGCTTCCTCACCGACCCGTCCGCCCGCACCAACGCGATGCTCACCGGCGACGTCGACGGCGGCTACCTGATCCCGACCGAGAGCTACGACCGGCTGCGCGGCAGCGGCGCCGGCACCCTGTACTTCGGCGAGGGCCTGAGCACCGTCAACCTCAACGTCACCAGCATGCAGGGCCCGCTCGGCGACCTGAGGGTCCGCCAGGCGCTGTCCCTGGCGCTCGACCGCTCCGGCTTCGTCAGGGCCGGCCTCGGCGGCGCCGGCACCGTCACCGGCTCCCTCACCACCCGGGCCGTCTGGGCCGGTGCCCCCGACGACGTCCGCAGGACGGCCTTCGACCACCTCGCCCCCACCGCCCAGGACATCGACCGGGCCAGGTCCCTGGTCAAGGAGGCCGGCGCCGAGGGCCGGACCGTCACCGTCGCCACCAGCACCGTCGGCCAGGACGTCTCCCTGCTCGCCACCGCGGTGCAGGCCGCCGGAGCGAGGATCGGCCTGGACGTCCGGCTGAGGACGATCGCCCCGAACGCCTTCACCGCGCTGTTCACCGACCCCAAGGCCCGCGAGGGCCTGGACCTGTTCCCCGAGACGTACTACGACTCGATCACCGACCCGCTCGACCTGCTCGTCAACTTCAGGACCGGCGCCTACCAGAACTTCGCCGGGTACAGCGACAAGGAGTACGACGACCTCGTCGACCGGGCCACCGCCGAGTACGACCCGGCCGCGCGCGGCGCGATCGAGGCGAAGCTCCAGCGGACCGCTTCCGAGAAGCTGCTCTGGATCCCGGTCGCCGAGTGGCCCACCGCCGTCTTCCTGAACAAGCGCCTCACCGGCGCCCCCACCACCATCGCGTACATGTACTACCCGTGGGCCGCCGACGTGGGGGCCGCCCGGTGAACTTCCTGAGATTCGCCGCCCGGCGACTGGTGGAGATGGCCGCGACCCTGCTCGCCGCCTCCTTCGTGGTCTTCGGCGCGATGTACCTGGCGCCGGGCAACCCGGCGAGCTTCCTCCTGTCGGGCCGGTCGGCCTCACCCGCGGCCCTCCAGGCGATCAACGACCAGTACCACCTCGACGACCCGTTCCTGGTGCGGTACCTCCGCTGGCTCGGCCAGGTGCTGCAGGGGGACTTCGGACGCTCCATCACCTACCGCACCGACGTCTCCACGCTGCTCGCCGACCGGGTGCCCGCCACCCTGACGCTGGTCGCCATGGCCCTGGTCGTGGTCGTCGTCGTCGGCCTGGCGCTCGGCTGGATCGGTGCGGTGCGCGGCGGCCGGACCGACTCGGCGATCCTGCTCTCCACCACGCTCGCCGTCGGCACTCCCTCCTTCGTCGCGGCGGTCCTGCTCCAGGGCCTGTTCGCGGTCCGGCTGGGCTGGTTCCCCACCAGCGGCACCGGCGACGGCTTCCCGGACCTGCTGTGGCACCTCACCCTGCCGGCGATCGCCCTCGCGCTGTACCTGATCGGGATGCTCGCCCGGGTCACCCGCTCGGCGATGCTGGACGCCCTGGAGGGCGAACACGTCACCGTCGCCCGCAGCCGCGGCGTGCCCGAACGCGAGGTGATCCGCCGCCACGTGTTCCGCAACTCGCTGGGCACCGTGCTGACCACCGGCGGCCTGGTCGTCTCCACCCTGCTGGTCTGCACGGTCCTGGTGGAGTCGGCCTTCAGTGTCGGCGGCATCGGTCAGCTCCTCGAACTGTCCACCACCACCAAGGACTTCCCGACCGTCCAGGCCATCTCGCTGCTCGTCGTCGCCCTGTTCATGGCCGTGAACCTGGTCGTCGACCTGCTCCACCCGCTGGTCGACCCCAGGGTCGCCCTCGGCACGAGGAGGACCGACGCATGAGTGTCGCCCTCGCCCGCCGGCCCGGCCTCGGCCGCCTCAAGGCCGCCCGCGCCCCGCTCCACCTCGCCTGCCTCGGCGTCGTCGCCCTGGTGGTGCTCGCGGCCCTGCTCGCGCCCTGGCTCGCGCCGGACGACCCGAACGGCGTCGACCTCGGCAACGCCCTGGCCGGCCCCTCGCCCGACCACCCGCTCGGCGTCGACGCCGCCGGGCGCGACACCCTCTCCCGGCTCCTGCTCGGAGCCCGCACCTCCCTGCTCGGCCCGCTCGGCGTGGTCGCCTTCTCCACCGTCGCGGGCGTGGCCGTCGGCCTGGCCGCGGGCTGGCGGGGCGGCTGGCTCGACTCGGTCCTCTCCCGCGGCACCGAACTCGTCTTCGCCTTCCCCGGCATGCTGCTGGCCATCCTGATCGTCTCGGTGTACGGGGAGGGACTGCTCGCCCCCGTCATCGCCCTGGCGGTCGCCTACCTGCCGTACGTCTCCCGGCTCACCCGCTCGCTCGTCCTCGCCGAAAGGGCCCGCCCCTACGTCAGCGCCTACCAGGTCCAGGGCCACTCCACCGCGCAGATCTGCCTGCGGCACGTCCTGCCCAACATCGCCCCGACCGTCCTCGCCCAGTCCACGATCAACTTCGGATACGCCCTGATGGACCTCGCGGGCCTCTCCTTCCTCGGGCTCGGCGTCCCCGCGCTCACCCCCGACTGGGGGCGGATGGTCTTCGACGGCCAGACCGCGATCCAGCACGGCTACCCGCTCTCCGCGATCCTGCCGTGCGTCCTCATCGTGCTCACCGTCGTCGCCTTCAACGTCGTCGGCGAGCGATGGGCCGACCGCGTCGCCCGGAGGACCCCGTGAACCCCAGCAGCGACCGACCGGAGCAACACGTGAACGCCCTCGACATCCGGGGCCTGCGGCTCCGGCTGCCCGGCACCGCCCGACCCGTCCTCGACGGGGTCGACCTCACCGTCGGCCCGGGGGAGACCGTCGCCCTGGTCGGCGAGTCCGGCTCCGGCAAGAGCCTCACCTCCCGCAGCGCCCTCGGCCTGCTGCCGCCCGGCGCCACCGCCGAGGGCAGCGTCCTGGTCGACGGACAGGACGTCCTGACCATGGGCCCCGACCGGCTGCGCGCCCTGCGCGCCGGTCGGGCCGCCATGATCTTCCAGGACCCCCGGTCCGCCATCAACCCGCTGCGCCGCATCGGCGACTTCCTCACCGAGAGCGTCCGCCTCACCGGCACCCTGGGCCGGGAGGACGCCGACCGCCGCGCCGCCGAACTGCTCGACGCCGTCGGCCTCGGCCCGGAACTGCTGCGCCGCCACCCCGGGCAGCTTTCCGGCGGCATGCTCCAACGCGTCATGATCGCCGCCGCGCTGATGGGCGACCCGGTCCTGCTGCTCGCCGACGAGCCCACCACCGCGCTCGACGTCACCAGCCAGGCCGAGGTCGTCGCCCTCCTCGGGAAGCTGCGCCGGCGCTTCGGCACCGGCCTGCTGTTCGTCACCCACGACCTCGGCCTCGCCGCCGCCATCAGCGACCGGGTGTACGTCATGTACGCCGGGCGGATCGCCGAGACCGGCCCCGCCGAGGAACTCTTCGACCGGCCCCGCCACCCCTACACCGCCGCGCTGCTGGCCTCCACCCCCGGGCTGGAGTCCGAGAACCGCCGGCTCGTCGCGATAGAAGGCCAACCACCGGACCTGCGAGAGGAGTTGACGGGATGCGCGTTCGCGGCGCGGTGCCGGTACGCGACCTCCCGGTGCCGCGAGGAGACCCCGGTGACCCACCCGGTCGCCTGCCACCACCCGCTCGAAGGGAGCCGCGCCGATGCCTGAGGCCGTACTGGAGGTCACCGCACTGCGCCGCACCTTCGGCACCGTACGGGCGGTGGACGACGTCTCCTTCACGCTCGCGGCGGGCGGATCGCTCGGCATCGTCGGGGAGTCGGGCTCCGGCAAGACCACCACCGCCCGGATCGTCGTCGGCCTCGAACAGGCCGACGGGGGGCGGGTCACCGTCCGGGGCCGGGCCCGCGGCGGCCGGGTGCGGGGGAGAACCGAACGGCTGGCCCGCGCCCGCGAGGTCCAGATGGTCTTCCAGGACCCGTACCTCTCCCTGGACCCGCGCACCAGCGTCGAGGCCGTGCTCCGGGAGACCCTCCGGCTGCACTTCCCCGGCACCGACCACGAGGCCCGGATCCGGGAACTCCTCGACCAGGTCGGCCTCGGCACCCGGGCGGCCGACGCACTGCCCGGCCGGCTCTCCGGCGGCCAGCGCCAACGCGTCGCCATCGCCCGGGCGCTGGCCGTCCAGCCGGCCGTCCTGGTGCTGGACGAGGCGGTCGCCGCCCTGGACGTGTCCGTGCAGGCGCAGGTCCTGAACCTGCTCGCCGACATCCGCGAACAGACCGGCATCGGCTACCTGTTCATCACCCACGACCTCGGCGTCGTCCGCTGCGTGACCGACGAGGTCATCGTCATGCGTCACGGACGGATCGTCGAATCCGGGCCCACCGCCCGCGTCCTGGACTCCCCGCAGCACGCCTACACCCGGCTGCTGCTGGAGTCCGTCCCCCGGCCCGGCTGGGATCCCGACCGGATCGCCGCCGCGCGCCGCGCCCTGTAGGACGGCCCGGGCCGGGGCGGGGCGCCGCCGCCGAGGCGCCGTGAGCGGATTCCCCCGAACGGCGGGTGCGCGCCGCGCCGGGGTCCGACCTCCCGGTCAGTAGCCTGCGGAGCCGAACCCGACCCCAAGCGAAACGAGGCCCCATGGCTCACCCCCGGCCGTCCCGCCGTTCACTCCTGCGGTCCGGGGCCGTGCTCGCCGCCCTCGCGCTGACCGGCGGCTGCTCCTCCGACGGTGGCGGGGAGGAGCAGCCGGGCCCGAGCGGTACGGCCTCGGGCGCGGCCCCGTCCGCGAGCCCGTCCGCCGGCGGGTGGGCCATGCCGGCCGAGTCCGGCCCGCACACCCGCACCTTCATGGCCTGGCCGGCGCTGGAGGAGGTGTGGGGAGACCAACTGCCCGGGGTCCGGCAGGACATCGCGGGGCTGGCCCGGGCGATCGCCGGCTTCGAACCGGTCGTCCTGCTGGCCCGCCCCGACCAGGCGGCCCAGGCCCGGCAGGCCTGCGGCTCCTCGGTCGAGGTGCTCGAACTGGAGGTCGACGACCTGTGGGCCCGGGACACCGGCCCGACCTTCGTCACCGGCCCGCAGGGCCTCGCCGGGGTCGACTTCAACTTCAACGGCTGGGGCGGCAAACAGACCCACGCCAACGACGCCCTGGTCGCCCGCAACCTCCTCGACCACTACCGCATCCCCCGCATCCAGGCCCCGATCACCGGCGAGGGCGGGGGCATCGAGGTGGACGGCGAGGGCACGCTGATGGCCACCGAGAGCTCCTGGGTCAACGGCAACCGCAACCCCGGCACGTCCCGCGACCGGATCGAGGCGAGCCTCAGGGAGCTGCTCGGCGTCTCGAAGGTGATCTGGTTCCAGGGCGTCGCCGGGCAGGACATCACCGACTGCCACGTCGACGCCCTCGCCCGCTTCGCCGAGCCGGGCACCGTGGTCCTGCACCGCCCCGCCGCCGACGCCCCGGCGGACGTCTGGACCACCGCCTCCGCGCAGGCGCTGCAGGTGCTGCGGACGCAGACCGACGCCAGGGGGCGCACGCTCAGGGTGGTCGACCTCCCCGAGCCCGACATCGGCCGGATCCCGGGCGCGGGCAAGGACTTCCTGGCCACGTACGTCAACTACTACGTCTGCAACGGCGGCGTCATCGTCCCGCGCTTCGGCGACCAGGCCACCGACGACAGCGCGGCCGGCATCATCGGAGACCTCCACCCGGGCCGCAAGGTCACCCAGGTCGACATCAACCACATCGCCTCGGGCGGCGGGGGCATCCACTGCGCCACCCAGCAGCAGCCCGTCGCGCCCGGCGCCACCCCGTGACCGGCCGGGGCGGCGGGCGGTCGAACGGTCAGCCGGCCGACGACAGCGAGTCCAGCAGCGTACGCAGCACCCGCTCGTCGTCCACCGTGCCGTCGAGCGACCCGATGGCGGCGAGCCCGTCCACGGCCGCGGCGAAGGCCTCACCGAGGGGGACCGGGTCGCGGTCCTCGCCGCGCTCGTCCACCAGGCAGCGGAACAGCCCGACGAAGGCGGCCCGCCAGCGTGCGTACTCGGCCTCCAGGCTCGCGCGGACGCGTTCGTCGTTGAGGGCGAGCCAGTGCAGGGCGGAGTGCAGTCGGGCCAGGTCGGGGCTCTCGGGCCGGGTGAGCAGCGCCACGACCCGCTCGGCGCGCTCGGCGTAACCACCCGGTCCGGCCACCGCCTCTTCCAGCGGGGTGATCCACTCGGGCCGGATGTCCTCGACCACCGCGACGACGAGCTCGGTGCGGTCGGCGAAGTGGTAGTGGCACATCCCGTGCGAAACCCCGCACAGGGCGGCCACGTTGCGGGTGGTGAACCGCCCGGCGCCGTCGCCCGCGAGCAGGGTGCGGGCCGCGGCGATCAGCCGTGCCCGGGTCTGCTCGCCCTTGGCCGAGGCCCGCGCCCGGCCGGGCCCGCCCGCCGTGGAGGCCGTTCCCGCGGCCGTGCCTGTCGCCTGTGTCGCCATGGCGGTCACTGTAACGACCGGGGGAGTTTCGTAGGGCCGCATCGGGAACGATGGCTGCGCAAAGTATTGACCGAGCGCTTGGTCAGTTTTACCTTTTCGGTCAACTGCTGCACGAGCAGCGGACGTTGACATGGAGGCAGTGATGGACGACCGCTCCAGATCCGGGACGACGGCCGAGGGAACGCTGGGCCGCCGTCGGTTCCTGACGGCCGCCGGGATCGTCGCCGCCGGCACCGCGCTGACCGCCACGACCGGCGGGCGGGCCCTGGCGGCGAACCGCGGCACCGCTACCGGCGAGGCAGGTGCCGCGGGCTTCCGGGTGCCGCTGGACACCGCCCGGCACACCCGCACCTGGATGGCCTGGCCGGACAGCAGCACCATCTGGCGCGGCAGGCTCGGCGGCGTCCAGTCGAACATCGCCCTCATCGCCAGGACCATCGCGAAGTACGAGCCGGTCACCCTGTGCGCCAACCCGGCCAGTGTCGCCAAGGCCCGGTCGATGTGCGGCTCGGCCGTCACCGTCATCGGGGACGTCCCGGTCGACGACTGCTGGATGCGCGACACCGGCCCGGTCTTCCGCACCGACGGCACGGGCGGCCTGGACACGATCGGCCTCAACTTCAACGGCTGGGGCAACCACCAGAACCCGCACGGCAACGACGCCCTGGTCGCCCGGCGCGTCGCCGCCTACCTCGGCCTGCCGTTCACGGCCGCCGGGCTGGTGGCCGAGGGCGGCGCCATCGAGACCGACGCCGCCGGGACGCTGATGGCCACCCGGAGCAGCATCCTCAACGCCAACCGCAACCCCGGCATGTCCCAGGCAGCGGCCGAGAGCGCGATGTGCGCCGCCTACGGCGCCACCGAGGTGATCTGGTTCAACGGGGTCGCCGGCCGCGACATCACCGACGACCACGTGGACGCCACCTCCCGCTTCCTCGGCGCGGGGACGGCCGCCGTCCAGATGCCGCTCGCGAGCGACACCGACGCCTGGTCGAACGACGCCCGGCAGCAGTACCGGATCCTCACCTCCGCCACCAGCGCCCAGGGGACCCCGTTCGCGGTCAGCCGGATCCAGGGGCCCGACTACAACCTCATCCGCTCCACCGACCCGAACTTCGTCGGCTCCTACGCCAACTACTACCTGTGCAACAACGCCGTGATCGCGGCGCAGTTCGGCGACACCGGGGCCGACGCCGCCGCCAGGGCGGCCCTCGCCCGACTGTTCCCCGGCCGCACCGTCGAGCAGCTCGACATCGACAACCTGGGTGCGGGCGGCGGCGGGATCCACTGCGTCACCCAGCAGCAGCCCGCGGTGTGAGGCGGTGGGGCCGGGTCCGGCCCGCCGACCGGACCCGGCCCCGAGCGCCGGGCCGGCCCCTGCGGGTCTCCCCGGGGAGCCGGCCCGGCGCCCGTTCAGCCCAGGGCGGGGATGTCGTGGGTGGCGCAGTGGATGCCACCGCCGCCGGCCGCGATCGCGTCGATCTTGACCGGCACGATCTCCCGGCCCGGGAAGTACTGCTTCAGGATCTGCTGCGCCCGGTCGTCGGCCCTGGCGTCGCCGAACTTCGGCAGGTAGACGCCCTTGGTGCCGATGTAGAAGTTCATGTACGAGGAGACGAAGGCGTCGCCGCGCCCGGTGATCCTGTCCGGGTCCGGCTGCTGGAGTTCCACCACCTGCAGCTTGCGGCCCGCCGCGTCGACGGCGTCCTTGAAGACGGCGCGGGCCTGGTCGGCCGAGCGGGACCAGACGTCCGGCGGGGTGCCGGGGAAGGCCTGGTCGAGCAGGACCACACCCGGGGCGGCGAAGCGGGTCAGGCAGTCGACGTGGGCGTCGGTGATGTCCTTGCCCCTGACGCCCGCCAGCCAGATCACCTTGGTCACGCCGAGGAGCCGCTTCAGCTCGGCCTCGATCTGGTCCCGGGTCATGCCGGGGTTGCGGTTGTCGTTGACCACGGAGCTCTCGGTCACCATCAGGGTGCCCTCGCCGTCGGTCTCGAAGGAGCCGCCCTCGGCGACCAGCCGGGTCTCGACCCGCTCCACGCCGTACTTGGCGAGCACCGTCCGGGCGACCTTGGCGTCGTTGCCGCGCTGCTGCTTGCCGCCCCAGCCGTTGAAGTTGAAGTCGACGCCCTTGACCGTGCCGCCCTCCTCGACGAACACCGGAAGGGTGTCCCGGGCCCACAGGTCGTCGACGGCGATCGGTACCACCTCGACGGCCGAGCCGCAGGCCTTGCGGGCGGCGTCCTGCTGCTCGGGGCGGGCCATCAGCACGACCGGTTCGCGCGCCGAGATGGCCTGGGCCAGACCGGCCACGTCCCGGCGGACGTCCGGGAGCTGCTCGCCCCAGATGTTCTCGGAGGCCGGCCAGGACATCACGGTGCGCAGGTGCTTCTCCCACTCGGCGCCGAAGCGGCGCACGCCGGGGGTGCCGCCGGGCTGCGGGGGCGGCAGGGTGGCGCCGTCCTCGATGCCGGTGGGGTCGCAGGCGGTGAGGCCGAGGGTGAGGGCGCCGACACCGGCGCCGACACCGGCGAGGCGGCGCATCAGGGTACGGCGGGACAGGGCAGGGGACATACGGGCACTCCGGCTGTGGTGGTCGGTGCGATGGACGAGGTGTGCGGTACGGCTGCTGGGCTGCTGGGCGGCCCGGTGGCTACGGCAGTGGTTCGTGCATGGTCGAGCAGTGGATGCCGCCGCCGCCGGCCATCAGGCGGTCGACGTCGAGTTGCACCACCTCGCGGCCGGGAAAGGCCGCGGCGAGCGCCTCCCTGGCGGCGGCGTCCTTGTACGCGTCGCCGAACTGGGCGGTGATGACGCCCCCGTTGACGAGGACGAAGTTGAGGTAGGAGTCGACGAACTTGGAGCTGCGGGAGCGGACGGTGTCCGGGCCGTGCACCGGGAGGACCTGCAGCCGGCGGCCCCGGGCGTCGGTGGCGGTGGAGAGGATCGCGAACTGCTCGCGGGCGTCCCGCGCCCAGGAGTCGTTCCGGTCGGCGGGCGGCAGCTGCACCATCACCACGCCGGGGCGGACGAACCGGGAGGTGACGTCCACGTGGTCGTCGGTGATGTCCTGGCCCCTGACGCCCGGCAGCCAGATCATGGTGTCCGCGCCGTACGCCTCCAGGACGGCCTCCTCGATCTCGTCCCGGCTCATGCCGCGGTTGCGGTTCTTGTTGACCAGGCTGCTCTCGGTGGCCATCACGGTGCCGTCGCCGTCGGTCTCGATCGCGCCGCCCTCGCCGACGAAGTCCGCGTAGGTGTGGCGCAGGCCGCGGCGGGCGGCGAGGCGTTCGGCGACCAGGGCGTCGTCGTGGTGCACCTGCTTGTTGCCCCAGCCGTTGAAGTTGAGGATCACGGCGTCCAGGCCGCCGTACCCGTCCCGGCGGAACACCGGCGCGGTGTCGCGCATCCACAGGTCGTCGGTGGGGATGGCGGTGATCACCTCCACCCCGGAGCCGCACCGGGACTGCGCCTTGCCGGCGGTCCAGTCGTCGGGGGCGCACATCACCACCGGCTCGAACTCGGCGATCGTGCGGGCGATCAGCGCGATGTCCTCCTGGACGCCGCCCAGGCGCAGTCCCCACACACCCCGGCGGGAGGGCCAGGACATCCAGGTCCGGGCGTGCGGGACGTCGTCCGCCGGCACCCAGGGGTACGGCCCGGTGGAGCGGTCGTCGAGGTGGTGGGTCATGAGGATCTCCAGATCGTGCGACGGTGCCGGGAAGGGCGCCGAGGGCCGCCGAGTCCCACTCTTCGCGCCGAAACGCGGCGGCGCACCACGGGACCGGGCCGGCGGCAGCGCCCTGCCCGCGGCTTCAGGCTCGCACTGACTGAAAGTTCAGTCAAACTCATGGGCGTGCCATGACGCATCCTTGACGGGTTTCCCGCGCAGAGTGACGACCCCTGCGCGGTCCGTACGGCTCAGGACCCGAGCCGGGCCACCTCGACGTCGATCGCCTCCGTCAGCAGGGTGCGGGCGTGCGCCAGCGGCAGGCTCCCGCTGAGCCAGCGCGTGCTCAGCCCCTCCAGCAGCGCCGTCAGCCGCTCCGCCGCACCGGCCAGCGCGACCGCCGAGGACATCGGCCGCACGGTGCCGAGCAGCTCCGCGATCTCCTGCACCCAGATCCGGGTCGCCCGCGCCAGGTCCTCGCGCAGCGTCTCGTCGAACACCGCGCTCGCCCGCAGCTCGCCCCAGGCAGTGCTGTTCTCCCGCACCTCGGTGGTGTCCTGGAGCTCCAGCAACAGGGTCTGCTCCAGCTCCTCGCGGGGCGTCAGCGGCGGGGCGTCCTCGGCGCGTTCGGTCGTGTACCGCTCCGCCCGGTCGTTGATGAACTCCAGCGTCTGCCGGAGGATCCCCGTGCGGTCCTTGAAGTGGTAGTAGATCAGCGCGGTGGACACCCCCGCCTCGGCCGCGAGCTCCTCCACCCGAAGCCCACGCACCCCGCGCCGCGCGATCACCCGCGCCGCTGCTTCCATGATCGACGTTTTACGACTGGCCACGATCCACCACCTTACCGGTGGCGTCGGCGCCGGCTCCGCCCGCTCACTGACCGGCCGATCAGCCGGAGACGACCGGGCGGGGAAGCACGCCGTCCCGGCGGCGAAGCGACGTGCCGCGCGGACCCCGGCGAGTGGATCGAACGGCCACCGGACACGGCCGCGGAGCCGACGGACAGGGCCCGCGCCGGGAGCCCGGCCCCCGCGCCCACCGGGCGCCCGACGCGCTGACCTCGGTCGCAGCGGCCGGAACGGACCCGAAGGCCGGGCCGCGGCACGTGACGCAGGTCACGCCGGACGGAGAACCCGGGTGCCGGATCCCGCGTCTGGCTGGTGTGAGATCACGCAGGAGAGCACTGGACGACATGGACGAGGAACGGCTCCTCCGGCTGGTGGCCAAGGGGGACCGCGGGGCGTTCGACGAGCTGTACAGGCGTACGTCGCCGTGGCTGGCGGTGCGGCTGCGCCGCCGCTGCGCGGACGAGCAGATCGTCGCCGAGGTCATGCAGGAGACCTACCTCGCGGTGTGGCGCGCGGCCGGCGCGTTCGCCGGGAGCGCGGTCGGCGGGACGGCCGTCGGGTGGCTCTGGACGATCGCGGCACGCCGCCTCGTCGACGCGTTCCGGCGCCGTGCCCACCACGCCGAACCGCCGGTCGCAGCCGCCGAGCGGGCGGTGGTGCCCGCCGCGGAGGAGGAGGCGCTCGCCGGGTCCGTCGGCGGCGACGTCGGCGACGCCCTGCGACGGCTGGCGCCGGAACTCCGAGAGGTACTGCAGGCCACGGTGCTCGACGGGCTCTCCGTCCGGGAGACCGCCGTCCTGCTCAGACTGCCCGAAGGCACGGTCAAGACCCGTGCCCGCAGGGCCCGGATCGCGATGCGGGAGGCGCTGGCGTGAGCAAGCGGAGAAAGCGGGTCGTCGAGAGGTGCGCGTTGCGCGAAGCGCCCGCTGGGGCGGAGCGAGGTGGGCGCGTGAGTGAGCGAAGCGAGCGAGTCGTCGAGAGGTGCGCGTTGCGCGAAGCGCCCGCTGGGGCGGAGCGAGGTGGGCGCGTGAGTGAGCGAAGCGAGCGAGTCGTCGAGAGGTGCGCG
>NZ_JBICYZ010000059.1:48063-58109 GCF_043201465.1 Kitasatospora sp. NPDC048298
GTTGCGCGAAGCGCCTGTCGAGCGGAGCGAGGTGGGCGCATGAGCGGGGAACACGCCTCCGGGCGGTTGATCGACGACTACGCGCGCGGCGACGCGACGATCGCGGCGGACACGGTCTGGGCACTGGAGGCCCACCTGGAGGCGTGCGCGCCCTGCCGGAGCCGCCTGGCTGCCGCGGTGGCCACCGGGGCGCCCGACATCGCCGCGCTGGTGGACACCGTCCGCGCCGGTCTGGCACCGCAGTTGGACGCCGCCGTCACGGCGCCCGCGCGGTGGCGCCGCCCGAGCTGGGTGTCCTCCTGGCTGACGCCGGTCATGGCCCCGTGGCTGGCCATGACGGCCGTGGTCACCCTGATGGCGCTGCTGCTGGACGCGGCCGCGCCGCCGGAGGTCTTCGGCGGCACCTCACCGGTGGCGCTGATCGCGCCGGTGCTGCCGCTGTGCGGTGTCGCCGTGTCGTGGTCGAGCGGCCTGGACCCGGCACACGAACTGACCGCTTCCACCGCCAGGGCCGGTCTGCCCCTGCTGCTCAGGCGCACCACCTCGGTCCTCGTGCTGGTCCTGCCCGTGCTCCTGCTGGGCGGATGGCTGACCGGGACCACGACGGCCGCGCAGTGGCTGCTGCCCTCCCTGGCCTTCACCTCCACGGCTCTGGCGCTGGGCAGCGTGGTCGGGGTGACCCGCGCCGCCGTCGGGCTGGCGGCCGCGTGGGGCGTCGTCGTCCTGGTACCCACGTCGGTCACCGGCCGGGTCCCCGACGTGCTGCGACTCGCCCTGCAGCCGGACCGGCTGCCGGTGTGGGGGCTGCTCCTCGCACTCGGCACCGGCGCCGTGATCGCCCGCAGGAACGCCTACTCGACGCTGTGAAACCCGCTGTGCAACCCGCTGTGCAACCCGTTTCCACCACTGAAAGGGACCACCGCATGACACCCGTGACGAGCGCGGCCGACACCGCGCCGAAGACCTACGCCTGGGAGATCCGGGCCAGCGGCCTGAGGGTGCGCGTCGGACGGAGCAGGATGGCCGTCGACGGGCTCGACCTCTCCCTGGGCCTCGGCGCCCACGGCCTCCTCGGGCCCAACGGAGCGGGGAAGACCACCCTGATCCGGACACTGGCCACGGTGCTGCGCCCCACCGAGGGCGAACTGGAGATGCTCGGCACCTCCCTCGACAGGATGGGCGACCACCGGGCCCTGCGCCGCCGCATCGGTTACCTGCCGCAGGACTTCGGCTACTACAAGCGCTTCACGGTGCGCGAGTTCGTCGAGTACATGGCCTGGTTGAAGGAGGTCCCGAAGAAGGACATCCCCGAAGCCGTCCAGCGTGCCGTGGAACGGGTGGGCCTGGCGGACCGCGCCGACCACCGGATGAAGACCCTCTCCGGCGGCATGGTGCGGCGGGCCGGCATCGCCCAGGCCATCGTCAACTCCCCGACGGTGCTGCTGCTGGACGAGCCGACGGCCGGCCTCGACCCGGCACAGCGGCTGCGCTTCCGCGAGTTGCTGAACGAACTGGGCCGCGACACCTGCGTGGTCGTCTCCACCCATCTGGTCGAGGACGTCGCGGCCGCCTGCTCCGACGTGGTGCTCTTCGCCGCCGGCCGCCTCGTCTTCCAGGGCACGCCGGACGAGCTGGCCGCCGCGGGCGGCACCGAGCACCCGGGCGACAGCCCCCTGGAGCGCGGCTACTCGGCACTGCTCCGCGACTCCGGACAGCAGGGGAGCGCCTGGTGAACGGACGTGTGCTGCGCACCGAATTCAAGCGCTCGGCCGCCCCGTGGGCCGGCGCCGTCGTCCTGGGCGGCAGCCTGGCGATCTTCTTCCTGATCGACGGAATCTGGTGGAAGGGCACCGCGGGGTGGACGGCCCAGTGGACCACCATGGCTCTGTGGACCCGTTCCCTGCTGGCCTTCTGGCTGCCGCTCGTGGTCGGCATGGGAGCGGTGTACGGGCTGCGTGAACCCCGCTCGCGGATGACCGAACTGCTGGCGACCACGCCGCTGCCGACCTGGCGCCGCGCGGCGGTGCCGGCCGGAGCGATCGCGATCGCGCTGGCGGCGGGCTTCGGCCTCCTCAGCCTTGCCGGCGGAGTACAGGTGGCCCTCGGCCCGACCACCTACACGGGTCTCGGCTGGCTGCCGATCTCCCTGGTGGCGGTCCTGGGACTCGTCGCGGCCGCCGTGTTCGGCATGGGCGTCGCACGGACGCTGCCCTTCGTCCTCACCCCGCCGGCCCTGGTCGTGGCCTGCCTCGCGGTGACGGGCATGCTGCGGGTGCGGATCGAAGGGGAGGTGCCGTCGACCAGGGGGCCGAACCGGTTGGGCCTGCTGTCCCCGGTGACCGGGGACCCGCGCCAGATGCTGCTGACCCTGTCCGGCTCCGTGCACCTCGGCCAGACGATCTGGCTGCTCGGGCTGCTCGCCACCGGCCTCGCGCTGCTGGCCGCCGTCACCCGCCGGGCCCGGCTGCTCGCGGTGACCCCCGCCCTGGCCGGCGCGGCCGTGGCCCTGCTGGTCCTGCCGGCCGCCGCACGTGACACCTACGTCGTCGACAGGGCCGCCGCGGCTCCGGTCTGCGACGGGCCGGTGTGCGTGACCGAGGCGAGCCGGTCGCACCTGGCCGAGCTCGCGCCGCGCGGCCGGGAGGCACTGGGCGTGTTGCACGACGTCCTGGGCGACAGGGCGCCGACCTCGGTGCGGCAGGACACCGCGCTGCGCGCGCTCGGCGATCCCCGCTCCCTCCCCGGCGACGCGGTGCTGGTCGACTTCGACGACCAGCTGTTCGCCGACGCGACCGGCCGGGACCTGACCCGCGCGCTGGTCGCCGAGGGGCTGGCACCGAGCTGCCACCCCCGGACCTCCCGGGAGGGCGGAGGACAGGACGACGTCGCGCTCCGGAGCATCGCCGCGAGCTGGGCCCTCGGCGACCCGGCCCTCCAGCCGATGGAGGAGAAGGCCACCGACGAGTACTCGCGCAGGATCTGGGCGAATGCCGACGTCGCCTGGCGGGAGCTGAAGGCGCTGGCACCGGCCGAGCAGCGCTCGCGGATCGCCGGGCTGCGCACGGCCGCCCTGTCCTGCACGGCGCGCTTGCGCGAGCTGCCCGCGGCGGGTGTGCCGCGATGAGGTGGCTGATGCTGTACGCGCGTTCACGTCAGGTGCCCGTGTCCGCCGCGGCGGTCATTCTCCTCGCGTCGGCGGTGTGGGCCTTCGCCCGGGGCGGCGCCACGGGTGCGCCGGACGCCATGGACCCGACCGCGTTCTTCGTGCTCGCCGCCGGCGTGGCGGCCGGCTCCGTCGGGTTCGGCGGTCAGGACCCCGCACTGGACCGGACGGCCGCGATCCGGTGGGCGCCCCGCCGGGCGGCGCACGCGGTGCTGGTCGGCGCGGTCGCCGGTGCGACACTGCTGGCGGTCCAGGCGGTGGGCCCGAGGTTCGTCCCCACCGAGGTCGTCGTCCGGGACAGCGCGGGCCTGGTCGGCCTTGCCGCGCTCGGGGCGGTGCTCTGCGGGGCGCACCTCGCCTGGACGCTGCCGACCGCCTGGCTCGCGTTCGCCGTCCTCGTTCCGCCACTGCCGCCCAGCACCGTGGGGAAGGTGGTCGGTTGGATGACCTATCCCCCTGGCACGGCGGCGTCCACCTGGACCGCGGCGGCACTGCTGGTGATCGGCGGCACGCTGTACGCCGTGTCCGGCCCGCGGCGCTGACGGGCGGGCCCGCCGGCTGTCGAGCCCGTCCGGACACCGGCGAGCCGGGGGTGGCTTCGGGTCAGGGCCATCCCGCTCAGGGCCACCCCGCGGTCTGCGGGCGCGGGGTGGCGATGGGCCGGGTGCTCGGCGGCCCGACCTCGGCGGGGTGGTCCCGGATGGCGGCGACGATCCGGGCGGCCCAGTCCGCCGGGCGCTCCCGGCCGAGGAGTTCGGCGAGCCGCTCCATGCGGGCCCGGCGTTCGGCGGGGGTGAGGTCGAGGGCGCGGGCCAGGACGGTGGCGAGGTCCTCGGGGGAGTGCGGGTCGGTGAGCAGGGCGGGCCCGCCGAGTTCGGCCGCGGCGCCGGCGTGGCGGGAGAGCACCAGGACGCCGGGCGCGGGCTCGCGGTGCGGGAGGGCGGCCCGGGCGGCGATGAACTCCTTGGCGGTGAGGTTCATCCCGTCCTGGAGCGAGGTCACCCAGAGCACGTCCGCCGTCAGGTAGGCGTCGACGACCTCGGTGGTGGACAGGGCGCGCGGCACGTGGTCGACCGGTTGCCAGGGGCCCTGCCGCCAGCGGGCGTTGACCTCGGCGACGCGCTGTTCGAGCTGCCGGCGGGTGGTGTCGTAGGCGGTGATGCCGGGCTCGGGCGGCGGGCAGACCAGCCGGAAGGTGAGCCGGCCGCGCAGTCCGGGCCGGCGGGTGAGCAGCCGGTCGACGGCCTCCACCTTCTGGATCGGCGCCTTGGCGTAGTCGAGACGCTCGACCGAGAGCACCACCCGGCCGGCCGCCGGATCGCGGTGGGGCGTGCGGAGGCGGGTGTGTCTCTCGACGGCGAGCCTCTCGATGGCCGGCCGGTCGACCCCGAGCGGGTGGACGCCGGTGCGCGGCCGATCGGGCAGGCCGGCCAGGGTCCGGCGGAAGTGCTCGGCGAAGTCCTCGGTGTGGAAGCCCGCCCAGTGGAGTCGCGCCAGGGAGTCGCGCAGTTCGGCGGCGACCGGGAGGGTGGCGAAGACCTCCGGGGCCGGGAAGGGGGTGTGGTGGAAGATCCCGGTCCTGAGGTCGGGCCGGGCGCGGCGCAGCAGGCCGGGGACCAGCCAGAGGTTGTAGTCGTGGAGCCAGACGGTGGCGCCGGGCGCGGCCCGGGCGCCGATGTGGCGGGCGAAGCGCTCGTTGACCGTGCGGTAGTCGGCCCAGGCGCGTTCGTCGAAGACCGACCGGCCGGGCTCGGACATCAGGACCGGCCACAGCGTCTCCTTGCAGGCGCGGTGGAAGTATCCGGTCCAGGTGTCCGTGTCGAGCGGTACGGGGGAGAGCGGCAGCCCGGCGGGGTGCGGGCGGTCGCCGTACGCGTTGCCGTGCGGGCCCTCGGGAGGGCCGTCGCCAACCTGTGCCGTGACCCAGACGCCCGGCAGGCCGTCGGTGAAGGCGCTGGTCAGGGTGGGCAGGATGCCGTTGGGGCTGCTGGGCGGCTGCCAGGCCTCGCCGTTCCAGTGCAGCGGCGGGCGGTGGTAGGCCACCACGAGGGAGTGCCGGCCCGCGCCGCGTTCGACGGCGGAGCGGGTGGGACCGGGGCTGGACCCGGGTTCGGTCCGGGGCTCGGCCTGGGGCTCTGGCTCGGTCCCGGTCCCGGGCTCGGTCTCGGGGGAGAGCCAGCCGAGCGCCCGGAGCGCCACGTGGATGCCGGCCGCTCCCGCCCGGCCGGGGCGGTGCAGCAGCGGACTGTCGGCGAGGGCGGCGAGCAGCGCGGGTTCGGCTCCGGCGACGACCACCGCGTGCGTATCGGCCCGGAACAGCGAGAGGTCGTTGAGGGAGTCGCCGGCGACGAGGATCTCCTCGGGTTTCCAGCCCAGCTTCCCGGCCAGGGCCCGTACGGCGTTGCCCTTGGAGGCTCCGGCCGGAAGGACGTCGAAGAAACGGTTCGCCGAGTAGACCCAGGTGCAGCCGAGCGCCTCGACGGCCGCGGTGAGTTCGCCGGTGAGCCGCTCGGGGGCGAGGTGGTAGGAGCAGCGCCCGTCCTGGACGACGCCGTGCTGGTAGCCGAGCGCGGGGAAGCGGCGCAGCGCGGCGCGCACCCGGTCCGGTCCCGGCCAGCCGGTCCGCAGGTGTTCCTGGACCGGGTCCACCGGGGTGAAGTCCGAGCCGTCGAGGACGGTGGCGCCGACGTCGGCGATGATCCAGCGGGGCCTCGGGACGAGCGGATCGCGGAGGACCTCCCGGACGGAGGCCAGTCCGCGCCCGGTGGCGAAGACCAGGGTCACCTCGGGATGGCGGGCCAGGGCGTCGCGCAACCGGCGCCGGTCGTCCCGGGTGCCGCCGAGTAAGGTGCCGTCCAGATCGGTGACCAGAATCCTCGACATCCGAGGGACGCTAACACGATCACGCCGTGTGGTGAAGTGTTCACATCACACTGATCTCCGTCCGTACGAGGGCCCGCGCGCGACGGGCGGAGAGCGGGGTCAACCCGCCTGATCCGACCGGCCGTTGACGGCTTCACGGTGGCCGGTTGTCAAGCGGATTCACTCCTTCGAGTGGCAGTCGGTCACCGATCGGTCGGCAGCGGTCTTCCGCCGGTCGAGACTGACCCCCGAACGGACGGTCAGTTCTCGGAGGGGGAGCGGTGTCGACCATCGGAATGCCCGGCATACCCGGCGAGGTCGGGGCGGATCGACGGCTGCTGGTCAGCGTCTTCGATCCGCAGGAGGCGCGGGAGGCGGTCCTCGGGGGCGCGCGGATCATCGACAGCGAGGATCCGCGCAGCGCGCTCGGGACGATCAAGCCGCGGCGGATCATGGACATCGCGGACGCGGTGCTGGCCGCCCGGCGGGACCTGCCCGTCCAGCTGAGCACCAACATCGGTGAGGACCAACTGCTCTTCCGGCGGGCGGAGAACGGGCTCGCCCTGCCCAAGTCGACCTACGAGCGGATCGGCAAGGCGTCGCAGGCGGCCCTCGGCGTCGCACTGGCGATGGGCACCCGGGTGCATCCCTGCGGGATCGTCAAGGTCGGCCTGGACGGCATGCGGGTCGGCGAACTGGCCGACGTGCTCGGCGAGATCACGTCGACGCTGCGCCGGACCGAGCAGCTGTCGCACACCCGGGTGATGTCCGTGCTGTTCGCGCAGGACCTCGACCTGTGGGACTCCCGCAAGACCCTGCCGCAGGTGCGGCGCGCCCTGGTGGGCCTGCGGGAGTACTACCCGTGCGAGCCGTCCACGCCCGGGGCGTTCGACCTCGCCGAGTACGCGGACGCGCTGCTCGACGCGCACGGGGGGCCGCTGTTCGGCAGTCGGCGGCCGGACCTGGCCGAGCTCAGGGCCTCCGGCGCCCTGCCCGCGGACGCGGCCGGCGGTTTCGTCGCCGTCAACGAGCCTTTCGCCCACGGCAGTTACGGCCTGACGGCGGCCCGTCGCACCGATCGGGAGGCGATCCGCGCGATGGTCGAGGCCAGCGCGGCGGCCGGGGCCGACGCGATCATGGTGGACACCAGCATCCTGCTGAAGGTCGCCCGGATCGGCCTGGTCTCCACCGCGGGCAGCCCGGAGCTCGTCGACCTCGACCGCCACGACACCGACCGGCACGGTCTGGCCAGGACCGGCATCCTCTCGCTGGAGGAGATCAGGTTCTTCGTGGAGCTCTGCCACGCCCACGGAATGGAGGCGAACCTGGCCGGCTCGCTGCAGAGCCACCAGGCCCAGCAGGTCTGGCGGCTCGTCCCGGAGCTCGACCAGCTCTCCGCCCGCGGCGGCGTCAGCGCCCTGGCCCGGGACCCGTACGGCGGCACCGGCCGCGGCACCCGGCACGAGCGGACCGTCCGCCGCACCCTGGTGGGCGGCTTGGTCCCGCCCGAGCAGGGCGGCCGGCTGGTGGTGCCGCAGCGGATGGCGGAGCAGCCCGGGGCGCTCGACGACGTGGCGGGCCTGGTCAAGCGCCACCCCGACCTCGCCGGGTACTCGGCCGACGCCTACGGGGTGCTCTCCCCGCTCGGCTGAGCACCGGGCGGCTCGTCGCTTCCTGTCCCGGTCGACGAGCCGCCGTCTCGGTGCCGTGGGGGAGTGGCTAGCCGAGGTGGGCGCGGTAGGCGCTGACCCAGGCGCCGATGCTGCGGTAGCCGGAGCCGTCGATGGTGATCGACCCCCCGGTGCAGTCGAAGTTGTCCCAGAGCTCGACCCGGTCGCCGCCCTCCGTGCGGGCGGAGCGGATCCGGTCGTTCCAGTTGTCGCCGACGTAGGTGCAGGCCCCGTCGTTGCCGGAGAACCACCGGTCCGCGCCGGAGAAGCCGGTGTCGCTGAAGGCGTGGAAGCTGGGCTGGCGGGCGAGGGGGCTGGTGGCGGCGGAGTGGGAGGCCGAGAGGGTGACGGGCTGGGCGGAGGAGGCGGGGGCGACGATCACGGTGGTGGCGAGGACCGCGGCCGTGAGCAGCAACCTGCGAACGACGGGCATGACGTCTCCTTCGGGCGTTCGGTCGAGCGATTCGATCGAGCGGTTCCGGGTGAACGGGGGCGCGGGAAGGGCGGAACGGGCATACCGGTGCCTCACCCTCGTCGGCGCCTTCACCCGGTGGCCAGTTCAGACTTTCACGCCGTGGCAGCGGACAGCTGCGTGTGCGAAGAAATGACGGAAACGGACCCCGGGCACCTGATCGTGGCTCGGGCAGGGATTCGACTCCGCGGGCGCTCACCGGGACGGTGGTCCGGGTGAGGCGGCTGGGGCAGGAGAAGAGGCCGTCTGTTCGACGGCGGAGGGTCTCCGCGGGCGCTCCGACCGCCACCACGTCGATGCCCACCCGCCGGATCCGGCCGTACCCGACCGATGTGCGGGCCTTGCGCGCATCCTCGTTCAGTGCCCATTTACCGTACGTCAACGGACAGTTGGTGATATCGGTTGTCAGAACACAGACAACTGCCACACCGACGAAGGAGTACCCTCGTGACGACTCACCACCGGCGCCGTGCGCAGGTGCGGATGCTGCCGGCCCTCACCGCGGCGCTCTGCGGGATCATCGGCACCACGGCGTACGGCACCACGGCGGCCGCCGCCACCCCGTCGGCCGCCGCCGACCAGCGGCACCCGATCTACGCCATCGCGCACCGGGTCGACACCCTGGACGGTGTGGACGCCGCGATCAACCACGGCGCCAACGCCATCGAGATCGACGTCTGCGCCTGGTGGAACCCGAACGAGTGGCGCGCCTACCACGACTGTTCCTCGGCCGGCGAGAACCGGCTCGGCCCCGGCTTCGACAGCATGCTCGACCGCATCCTCTCCAACGCCAACGCGGGCCGCCGGCTGTCGCTGGTCTGGCTGGACATCAAGGACCCCAACTACTGCGGCGAGGAGCCGAACCGCACCTGCAGCGTCGCCGGGCTGCGCGACAAGGCCCAGCGGCTGACGGCCGCCGGCATCCAGGTGCTCTACGGCTTCTACGAGTACCACGGCGGCAGCGCCCCGGACGTCGGCGGCCGCGGCTGGAAGAGCCTGGAGGGCAAGCTCGGCCCGCTGGAGGGCATCACCACCACCGGCACCCGCGACCAGGTGCAGAGCGCCTTCGCCAAGTCCGGCGCCGGATTCCCGGCCGGCCGCCGGGCGATGGACTACGGCGACAGCGACATCACCAAGGGCTTCGGCAACTGCACCGAGGCCACCTACAACACCTGCGCGGAACTGAAGAAGGGAGCAGCCGACCGGGCCGCCGGACGGCTCGCGGCCACCCTCTCCTGGACGACCACCTACAACGACCCGTGGTACGTCGACAAGCTGCTGGGCGACGCACAGGTCGACGGCATCATCGCGGGCTACGGCGCCTTCACCGGCGTGCGGGAGTACGACAACAGCTGGCAGTGCGCCAACGCCGTCAACCTCGTACGCGACTGGGTGAACCGCCACAGCGGGACCCACCGCATGGCCACCGCCGGCGACCGTCTGTTCAGGTAGGCGGCCCGGAGCGGCGGACCGGGAGGGCGGCGCGGTGGCTCGGCCGGGCGCCCACCCGGGGGTTCCGTCTTCTCGTCCACACCCCCGGGCCGAACGCGGCACCCGGGGGTGTGATCCTCAAGTCGTAGACCGGAAGGCGCAGTTCGACGCCGTCGGCCGGTACCTTCGGTGGATGTGCCCGGTCGGCCGGGCCGCCTAGCGTCGCCCCGACGGCCTGCCGAACACCCGAGGGGAACCATCGTGATCCGCGCCGCCAAGCCGGCCGCCGCCCTGGCGGCGCTGGCCCTGACCCTCCTCACCGCGCCGTCCGCCGCGGCGGGGGGGGGCGGCGGGGGGGGGGGGGCCCGGGGGGCCGCGCCCCCCCCCGGGCCCCCGCGCCGGGTGGGCCCCCGCGGGACCCACGGCCCGCCGGGCCGCCCCCACCCCC
>NZ_JBICYZ010000059.1:58119-60271 GCF_043201465.1 Kitasatospora sp. NPDC048298
CCCGTGGGGACACCGCCCCGGCCCCGCCCCCCCCCCCCCCCGGCCCGGGGGGCGCCCCCCCCCCCCCCCCCCCCCCCCCCGCCCCCCCCCCCCCCCCCCCCCGGCCGCGTCTCCGGCGCGGCCGGCGTGACCGGCCAGGCCCGGGCGACCGGCGACGGTGTCGACGCCGTCGAACCGCTCGCCGCGCTGCGCCGCCAACAGCCGGCCTGGCACCCGTGCCGAACCGGCCCGCAGGACACCGCCGGCGCCGAGCTCGACGACGCCGGCGCCGGCTGCACCGAGGTCACCGTCCCGCTCGACCACCGCCGACCGGACGGCCCGACCCTGAGCGTCGCCCTCTCCCGGCTGCCCGCCACCGACCCCGCCCACCGCCTGGGCGCCCTCTTCTACAACCCGGGCGGCCCCGGCGTCCCCGCCCGGCACCTCGGCCTCGCCCTGAGCCGGGCCGCGCCCGCCCTCGCCGCCCGCTACGACATCGTCGCCATGGACCCGCGCTTCGTTGGCGCCAGCACCCCGCTCGACTGCGGCTGGCCCACCAGCGGCCCGGGGTCGGCCGGCCCCACCCGCGCGACCTTCGAGCGGTCCGCCGCACTCGCCGAGGACCTGGCCGCCCGCTGCGCGCCGTACCGCGACGCGCTGCCGCACATCTCCACCCGCGCAACCGCCCGGGACATGGACCTGGTGCGCGCCGTCCTCGGCGAGCCGACCATCGCCTACCTCGGTTCCTCCTACGGCAGCTACCTCGGCGAGGTGTACCTGCAGCTGTTCCCCGAGCGGGTCGGACGGGCGGTGCTCGACGCCGCCCTGGACCCCGACCGCTTCGGCCCCGACCTGACCGCCACCCAGGGCCCCGCGATGGACGCCGCGCTCACCGCGTGGGCGGAGTGGACGGCCCGCCACGACGACCGCCACCACCTGGGCACCAGCACCACCCGGGTGCTGGCCGCGGTGGAGCGGGTGCGCCGGCAGACCGAGCGGGCCCCGCTGACGGTCGGTACCCACCGGGTCGACGCCCGCACCCTGCCGCAGGTGCTGTGGACGGTGTCGGCCGGCGACGACACCGCCGCCTACACGGAGTTCGCCGACCTGGTGCGCGTCCTGGTCGACGCCGCCGAAGGCCGGACCGCTGAGCCGAGCGCGCTGCTGGAGGCCGTGCTCACCGGCCTGGAGGCCCCCGACACGGGCGGGTCCGCCGCCGTGCAGACCGCGATCATGTGCGCGGACCGCGCCGCCTCGCGCGACCCGCTCGCCTACTACCGGGACGTCCAGGCCCACCGCGCCGACGAGCCGCTGTTCGGCCCGCTCACCCGCAACCTCACCCCCTGCACCTTCTGGCCCGCACAGCCCGCCGAACCGCCCACCCGGGTGCGCAACGCCGTACCCGTCCTGCTGGTGGGCGCCGACGGCGACCCGGCCGCGACCCGCGCCGGCCAGCTCTCCGCCCACCGGGCCCTGACCGGCTCCCGCCTCGTCACCCTGCGCGGAGCTTTCCACCACACCGTCTACGCGGGCATGTTCGCGCTGCGGGACGCCTGTGTCGACGCGGCCGTCGACCGCTACCTCCTGGACGGTGTCCTGCCCGCCCAGGACACCGACTGCATCGCCGCCCGCCCGTGAGGCTCTGAACCGGCGCGGGCCACCGGGCGCCGCCCTCCAGCGGGACGGCCAGCTCGGCGAACGCCGCCCGGACCGCCCCCGGTTCTCGATCCACGGGAAGTGACCGGCAGCCCTCGGCACAGGGCGTTTGTCTCGGGCGCCGAGGAGGAGTACTGTCTCCGAGTCGCTCGACTGGGAGCACCGGACACGCATCGGCGCGGACGGTCCCGGGGCGGCCAATCCCTTGAAGCAACACTTCCCGGCTCGGGCTGGGGCGGATCTGTCATGGGCAGATACGGCCTGGTCTGAATGTGGCGTGTTCATTTAATCGGATTGCGGTCGATTCGCTTTTCGGAGCAGAGCTCGGCTAAGGTTCGGAACGTCGAACGGAGCGCAAGCGCCGGGCGACACCGGCAAATCGGAAGTGGAAAGCCCCGGTAAACGGAGCGGAAAACGTCTGGTAAGCTGGAAACACGAAAGAACGAAGCCCGGAGGGTCCGCTGGAAGGCGGTCCGAAGGAAGCGTCCGTTCCTTGAGAACTCAACAGCGTGCCAAA
>NZ_JBICYZ010000060.1:0-60160 GCF_043201465.1 Kitasatospora sp. NPDC048298
ACACCACCCCCCCCCCCCCCCCGGGGGGCCCCCCCTAAACCCCCCCCCGCGCCCGCGGGCCCAACCCCCCCCCCCCCCCCCCCCCCCCCCCGGGGGGGCCCCCCCCCGGCCGCGGGGGGGGGGCCCCTCCTCGTGCGCGCGGGGGCGTTACCTGGCGACCTTCATGGCGTCCCGGATCGCCCGGGTCCGCTCGGCGGCCTGGGTGACGGTGAGGGCCTGGGCGCCCCCGCCGGCGGAGACCTTGGTGAAGGTCACCCGGGCGTAGGTCGACTTGTCCGCCCAGATGCAGACCGTGGACTGGGTCTTGAGGGCCTGCAGCGTGTAGACGCCGCAGGAGAGCCGGCCGTTGGAGGCGTGGCCGTCCTGGGCCGGGAAGTCGGCCAGCGGAGTGCTCCAGGAGAGGCCCGACCCGCCCTTCTTGGAGTCCTCGATGATCTGGTCGGGGTCGTTGATCGTCCCGTACAGGCCGGCCACCGAGATGCCGTCCGTCGGGTCGCCGCCCTTGTTGTAGGTGGCGACCACGACGTTGAGGTTGCTGCCGTACTTGTCGGCGTCCTTCGCGTCGGGCTTGGACGGGTCGACGGCCTCCTCCTTGGCGGTCTTCTGGACGTAGCCCTCCGGGAGGTTCTGCGGGGTGGAGATCTTGTAGCTGCCGCCGGAGTCGCTGCCGCCGGAGCTACCGAGGAACTTCCAGGCGGCGAAGCCGCCGCCGCCCAGCACCAGCGCGCCGACCACCAGACCGATCACCAGGCCGCTCCTGCCCTTGGGCTGCTGGGGCGGCGGCGGGTAGCCCGGCTGGCCGTACGGCGCCTGCGGCGGCACACCGTACGGCTGCTGGGGCGCGCCGTAGGGCTGCTGCGGCGGCTGGCCGTACTGCGGCTGGCCGTACGGGGGCTGGGGTGCGCCGTAGGGCTGCTGGGGCGGCTGGCCGTACTGGGGCGGCTGCCCCCCGTACTGCGGCGGCTGGCCGCCGTAAGGCTGCGGCTGTCCCTGCGGGTACTGCTGTCCCTGGCCGTACATCTGCGTTCGTGCTCCCCCGCCGCACCCGCGGCCTGTCGTGGTTCCGGTCGTTCCGGTCCCGTCCGGTCCACCGGACGGGTTTTCGGGCACGCTACCGCACGGTGCCGGGCGGGGGCCGTCCGGCGGCGGCCCGCCCGGGCGCGCCGAAAGCCGTTTCGTCACCCTCCCCCCCGTTACGTAAACTGTGCGTCGTGACCGACACGACGAACCAGCGCCCCGTGAGCACCTTTGCCGGGGACGAAGCAGCAACCCTCCCGACGACCTACACCCCCGCGGACGTAGAGGGCGAGCTGTACGAGCGCTGGGTAGACCGTGGGTACTTCGCCGCGGACGCGAACAGCGACAAGCCCGCGTACACCATCGTCATCCCCCCGCCGAACGTCACCGGCGTCCTGCACCTGGGCCACGCCTTCCAGCACACGCTGATGGACGCGCTGACCCGCCGCAAGCGCATGCAGGGCTACGAGACGCTCTGGCTGCCGGGCATGGACCACGCCGGCATCGCCACCCAGAACAAGGTCGAGCAGCAGCTCGCCGAGGCCGGCCTGTCCCGGCACGACCTGGGCCGCGAGGCCTTCGTCGAGAAGGTCTGGGACTGGAAGAAGAGCTACGGCGGCCGCATCCTCGGCCAGATGCGCCGCCTCGGCGACGGCGTGGACTGGTCGCGCGAGCGCTTCACCATGGACGAGGGCCTGTCCCAGGCCGTCCAGACCATCTTCAAGCGGCTCTTCGACGACGGCCTGATCTACCGCGCCGAGCGCATCATCAACTGGTGCCCGCGCTGCCTCACCGCGCTGTCCGACATCGAGGTCGAGCACGAGGACGTGCCGGGCGAGCTGGTCTCGATCCGCTACGGCGAGGGCGACGACTCGATCATCGTCGCCACCACCCGGGCCGAGACGATGCTGGGCGACACCGCGGTGGCCGTCCACCCCGAGGACGAGCGCTACAAGCACCTGGTCGGCCGCACCATCAAGCTGCCGCTGACCGACCGTGAGATCCCGGTCGTCGCGGACGAGCACGTCGACCCGGAGTTCGGCACCGGCGCCGTCAAGGTGACGCCGGCCCACGACCCGAACGACTTCGCCATCGGCCAGCGCCACGACCTGCCCAACCTGTCCGTCATGGACGAGCGCGGTGCGATCACCGTGCACGGCCCCTTCCTCGGCATGGACCGGCTGGAGGCCCGCTCGGCCGTCGTCGGCGCGCTGCGCGAGCAGGGCCGGATCGTCGCCGAGAAGCGTCCGTACATGCACGCGGTCGGCCACTGCTCGCGCTGCCACACCGTGGTCGAGCCGCGGCTGTCGCTGCAGTGGTGGGTCAAGGTCGAGCCGCTGGCCAAGGCCGCCGGCGACGCCGTCCGCGACGGCAAGGTGGACATCCACCCGAAGGAGCTGGAGCGCCGCTACTTCGACTGGGTCGACAACATGTACGACTGGTGCATCTCGCGCCAGCTCTGGTGGGGCCACCGGATCCCGGTCTGGTACGGCCCCGAGGGTGAGGTCGTCTGCGTCGGTCCGGACGAGCAGCCGCCGACCGGCGAGGGCTGGGTCCAGGACCCGGACGTCCTGGACACCTGGTTCTCCTCCGGCCTGTGGCCGTTCTCCACGCTCGGCTGGCCGGAGAAGACCGCCGACCTGGAGAAGTTCTACCCGACCGACGTCCTGGTGACGGGCCACGACATCATCTTCTTCTGGGTCGCCCGGATGATGATGTTCGGCCTGTACGCGATGGACGGCGAGGCGCCGTTCAAGACCGTCGCCCTGACCGGTCTGGTGCGCGACGAGTTCGGCAAGAAGATGTCGAAGTCCTCCGGCACCGCGGTCGACCCGCTGGACTGGATGGACGCCTACGGGGCCGACGCCGTCCGCTTCACCCTGGCCGGCGGTGCCAACCCGGGCGCCGACGTGCCGATCGGCGAGGACTGGGTCAAGGGCTCGCGCAACTTCTGCAACAAGATCTGGAACGCGACCCGCTTCGCGCTGATGAACGGCGCCACCGTCGAGGGCCCGCTGCCCGCGCCGGAGGAGATGACCGCGGTCGACCGCTGGATCCTGTCGCGGCTGAACGCCACCGTCGCCAAGGTGGACGCGCTGTACGACGACTTCCAGTTCGCCAAGGCCACGGACGCGCTGTACCACTTCGCCTGGGACGAGGTCTTCGACTGGTACGTCGAGCTCTCCAAGACCACCCTGGGCAAGGGCGGCCCGCAGGCGGACGCCTCGCGCCGGGTCCTCGGCGAGGTCCTGGACGTCACGCTGCGGCTGCTGCACCCCATCGTCCCGTTCGTCACCGAGGCGCTGTGGACGGCGCTCACCGGCGCCGAGTCGCTGGTCGTGGCCGAGTGGCCGAAGGACAGCGGCTACCGTGACGCGGCCGCCGAGTCGGAGATCGCCACGCTCCAGCAGGTGGTCACCGAGGTCCGCCGGTTCCGTTCGGACCAGGGCCTCCAGCCCGCGCAGCGCGTCCCGGCCCGGCTGGAGCTGGCCGGCACCGTGCTGGCCGTCCACGAGGACGCGATCCGCTCGCTGCTGCGGCTGACCGTCCCCGAGGAGGGCTTCGCGGCCACCGCCTCGCTGCCGGTCGCCGGCGCCACCGTCGCGCTGGACCTCTCCGGCACGATCGACGTCGCGGCCGAGCGCAAGCGCCTGGCCAAGGACCTCGCGGCCGCCGAGAAGGAGAAGGCCCAGACCACCGCCAAGCTCGGCAACGAGGCGTTCCTCGCCAAGGCGCCGGACGAGGTGGTCGCCAAGATCCGGGGCCGTCAGGAGTCCGCCGAGGCCGACATCGCCCGGATCACCGCCCAGCTCGCGGCGCTGCCGCAGGGCTGAGCCGCCGGTTCCGCCGAAGGGGCCGTACTCCGCGACGCGCGGGGTGCGGCCCTCGGCGTTTTCCGGGGCCGTCTTCCGGGGCCGCCTTCTGGGTCGCTTTCACTACGCCTAATAGCCCAGCAACATTGCTCCCTTCCGGCGAATTATCATCCTGCGACCGGGTGAGGTCCTATTCCGAGCGAATTGATTCCGGTCTTGCCCGCGCGCGTTCGCGGAAGTTTGCAGGTCAGCTGTGTACCGTGTGCACGGAGTTTCCGAATGGGAGTTTCTGCTGAGCGTTCCTGCTGAGCGACGGACGGGAGGGCACGGCGTGGTGGTGACCGAGGAGTTGGCCGACGAACTGCCTGCCGAGGCGGTCGAGGAGGCCAAGGCCAGGGCGGCGACCCTGCTGCTCGCGTTCCGGCACGGCAACCAGATCGCGTTCGACCACGAGCTGGACCTGCTGTTCGCCGAGCACGCCGAGCGCGAGGTGGCCACCCTGCTCGCCTGGATCGCCGCCGAGGCCGTCCGCAAGGCGTACGCCCCCGAGGTCGGCGACAAGGTGCTGCGGGCGATGGCCCGGCGCGCCCCCGAGGACACCGGCGCGGTCGAGGTGGACGAGGAGACCGCGAACGCCGCCCAGTTGATCGAGGCGGTGGCGGCCGGCGAGGTGGCCGAGGTCCGCGGCCTGGTGGCGGCGACGCCCGACACCACCTTCCTGCTGGGCGGTCTGCTGCAGGGCGTCGCGATGATGCTGCCGCTGCTGCCCGACGGTGAACTGGCCGAGATCACGGCTGAGTTGCGGCGTCGGCACGGTGGCGCCGCGCACGTGCCGGAGGCCCGGGCCGGGGTCTGACCCCGGGCCTCCGGCAGGCCGGTCGCGCCGGTTACGGCATGGCGTGCAGGTGCGAACCGATGGTGTTCGCGACCGGGTTGCCCGCCTTGGCGTCCCAGTTGGTCGACCAGGTCATCGCGCCGCCTATGCCAGGCCAGGTGGCGTCCGGCTTGTAGCTGCCGCAGTTGGTACCGGAGGCGAGGCAGTCCAGCGCGCTGTTGACCGTGCCGGCGGCGAGGTACCCGCCGCCCGCGGCGCTGGTGGAGGCCGGCACCCCGAGGCCCACCTGGTCGGGCCGCAGCCCGCCCTTGAGCTGGATGCAGGCCAGCGCGGTGAGGAAGTTCTCGGTGCCCTGCGAGTAGACGTTCCCGTCGCAGCCGTTCATCGCACCGGAGTTGTAGTACTGCATGTTGACGATGGTGAGGATGTCCTTCACGTTCAGCGCCAGCTTGAAGTACTCCATGCCGGTCGACTGCATGTCGATCGTCTGCGGGGCCATGGTGAGGACGAACCCGCTTCCCGCCTTCGCCGCCAGGGCGTGCAGGGCCTGGCCCATGTAGGTGGAGCTGATGCCGTTCTCCAGGTCGATGTCGATCCCGTCGAAGCCGTAACTCTGCATCAGCGCCCAGGCGGTGCCGGTGAAGTTCGCGGCGGAGGCGGAATCGCCCACCCAGACCGTGCCGTTCTGCCCTCCGATGGAGAGCACCACGCGCTTCCCGGCCGCCCGCTTCGCCGCGATGTCGGCCTTGAACTGGGCGTCGGTGTAGCCGCCGAGGCGGGAGGAGAGGGTGGGGTCGAGGGTGAAGCTCAGGCCGCCGCGGGTGGCGGTGGCGTCCGCGAAGGAGACCGCGATGATGTCGTAGGCGGCCGGGACGTCGCTGATCCGCTGGACGGTGGCGCCGTTGTCGAAGTTCTGCCAGTAGCCGGTGAGGATGTGCTTGGGCAGGTTCGGCGGCCTGCCGGTGGACGTGGCGGTGGGGGAGGGGCTGCCGGTGCCCGTGGCGGTGGGCGTCGGGCTGGGTGAGGCCGTGGCGGTCGGGCTCGGCGACGGCTGCGGTCCGCCGGGCCCGAGCAGCGAGACGTCGTCGGCCGCGAAGGCCGGCTGCCCGTACCAGCCGTGCAGGTAGACGGTGACGCTGGTGGTGTTCGGGCCGGTGGTGAAGCTGGTGCTCAGCTGGGTCCAGCCGGTGCCGCCGGGGGTCCAGGTGCTCGGGTCGGTGCCGCCGGTGCCGCGGGCGCCCAGGTAGACGTACGAGCCCTGGACCCAGGAGCTCAGGGTGTACGAGGAGGAGGGCTTCACCGGGACGGTCTGGGTGCACTCGCCGGTGTCGCCGCCGCCCGGGGTGGACTGCAGGGCGTACGTGCCGGAGTGGGTGGTGGCGCTCTGGACCGTGCCGCTCGAACAGGTCCAGCCGGACAGGTTCCCGGTCTCGAAGCCGCCGTTGGTGATCAGGTCGGTGTCGGCGGCGTGGGCTCCGGTGCCGCCGGCGAGCACGAGCCCGCTCAGGCCGACGGCGACGGCGCTCGCACCGGCGAGCAGCGAGTGGACGGCGCGGGTGCGCCGGTGTCGGGCAGGTGGCATGACTCCATCTCCAGTGGGGGAGGCCCGGCGGCGCCTCGTGGGGGAGGAACGCCGTCCGGGGTGTCGATGGTGCGCTTGCGGGAGCTACCGACAACTCAAGTCCCGGTCGGGAACGGAGACTTGCCTCACAAGGTGGAGTAGACCAATTCTGCTGTCAAGGGGGCGTCAGGCGGCCGGTGGTACCGCCTCGGCTCGTTCGGTCGTGGCGATCGCCGCGGTCAGCGCGGCGATCCGGGCCGAGGCCAGGCCGTCGCCGTACGGGCTGGGGGTGGCCGCCAGCCGGGCGAGCCGCTCGGGTGAGTCGGAGAGCCAGGCGCGGGCCAGGGAGCCCAGCTCCTCGCCGGGCCGCACCAGAGCGGCGAAGCCGGCCGCGATCGCCTCCGGTCGCTCGGTGGAGCGGCGCACCACCAGCAGCGGGCGGCCGAGCACGGTGCACTCCTCCTGCACGCCTCCGGAGTCGGAGACCAGCAGTGCCGCGTGGCTCGCCAGGCCCAGGAAGTCGCCGTAGCCGACCGGGCCGGTGACGGCGAGGCGCTCCAGCAGGCCGTCCAGGCCGAAGCGCTCGACGGCGGCCCGGGTGCGCGGGTGCATCGGGAACAGCACCGGGGTGCCGGCCCGGGCGATCCGGTCCAGCTCGGCGAGCACCGCGCCGAGCGCCTCGGCGGTATCGGTGTTCTCCGGGCGGTGCACGGTGGCCAGCACGTACGCGTCCGGGCGCAGCCCGTGCGCGGCGAGCAGCGCGGCGCGGGCGGTCTCGTCCGGCAGCTGACGGCGGACCACCTCGACGACGGTGTTGCCGGTGAGCTCGATCCGCTCCTCGGCCAGCGACTCGGCGCGCAGGTTGGCGACGTTCTCCCCGGTGGCGGCGCAGAGCAGGTCGGAGACGTGGTCGACCATCACCCGGTTGTGCTCCTCGGGCATCGCCCGGTCGAAGCTGCGCAGCCCGGCCTCGACGTGGACCAGCGGGATCTCCCGGGCGTTGGCGGCCAGCGCCCCGGCCAGGGTGGCGTTGGTGTCGCCCTGGACGACCACGGCGGCGGGGCGGTCCTCGGCGAAGGCGGCGTCCAGCTGGCCCAGCGACCGGGCGATCTGGCCGGCCCGGGGGCGGCCGCCGACGCCGGTGAGCAGCTCGGGCTCGGGCAGGTCGAGGTCGCGCAGGAAGCGGCCGGACATCGCCTCGTCCCAGTGCTGGCCGGTGTGCACCAGCCGGGTGGCGTCGCCGAGTTCGTGGATCAGCGGGGCGAGTTTGACCAGCTCGGGGCGGGTGCCGAGGACGACGGCGACGCTGGACGGGGGCAGGCACGTGCTCATGCGGGACTCCGGTCGGGACGTGGTGCGCGGGGGAGGCGTGGGGGTGGCTCAGGACTCGAGCGCGGTGGGGGCGCCGAGGGCGACCTTCTCGGCGTTGCGGCGGGTCTTGGCCCAGCCGTTGCGGCCGAGCAGCATCCGGACCGCGGCCCGGGTGGCGACCACGAACAGGTGGTAGGCGTAGAGCCAGACCAGCAGGCCCCAGAGCAGCGCGGTCAGTCGGCCGCGGTCGGGGTGGGCGGTCCTGCGGTAGGCGAAGCCCCAGAACACCATCGGCAGCGTGGCGAGCACGAAGACGAGCAGCATCCACGGGCCGAACCTGAGCTGGAACTCGGCGGTCTCCTCGGGGAAGAGCACCACCCCGGCGCCGGTGATCCCGAGCGAGAGCGGGAAGAGCAGCACCAGCAGCACGCAGACCACCGGCTGGAGGAAGGTGTACAGCACCTCGGCCTTGCCGGAGAGGGTGTAGTGCGGCGAGCGCAGCACCCGGCCGGCGTAGCGCAGGCACTGCATGTTGCCCTGGGCCCAGCGGGTGCGCTGGGTGAGGAAGCGGCGCAGCGAGATCAGGCCCTCCTGGGAGACCTGGGCCTCGGTGACGTGGGTGAGCCGCCAGCCGGCCAGCCGCAGGTCGAGGCCGGACTCGTAGTCCTCCAGCAGGGCGCGCTCCGGCCAGGGGCGGCCGGCCCGGCCCTCCTCGGCGGTCAGCGAGTCGAGGGCGGTGAGGCGGACGAACTGGCCGTTGCCGCCGAGGCCGACGCTGCCGGTGCGGCGGCGCAGCAGCTGCATGCCGGTGTTGGTGGCCTGGAACTCGACGTCCTGCATCCGCACCAGGGCGCGGGCCAGGGCGTTGGCCGCCCGGCCGCGGCCGGGCAGCGGGAGCTCGTCGTCGGCGTTGCGCATCCGGACGCCGATCTGGACGGCGCCGGTGTCGGGCCGGCCGAGCGCCCTGGCGTTGCAGACCTGGGCGAGGGTGCCCGGGTCGAGCTGCCCGTCGGCGTCGACCACGCCGACCACCACCCGGGAGCGGTCGGCGTCCTCGGGCAGCCAGGCGGAGATCTCCCGGTAGGCGGCGTTGAGGGCGGCGCCCTTGCCGATCCGGGCGTGCGGGCGGCGGCGCTGGACCAGGTGGACCCGCGGGTCGCGGGCCGCGGCGGCGAGCACCAGCTCGCGGGTGGCGTCCTCGCTGTCGTCGTCGATCACCCAGAGGTGGGCCTCGGGCGCGGCGGCCCGCAGGCCGTCCAGGGTCTGGGTGACCACGGCCTCCTCGTCGCGGCAGGGGATGACCAGGTGCCAGCGGAAGGCGGTGGGGTCGCCGGGTTCGGCGGGGCGGTTGTGCCGGAAGGCGTGCCGGGAGCCCGCCCAGTACACGAGGAAGCGTCCGAAGACGAGGGCCATGTAGCCGACGAGGGCCAGCGAGATCAGTCCGGCGACCCAGACGACGGTGTCCTGGCGGAGCACGATCCAGTCGTGCAGGGCGTCAGGCATGGCGCGATGCTCCTCGTGATCAAAGGTCGAAGGCTCCTATCGGCTGCGAATCGATGCTTCATTGCGGGTCAAATCGCCAAATCAATAGTAAAGGGACGAAACTAGGTGATCATGGAAAAGAACGGGCAAAGTGGTCGTTCTCACCCCGTGAGGAGGACCCGTCGGCGCTCCGTAGACTGTGGTCGTGAGCGACAAGGCCGACCCGAACCCGTACACCATCCGCCCCGCCGACGGCGGCACCGGCGACGCCCTGCGCGACGTCGAGGTGGAGCTCTCCGAGCGCTGGCCGGAGAACAAGCTGGAGCCCTCGCTCGACCGGATCGAGGCGCTGATGGACATCCTGGGCCAGCCCCAGCGGTCCTTCCCCTCCATCCACATCACCGGCACCAACGGCAAGACCTCCACCGCCCGGATGATCGAGCAGCTGCTCAACACCTTCGAACTGCGCACCGGCCGCTACACCAGCCCGCACGTGGAGTCCGTCACCGAGCGGATCAGCCTGGACGGCGCCCCGATCACCCCCGAGCGCTTCGTCGAGGTCTACCGCGACATCGAGCCCTACGTGCAGATGGTCGACGCGGCCCAGCCGGTGCCGATGTCCTTCTTCGAGGTGCTGACCGGCATGGCCTACGCGGCCTTCGCCGACGCCCCGGTGGACGTCGCCGTGGTCGAGGTCGGCATGGGCGGCTCCTGGGACGCCACCAACGTCATCGACGCCGCCGTCGCGGTGATCACCCCGATCGGACTGGACCACACCGACAAGCTCGGCGAGACCACCGGCGAGATCGCGGGCGAGAAGTCCGGGATCATCAAGTCCGGCTCCGTCGCCGTCGTCGCCCAGCAGCAGCTGGACGCGGCCCAGACCATCCTGCGCCGCGCCGTCGAGGTGGACGCCACGGTCGCCCGCGAGGGCATGGAGTTCGGCGTGATCCGCCGCGAACTCGCCGTCGGCGGCCAGCTGGTGACGCTGCGCGGACTCGGCGGCGAGGAGTACGAGGACGTCTTCATCCCGCTGCACGGCGAGTACCAGGCGCAAAACGCGGCCCTCGCACTCGCCGCGGTCGAGGCCTTCTTCGGCGTCGGCGGCGCGCGCGGCGGGCAGCTGGACGTGGAGAAGATCCGTCAGGCCTTCTCCGGCGTCTCCTCGCCGGGCCGCCTGGAGGTCGTCCGCCGCAGCCCCACGATCATCCTGGACGCCGCCCACAACCCGCACGGAGCCCGCGCCACCGTGGCCGCGCTCACCGAGTCCTTCGGCTTCACCCGGCTCGTCGGCGTGATCGGCACCTCCGGGGACAAGGACGTGGCCGGCGTGCTGGAGGCCTTCGAGCCGATCCTGGCCGAGGTCGTCATCACCCAGAACTCCACCCACCGCGCGATGGACGTCGACGCGCTCGCCGCCCTGGCCGTCGAGGTCTTCGGCGAGGACCGCGTCCAGGTCGAGCCCCGGCTCGACGACGCCATCGCCGCCGCCGTCACCCTCGCCGAGGAGGAGGGCGACCTCGGTGGCGCCGGGGTGCTGGTCACCGGTTCGGTCATCACGGTGGGCGAGGCCCGCCTGCTGCTCGGGAGGAAGTGACATGAGGACGCTCTGCTCCTCGACGCTGATCGGCGAAGCGCTCCTGATCATGTTCGCGGCGCTGGTCGCGATGCGGCTCTCCGACGTCTCCACCGGGGAGATCTGGACGGTCAGCGGCATCGCGATGGCCCTGTGCATCGCGCTCTGCGGCATGATCAACCGCCCCGGCGCGGTGCAGATCGGCTGGGCGCTGCAGATCGGACTGATCGCCGGCGGCTTCATCCTGCCGACCATGTTCGGCCTCGGCGTGGTCTTCGCCGGCCTGTGGTGGTGCTCGGTGCACTACGGCCGCAAGGTGGACGACTTCAAGGCCGCCCGGGCCGCCGCCGAGGCCGCCGCCGTACACGCCTGAGGCCCGGACCGGCCGACCGACACGCCGTGTACGCAAGGTAACCTCTGCCCTGTCGGCACCGCTTGTCGACCCGACTGTCTGCCGAACCGAATCCCCAGGAGACGCACCGTGTCCCAGCGCACTCTCGTCCTGCTCAAGCCCGACGCCGTCCGCCGTGGCCTGGCCGGCGAGATCATCAGCCGCTTCGAGCGCAAGGCCGGCTGGCGCTTCGCCGCCATCGAGCTGCGCACCTTCGACCGGGCGACGCTGGAGCAGCACTACGCGGAGCACGTCGGCCGCCCGTTCTACGAGCCGCTGCTGGAGTTCATGACCTCCGGTCCGTCGATCGCGCTGATCGTCGAGGGCGAGGAGGTCGTCAAGGGCATCCGCATGCTGGCCGGCGCCACCAACCCGCTGGAGGCCGGGGCCGGCACCATCCGCGGCGACTACGCGACGATCACCCGCGAGAACCTGATCCACGCCTCCGACTCCCCGGAGTCCGCCGAGCGCGAGATCAAGATCTTCTTCCCCGCGCACGCCTGATCCGGCGAGCCGGAACCGGGCGACACGCCCGGGGGGACGTTAGTACCGCCCCGGTCGGGACCATTGGCCCGGCCGGGGCATTCTTATCGTGAAATAGGGAACTGGCGGCGCCGACACGGCGTCCCAATCCTCGGAGAAGCGATCACGCCCCGGACAATGGACGGTATGCCCCACGTCGACGTCCGTACCGCGCGGCGTGACTACGATGGACGCGACTCAAGGGCCCGGTAAGGCAGCTCAGCTGGTCTCCGCCCAAGCGTGGGCGCGCATTCGTCCACCCCCCATGAACTCCGAGCCCGGGAAGGCACCCACACCCCATGGCGAGCAACCTGTCGTTCATCGGCCGCGACTTGGCGATCGACCTCGGAACAGCCAACACGCTGGTGTACGTCAGGGGCAAGGGCATCGTCCTGAACGAGCCGTCCGTCGTCGCGGTGAACACCAACACCGGCGGGATCCTCGCCGTCGGTGCCGAGGCCAAGAAGATGATCGGCCGGACCCCGGGCAACATCGTCGCCATCCGCCCGCTCAAGGACGGCGTGATCGCCGACTTCGAGATCACCGAGCGGATGCTGCGGTACTTCATCCTCAAGATCCACCGCCGCCGCTACCTCGCCCGCCCCCGCGTCGTGGTCTGCGTGCCCTCCGGCATCACCGGCGTCGAGCGCCGCGCCGTCATCGAGGCCTCCTCCCAGGCCGGCGCCCGCCAGGTGCACATCATCGAGGAGCCGATGGCCGCCGCCATCGGCGCCGGCCTGCCCGTCCACGAGGCCACCGGCAACATGGTCGTCGATATCGGCGGCGGCACCACCGAGGTCGCCGTGATCTCCCTCGGCGGCATCGTCACCGCCCAGTCCATCCGGGTGGCCGGCGACGAACTGGACAACGCGATCGTCCAGCACATCAAGAAGGAGTACTCGCTGCTCCTCGGCGAGCGCAGCGCCGAACAGATCAAGATGAGCATCGGCAGCGCCTTCGGCCTCGAGGGCGAGAAGGACGAGCACGCCGAGATCCGCGGCCGCGACCTGGTCAGCGGCCTGCCCAAGACCGTCGTCATCTCCGCCGCCGAGGTCCGCGAGGCCATCGACGAGCCGGTCAACGCGATCATCGACGCGGTCAAGACCACCCTCGACCAGTGCCCGCCCGAGCTGGCCGGCGACGTCATGGACCGGGGCATCGTGCTCACCGGCGGCGGCGCCCTGCTGCGCGGACTGGACGAGCGGCTGCGCCGCGAGACCGGCATGCCGATCCACATCGCGGAGAACCCGCTCGACTCCGTCGCGCTCGGCTCCGGCAAGTGCGTCGAGGAGTTCGAGGCGCTCCAGCAGGTACTCGACGCCTCGCCGCGTCGTTGACAGGTCGCCGCACCACCGGTACCACGCGTCACATCCGACACTCGACTGAACGGGCCGCCGCCCGGGCCCCACAGCCCCGGGCGGCGGCCGGGTACGAAGGGGCAGTACCAGCACCGTGAGGGACACACGAGAGAGCCGGCTGCTGCTGATCCTGCTGGTGGCCGTCGCCTTCGCGCTGATCACCGTGGACATCAAGGGCGGTGAGGACTCCCCGCTCGGCCCGGCCCGGCACGCCGCCGCCAGCGTCCTCGGACCGGTCGAGCGCGGCGCCGCCACCGTCGTCGACCCGGTCGCCGACACCGTCCGCGCCTTCCGGGACGCGGCCACCGACAGCGGCCGCACCGACCAGCTCGCCCGCGAGAACACCGAACTGCGGCAGAAGCTCGCCTCCTCCGACATGGCCACCGGACGCACCAAGCAACTGGACGACCTGCTGCGCACCGCCGGCTCCGGCGGCTACACCGTCAAGGCCGCCCAGGTCATCGCGATCGGCCCGGCCCAGGGCTTCTCCTGGACCATCACCATCGACGCCGGCAGCGACGACGGCCTCACCCGCGACATGACGGTGATCAACGGCCAGGGCCTGGTCGGCCGGATCACCACCGTCGCCCCGACCACCGCCACCGTGCTGCTCGCCTCCGACCCCGGCTTCTCGGCCGGCACCCGGCTGGAGGGCACCGGCGAGATCGGCTTCGCCTCCGGCGGCGGCGACAGCCCGATGAAGGTCTCCCTGCTCAACGGCAAGGCCCAGGTCAAGGCCGGCGACCGGCTGGTCACCTTCGGCTCGCAGAGCGGCCGCCCGTTCGTGCCCGGCGTCCCGGTCGGCAAGGTCACCGAGGTCCAGGCCAACGCCGGCCAGCTGACCAAGACCGTCCTGGTCGAGCCCTTCGTCCAGTTCACCCGGCTGGACCTGGTCGGCGTGGTGGTCGTGCCGCCGCGCACCGACCCGCGCGACGCCGTCCTGCCGCCGGCGCCCGCCCCGGGCCAGCCGGCCGCCGCGCCGGGCCAGGTCCCGGCCGCGCTCCCCGGCCAGGCCCCGGCCCTCGTGCCCGCCGCCCCGCCCGCACAGCCCACTGGGGGGAACTGAGCCATGCGCCTCGCCCGCATCCCCGTCTCCGCCGGCCTCGTCCTGTTCGGCCTGATCCTCCAGGTCAGCGTCTTCGGCCGGCTCCAGCTCCCGGGAGCCACCCCGGACATACTGCTGCTCGTCGTGGTCGGCCTCGCCATGGTCTACGGGCCCACCGGCGGCTGCCTGGTCGGCTTCTTCGGGGGCCTGCTGGCCGACCTCGCGCCGCCCTCCGACCACGCGATCGGCCGCTACGCGCTGGTGCTCTGCCTGATGGGCTACGCCGCCGGACTGCTGCGCCCGGACCACGGCCGCCAGCGCTCGGTGACCGGCTCGCTGCTCGTGGTCGGCGTCGCGGCGGTCGCCTCCACCCTGCTCTACGCGATGGTCGGCGCCCTGGTCGGCGACACCGCGGCCCGGCACGTCGGCCTCGGCGGACTGGTGATCAGCGCCCTGCTCTACGACCTGCTGCTGGCGCCCTTCGTGGTGCCGCTGGTGATGTACCTCGGCCGCCGCTTCGGGCGCGACCCGGTGAGCGCCGCGGACGACGACGAGGGCGGCTCCGGCCTGGGCACGCTGTCCCGCTACCGGACCACCCGCGACTCCTCCTCCGGTCCGTCGTACAGGAAGCGGCGCGTGCCCGGCTTCGCCCGCCGCCCGTAACCGGCCCGGCCCCGACCACCCGACCTCCCCGCATCCTGGAGCGCACGAGACGTGAGCAACATCCCCGAGACCGGACGCACCCGACGGGTGACGATCCGTCTGGTGGTGCTGCAGATCCTGGTGCTGTCGCTGCTCGCCACCCTCGGCGGGCGGCTGTGGTACCTGCAGATCCGCAACGCCAAGGAGTACACCGCGAAGGCGACCGGCAACCACATCCGCGAGGTGGTCGAGCCGGCCGTCCGCGGCGAGATCCTGGACGCGTCCGGGCGGGTGCTGGCCGGCAACGAGACCCGGCTGGTGGTCTCCGTCAGCCGCACCTCGCTGCTGCAGCAGAAGGACGGCGGCAAGGCGGTGCTGTCCCGGCTGGCCGAGGTGCTGGGGATGCCCGCCAAGGACGTGCAGGAGAAGGTCCGGCTCTGCGACGCCAAGACCTCGCAGCCCTGCTGGAACGGTTCGCCGTACCAGCCGATCCCGGTCACCAAGGAGGCGACCACCCAGCAGGCGATGCAGATAATGGAGCGCCGCGAGGACTTCCCCGGGGTCACCGCGCAGCCCACCGCCGTGCGCCGCTACACCGGCGCCGAGGGCGCCAACATGGCCCAGGTGCTCGGCTACCTCTCGCCGGTCACCGACGAGGAGGTCAGCAAGACCTCCGGCAAGAGCGGCCTGGACCGCTACCTGCCGGCCGACCAGATCGGGCGGGCCGGCCTGGAGTCGGTGTACGACCGCGACCTGCGCGGCACCGCGGGCATCACCAAGCTGGAGGTGGACAACCTCGGCCGGGTGATCGGCAACGCCGGCACCGTCGCCCCGCAGACCGGCGACAACCTGGTCACCAGCATCGACGCCCGGGTGCAGAAGGTGGTCGAGGACAACCTGGCGCAGGCCATGAACGACGCCAGGAACACCTTCGACAAGGTCACCAACCGCAACTACGAGGCCGACTCCGGCGCCGCCGTGGTGATGGACGTCCACACCGGGCGGATCGTCGCGATGGCGAGCGCCCCGACCTACGACCCGAACCTCTGGGTGGGCGGCATCAGCGGCAAGGACTACCAGTCGCTGACCAGCAAGGAGTCCAACTTCCCGCTGCTGAACCGGGCCATACAGGGCCAGTCCGCCCCCGGCTCGACCTTCAAGGTCATCTCCACCACCGCCGCCGTGCAGGCCGGCTACTCGCTGGACGGCCACTACGACTGCCCGAAGAGCATGACCATCGGCGGCCGCGAGTTCAAGAACTTCGAGAGCGAGAACTTCGGCCAGATCTCCCTGGAGAAGGCGCTCGAGGTCTCCTGTGACACCGTCTTCTACGGCCTGGCGTACGACCAGTGGATGAAGGACGGCGGCATCAAGCCCAAGAAGGACCCGGGCGACTGGTTCTTCAAGACCGCCCACCAGTTCGGCCTCGGCGCCAAGACCGGCATCGACCTGCCGGCCGAGGTGCCCGGCCGGGTGCCGGACCGGCAGTGGAAGCAGTCCTTCTACGACAACAACAAGGACGCCTGGTGCGCCCAGGGGCAGAAGGGCGGCAACAGCTACTCCGACCAGATCGCCCGGGAGAACTGCGTCGACGGCTACCAGATGCGCGCCGGTGACGCCGTCAACTTCGCGATCGGCCAGGGCGACACCCTCGTCACCCCGGTCCAGATGGCCCGGATCTACTCGGCGCTCGCCAACGGCGGCACCTTCTACCGGCCGACCATCGCCAAGGCCGTGATAAGCCCGGGTGGGGACCTCGTCCGCGAGATCGCCCCGCAGGCGGACGCCCAGTTCCCCGGCGACCAGAAGCTGCTCAGCTACATCGACCAGGCCACCGAGAGCGTCATCAAGTCCGGTACCGCCGCCTGGAAGTTCAACGGCTGGCCGCAGGACAAGATCGCGCTGCACGCCAAGACCGGCACCGCCGAGGTCGAGGGCAAGCAGACCACCTCCTGGCTGACCACGTACAGCAAGGACTACGCCGTCGTCATGACGATCAGCCAGGGCGGCACCGGCTCCGGCGGTTCCGGTGACGCCATCCGCCGGATCTACCAGGCGCTGTACGGCGTGGACGACAAGGGCACCATCGACAACGGCAAGGCGCTGCTGCCCGCGCCGCAGACCGAGCTGCCGAAGTTCAACCCGGACGGCACCGCGATCATCAAGCCGGTCGCGTACGGCGCCGGCCAGGCGGCGGGCGTGCAGGGCCAGGGCCCGGCTCAGTTCCAGGGGGCGAGCGTCGTGCCGGCCGCCGCACTGCCCGACGCGGACGCGGCGCAGCCGGCCCCCGCGACGACCTTCCTCGACCGGACGCCGCCGACCGACCGTCCGGCGTCGTACACCGCGGCCGACGCCGCGCTCGAACCCTCGCGCGGACCGGGAAGGGGACGGGCATGACCTCCTACGGCTCGTACCGGCAGCTGCGGCTGGCCCCGCAGCGCAGCGGGGTCTCCAAGGCCCTGGCCAAGGACTCCCCGCTCTGGCGGCTGGACTGGATACTGCTGGTAGCCGCGCTGGCCCTGTCGGCCGGCAGCTCGCTGCTGGTCTGGTCGGCCACCCGCGGGCGCGACTCGCTGACCCACGGGGACCCGCAGTACTTCCTGTACCGGCACCTGACCAACTTCGTGGTCGGGCTGGTGCTGTGCTCCGTGGTGATAGCGATAGGGAGCCGGCGCTTCCGCACGATCGTGCCGTTCCTGTACGTCGGCGTGATCGTGATGCTGCTGGCGACGCTCAGCCCGCTCGGCTCGACCATCAACGGCGCGCACTCGTGGATCCAGCTCGGCGGCGGCTTCTCGATCCAGCCGGCCGAGTTCGCGAAGCTCGCGATCGTGCTGGCGATGGCGGTCGTGCTGTCGGACCAGGTGGACGCGGGGGAGCGGGAGTTCCCCTCGCACCGGGCCGTGTTCCGGGGCCTGCTCTGGGCCGGCCTGCCGATGGCCATAGTGATGCTGATGCCGGACGCCGGCTCGGTGATGGTGATGGCCGCGATCGTGCTGGGCATCCTGCTCGGCTCGGGCGCCGCGAACCGCTGGGTGCTCGGCCTGCTGATGGCGGGCACCGCCGGGTGCGTGGCGATCTGGAAGTTCGGGCTGCTGAGCCAGTACCAGATCGACCGCTTCGCCGCCTTCGCCAACCCGCAGCTGGACCCGAACGGCGTCGGCTACAACACCGCCCAGGCCCGGATCGCGATCGGCTCGGGCGGGCTGACCGGCAAGGGGCTGTTCCACGGCACCCAGACCGTCGGGCAATTCGTGCCGGAGCAGCAGACCGACTTCGTGTTCACCGTGGCCGGCGAGGAGCTGGGCTTCATCGGGGCGCTGGCGATCATCGCGCTGGTCGGCGTCATCCTCTGGCGGGCCTGCCGGATCGCCCGGCAGGCGACCGACCTGTACGGGACGATCGTGGCGGCCGGGGTCATCGCCTGGCTGTCCTTCCAGGCCTTCGAGAACATCGGGATGTGCCTGGGCATCATGCCGGTCGCGGGCATCCCGCTGCCGTTCGTCTCGTACGGCGGCTCGTCGATGTTCGCGAACTGGCTGGCCATCGGGCTGCTCCAGGCGGTGCGGAGCCAGCGGCCGATAGCGGCCTGAGCGCGCTCCGCGGCGGGGCCGGTCCGGGACTTCCCGGGCCGGCCCCGCCGTCGTGTCGCGGCCGGCGTGACCTGTCGGACGCGGTCCTGGATGCGGTCCTGGACGCAGCCCTAGCGGAGGCAGTCGGCGGTGGCGAGGACGGCGCGGGTCTGGTGCGCGAGTTGCTCCTGGACGGGGACCCAGCGGACGCCGAAACGGTGGCGCAGCCGGTCCAGGCTGTCGCCGACGACGGCGCGGGCGCGGTCCCGGGCGGCCTCGGCGGCGGGCCCGCGGGCGTCGGCGAGCAGCCGCAGCAGGATCGACGCGACCCGCAGCGGCACCCGGGCCGCGACCAGTCCGGCGGTGGTCACCCGGGAGACCGTGAGCGGCTCGGCGCCCCAGCGCTCCAGCCACTCCCCGGCCACCCGCGGGGCGACCGCCAGACTGGACACGGCGGTGCGCAGCAGCGCGCCGGACGCCTCGGCGCCGTACGCCCGCGCGCCGTGCGCGGGGACGGCCGGGAGCAGGGCGGTGAGCTGCCCGGCACGGAGGGTGAGGTCGCGGGCGGCCGCCGCGAGGGCCTGCGCCCCGGCCGGGTGGGGGCGGGCGTCGCCGACCGCGTCGACGGCCCACATCGGAACCTCCAGGACGGCGCTGACCGCGCCGTACCCCGCCGCGTACGACCAGGTGGACAGCTCGGGCTCGTCCGGCAGGGCCCGGGAGCCCCCGGCGCCCGGGGCCGGCATCAGATAGGTGCCGGGGTCCGGGCTGGCCCAGCCGATCGCGTCGTAGGAGTCCACGTCGAGCGGGACGCCGGCCCGCTCCGCGGAGCGGGCGAAGCGCCCGGCCAGGCCCCGGACCGGGCGGGTGAGCTGGACGAACGCGCCGCCGAAGTCCACCCCGTGCAGCGAACACTGGAGGAAGGGGCGCAGCTCGTCGATCAGGCCGGTCAGTGCCAGGCTCTCCGGCATCGGCGGGCGGCCGGAGCCGGGGGCGGGCAGCAGTTCGGGCTGCTCCTCGAAGGAGGGGCGGAAGAAGTGCTCGTAGTGGCGCCGCATGGTGAGCGGGCCGTCCAGCCAGCCGGCGTTGAGCGCGGCGCCGTCCGGGTCGAGGCAGAGCAGCAGGTGCCAGGAGAGCCCGGGGCGGGCGGGGCGGTCCAGCAGCACTTCGGCGAGCCGGACCGTTCCGGCGGTGCCGATCGGCTCGTTGGGGTGCGGGCCGCCGACCACCAGCACCGCGCGCGGCCCGCGGTCCACGGAGAGCAGCATCAGCGGGCGCCCGGCCCGGGAACGGCCCACCTCGCGCAGCCGGCAGCGGTCCGGGTGCCGCAGTGCGAGCCGCCGCACGGCGGACTCGGCCTGGGCCGGCGTGGGGTAGCGGGCCGGCCGGGTGTCGAGGGGCCGGAGCGGGCGGATCCGCCGACCGGTGTCGGTCATGGTTCTCCTAGCGCCGGTCGTACGGCCGCCGGGGCGCGGGCGTGCGGGTGCGCCGCCGGGCACGGCGTGCGGGCGGGGGACGGGGACGGACGGGGCGGCACCGCGGGGCCGGGAACGGCGGCCGAGCGGGGCGGGACGGGGCCTGGCAGGGCGGACAGGGCTGGGCTGCGGCGGCCCGTGGTGAGGGAAGAGGCGCGCCGGCCGGAAAACCGACGAGGGCCGAGCGTACGACTCAACTTCCGTGTCCGGAAGGGGTGCAGATCTCTTTGGCGGAGCCCTGTCAGTACCGCACGGCCCGTCCGGGCGTGTCAACGGCGGACGGCACGGGCCGGCGGGCGCCCACCGCACGTGCCGGGGCGGGCCGGGGTGGGCACCGGCGGTCGGCGGCGGTCGGCGGCGGTACCGGCGGGTGCGGGCGGGTGCGGGCGGACTCCGGCCGTCCGGGTCGCGCCGGAGCACGGAGGGTCCGTGAACCGGGGCAGACGGCCCGTTCCCCGGATTGGGCTACCCTTGAGGGTCACCCCTCCCGTGCCGGCTCTCGGCATCGAATCACGTCGTAAGGGTTCCTAGTACATGACTGTCGAATCGGTCTTCCCACGCCTGGAGGCCCTCCTCCCGCACGTCCAGAAGCCGATCCAGTACGTCGGCGGCGAGCTCAACTCGACCGTCAAGGACTGGGACGCCTGCGACGTCCGTTGGGCGCTGATGTACCCCGACGCCTACGAGGTCGGCCTGCCCAACCAGGGCGTCATGATCCTCTACGAGGTGCTGAACGAGCGCGAGGGCGTGCTCGCCGAGCGCACCTACAGCGTCTGGCCCGACCTCGAGGCACTGATGCGCGAGCACGGCGTCCCGCAGTTCACCGTCGACGCCCACCGCCCGGTGAAGGCCTTCGACGTGTTCGGCCTGTCGTTCTCCACCGAGCTCGGCTACACCAACATGCTGACCGCGCTCGACCTGGCCGGCATCCCGCTGGAGGCCAAGGACCGCACCGACGAGGACCCGATCGTCCTGGCCGGTGGCCACGCGGCCTTCAACCCGGAGCCGATCGCGGACTTCATCGACTGCGCCGTGGTCGGCGACGGCGAGCAGGCCGTCCTCGACATCACGGAGATCACCCGCGCCTGGAAGGCCGAGGGCCGGCCGGGCGGCCGGGACGAGCTGCTGCTGCGCCTGGCCCGTACCGGCGGGGTGTACGTCCCGAAGTTCTACGACGTGGAGTACCTGGCCGACGGCCGGATCGGCCGCGTCGTGCCGAACGCCCCGGGCGTGCCGTGGCGGGTGTCCAAGCACACCGTGATGGACCTCGACGAGTGGCCGTACCCGAAGCAGCCGCTCGTCCCGCTCGCGGAGACGGTGCACGAGCGGATGTCCGTGGAGATCTTCCGCGGCTGCACCCGCGGCTGCCGCTTCTGCCAGGCCGGCATGATCACGCGCCCCGTGCGGGAGCGAAGCATCACCGGCATCGGCGAGATGGTGGAGCGCGGGCTGAAGGCGACCGGCTTCGAGGAGGTCGGCCTGCTGTCGCTGTCCAGCGCCGACCACACCGAGATCGGCGACATCGCCAAGGGCCTCGCGGACCGGTACACCGAGGACAAGATCGGCCTGTCGCTGCCGTCCACCCGCGTCGACGCCTTCAACATCGACCTCGCCAACGAGCTGTCCCGCAACGGGCGCCGCTCGGGCCTCACCTTCGCCCCCGAGGGCGGAAGCGAGCGCATGCGCAAGGTGATCAACAAGATGGTGTCGGAGGAGGACCTGATCCGCACCGTCGCCACCGCGTACGGCAACGGCTGGCGCCAGGTGAAGCTGTACTTCATGTGCGGCCTGCCCACCGAAACCGACGAGGACGTGCTCCAGATCGGCGAGATGGCGAAGAACGTCATCCAGAAGGGCCGCGAGGTCACCGGCCAGAACGACATCCGCTGCACCGTCTCCATCGGCGGGTTCGTGCCCAAGCCGCACACCCCGTTCCAGTGGGCCCCGCAGCTGTCCGCCGAGGACACCGACGCCCGCCTGGCCAAGCTGCGCGACTCGATCCGCGGCGACCGCAAGTACGGCAAGAACATCGGCTACCGCTACCACGACGGCAAGCCCGGCATCGTCGAGGGCCTGCTCTCCCGCGGCGACCGCCGGGTCGGCGCGATCATCCGCGAGGTCTACGAGGACGGCGGCCGCTTCGACGGCTGGCGCGAGTACTTCTCGTACGACCGCTGGATGGCCTGCGCGGACAAGGGCCTGTCCGGCACCGGTGTCGACGTCGACTGGTACACCACCCGCGAGCGCAGCTACGAGGAGGTGCTGCCCTGGGACCACCTGGACAGCGGCCTCGACAAGGACTGGCTCTGGGAGGACTGGCAGGACGCCCTGGAGGAGGTCGAGGTCGACGACTGCCGCTGGACCCCGTGCTTCGACTGCGGCGTGTGCCCCCAGATGGACACGACCATACAAATCGGCCCGACGGGCAAGAAGCTGCTCCCGCTGACGGTCGTCGGCGGCGCTGACCAGCAGAAGTAGGCGGCGGCGTGGGTGACACGGTGAGCGAGCTGTGTGACTTACTTCACAGCCTCTCGGAGGGTGAGCGGGAGCTCGTCCCGGGCGCGCTCGGCATGACGCGCGCCCCGGGCGGGCCTGCACCCACCCTCGGGGAGGCCCGGCAAGGCAGCCGGAGGACCCCTCTGCCCGCCGCCCGTAGTGCCCCGGGCATCGAGTCCTCGATCGAGTGGGTCTGAGGCCTTGAGGCCACGCGTAGAGCCCTCCCCGAACCTCTCGGGGAGGGCTCTTGTGCGCGGTTGCGCGGTCGCGATGGTGGGCGAGACGTCGACAGCCGCAATGCCCTGGCTGAAGGGTCAGTCCGCGGAACAGCCCCAGTACGCGATCTCGACCGGTTCGTCATCTCGGTACAGCACCGTGCACCGGCCTTCCGCGGCTGACGGGCTCCAACAGTTGGCGTATCGAGGCCTCCCATTGTTCGCGCGTGGGCCTGCCGTCGGGAGCCCAGCTGCGGATCTCGCTCTTTGTCAACGGGCGCATCATGGCGAAGTCGTCGCCGGCTTCGGCGTCGATCAGTGCGTAGAAGTCGAGCACCGTGCAGGTCCCTCCGGTCAGGATGTACTCCCGCCAGGCCTCGTCCCTCCACAGCTCAGTGATGGTCCGTCCCGGAAAGCCGTGATCGTCCGTCGCCAACTCCTGGGCCTGAGCCTGGCGGAACGCCGCTTCAAGATTCTCCTGGTAGGGCCCGGTCGCTGCCCATTGACTGCCGCCCACGCAACACCTTTTCTTGATCGCCGTCCTTCGACTGTGCCGCACGCTAACGGCCACCGCTGACAGGTGAGCCAGCGTCTTGGCTGGCTCGCCCACCTTCGAGAGGTGATCGACAGCCGTCAGCTGCCTCCCATGAGTGACAGGTGGGCGTCGGCTGACTTGGACAGGCTGTCCAGGAGGGCCTTGCCCTTCTCGGCCGTTCCAAGCGAGGGGCGGCCGACGATGCCGTTCTGGGTGTAGCCGGCCATGCCCAGGGTGAGGAGGTAAGGGCGCTCGGGGGCGTCGTGGTCGTCGCGCTCGACTCCGTCCTGGATGAGGTGCGGGGCGCCGTGGAGGAGCAGGGAGACCTCCGGCTCGCCGCCGTGCATGTCCTCGGCGCTGCTGCTCTCCAGGGCGGCGGCTTCGCGGGCCCGGTGCCAGTCCTCGCGGACGGGGAAGAGCGCCATCCGCGGGCCGGTGGTGTTGGCCTCCTGGGCCACGTTTGAAAGGACGTAGTTCCCGCCGTGTCCGTTCACGATCAGCAGACCGGGGACGCCGGACGCCTGGAGGGGCTTCCGGATGTCGTTGATCACGGCGTAGAGCGGGGCGGCGCCGTGCTGACCGTGCCCGGCATGTGAGCGTGCTCGTGGGAGCAGGACAGCGTGATGGGCGGTAGGAGGAACAGGTCGTAGTCGGTGGCGATCCGCTGGGCGATCAGGCCGGCGACGACGGTGTCGGTGGTCAGGGGCAGGTGATCGCCACGCTGCTCGAAGCTGCCGACCGACAGTACGGCGATCTTGGCGCCGCGCCGGCGTTCGTGTCGTCTGTCGCATCTCGCGACAGCTGAGTATTCGTACTCTGGTACGACCATCCGGCTCTTGGTTCGATTGAGTTCGAATCGGAGCAATCGAACCCACACGTACCGGATGTGACGAGTGAGCGGCAAGAGCGGCGACGCGCTGAAGGTGGACACCAACGGCTTGACGAAGGTCGGAAAGCAGTGCCATGACATCGCGGAGCAGATGCCGGCCGAACTGGCTCGGGTGCACAAGCCCTCGGACGAGGCCGCGGCCGGTCTGAGCGGCTGGCTCTCCGGCGCCGCGATCACGGCGTGCACGGCGGCGTGGGAGAAGGGGCAGCGCCAACTCGCCAAGGACGTCGGCGACAACGGCAACAACATGATCACCGCTGCGAACAGCTACGACGGCGTGGACGAGGCCGTTCGCAAGAGCCTCGCCTACGGGGGCGAGTAGATGGACCTGTACCAGCTGGAAAACGCGCAGCCCTCGCGTCTGGCCGCTCTCGCCAACGCCTACGACTCCCTCGGGAAGGCCAACCACGCCCATTTCGAGGCAGTGAAGGAGACCTCCCGCTGGGTCGGCACCAACTGGTCAGGGACCGCAGGGAAGGCCGCGAGCAGCAAGCTGAAGCAGACGAACAACTCGCTGGACGGCTCGTACGTGGCGATGCAGGCGACGAGCGCGCTGCTGCGCCATGCCGCCGAGGCGTTCGAGCTCGCGCAGTCCAAGCTGACCGAGGCGCTGGCGGAGGCTCGGAAGGCGGAGTTCACGGTCGGCGCCGACGGGTCCGTCACGTACCCCAAGCCGAGTACGGCGGAGCAGCACGACCCCGACTACGACGCCCCGAAGCGGGCAAAGGCCCTGGCCGACCGGATCGGCAAGGCGATAGCCGAGGCGGACGCGGTCGACCAGAAGGTCGCGCTACGCCTCAACGCGATCGCCCAATTGGCGACCTTCGACGGGCTCAACCCCGAGGCTGCGCGAATTCAGCTCGACGCCGTCAACTCCCTTGACGAGGGGCTGAGGAACCTCGGGTGGCCGGGCAAGGACGCCACCACCGCCGAGGTCAACGCCTGGTGGAAGGGGCTGACTCCGGACGAGCAGCAGAAGATGCTGACCCTGCACCCCGACCTGCTCGGCGGTCGTAACGGCATACCCTCTGAGGCGCGGGACAAGGCCAACCGGGCGCAGCTGGACGGGATGATCAAGTACCTGGAGCAGAAGCCGAACGGGTCGGGTTACGACGACGGCAAGCTGGAGGGCTTGAAGGCGCTTCGGGACAAACTCGCCTCCAACGACGCCCATCTCAACGACACCGATCCAAAGACCAGGCAGCCTCCGATGTTCCTCCTCGGGGTCGGCATGGAGTCTCACGGTCGGGCGATCGTCTCCTACGGCAATCCGGACACCGCGGACAACGTGTCGGCGTACGTGCCGGGTCTGAACACCATGCTCAACGGGCACTTCGTCAACAACGACGTCCAGCGTGCGCGCAACATCTACGACGCGGCCACCCAGAACGACCCCACGAAGAAGAACGCGTCCATCGTCTGGCTTGGTTACGACGCGCCCCAGATCAACGGCAACGACCTCACCAACGACCTCGCCGTCACCGGCACCGGTAATGCGAAGGAGGGCGGCAAGGCGTACAGCGCGTTCATGCAGAGCCTGCGCGCCACGCACGAAGGCGCGGTACCCGCCCATGTCACGACGGTGGCGCACAGCTACGGGTCCCTGACCGCCGGCGAGGCGTCCAAGCAGCCGGGCGGCCTGCACTCTGACGACGTGGTGGTCATCGGGAGCCCGGGGATGGACGTTCACAAGGCCTCCGACCTCGGCGTTCAGGACGGGCACGTCTTCGCCGCTGCGGCCAAGAACGACAAGGTGGCGCAACTCCCCGACCTGACCACCGACCCCGACACGGTGTGGTTCGGCACGGATCCGGCCAGCGGCGAGTTCGGGGCGAAGCGGTTCGGTGCTCCGGACGGGCCGGACAAGGGATGGGCGGGAGCCGTGACGGGTGACATCCCGGCGCACTCCGTCTACTTCGACGCCCGCGAGGAGGAGGTCACGCATCAGGACGGCTCCAAGAGCTCGGAGGTCGTGCGCCATCCGGACGGGACGATCGAGCCGAACGAGTCCCTGCAGGCCATCGCCCAGGTCGTGAGCGGCCACGGCGACCGGGTCGTGACGGTGGCGCCCCGATGAGCGGGGAGGGCGGTGTGCGCCGTGGGTGCCTGCGGGTGCTGGGGGTCGGCGTGCTGGTGGTGGCGGGCTTCGTCGCCTGGCTCGCGTACGGCTGGTGGGACGTGCGGCAGCCCGCAGAGACGCCGATGCGCGAAGCGGTGCCGAGACTCGACCGGATGCTGGAGAGCACCATGGCGGGCATCGAACCGCCGGTCCGGGTGGCCTACGGGCTGATCCACTCCAAGCAGTACGACACCGGGCTCAACGACGAGGTGGACAAGTACCACATCAGCGAGACCGGCCAGATCGTGACCCGGATCTCGCCGGCCAGAGCCGCCGAGTTGTCGAACCGGGTCGAGGCCCGCTGGAAGCAGCTCGGCTATTCGACGACGCGTCCCGCAGGTTCGGCGTCGACCGTCAAGGCCACGACCGGAGACGGCAGCGAGCTTGAGCTGGACGTCTCGGCCGACGGACGGGCGACCGTCCGGGTCGACCTGGGCCAGTACGTCCGCAACTCGCCCTTCGCCCGGCCGAGCGGGGCCCCTGACGGATCGACCACCGAAGAGGTGACGCTGACCGAGGACCCGTACTGGTCGCGCTGACCCGGCAGGAGGCGGAGCTCCGGTCAGGTTCTGTCCGGCGGATCACGTGACCTTCATGACGACTCGGCCACTCAGCGCTGCATCAGGGCTAAGCGACTTGTAAACGTGGCTACTTCGGGTAGCGCTCTCCAGCGCTGGAGAGCCTTGCCTGCTGCGGACGGCTCGGACATGGTTCGGCCGCAGATGGACACCCAGATCCAGATCGGCCCGACCGGCAAGAAGATGCTGCCGCTGACGGTCGTCGTCGGCGCCGGCCAGCAGAAGTAGGCGGCTGCCCGAGCGACGGGTGGAGCCCTCCCCGAATCCTCCGGGGAGGGCTCCACTGGCTCGTGCGGGCGGGGTGGTGCCGGTCGCGGGCTACGGCTGGAGGGCCGGCGGGGCGGGCACGCAGCGGACGACGGTCCACTGTTCCTGCCGGGTCAGCGTCTCGGCCCGGGCGCACCTGCGCTGTTCGTCGCCACGAAGTACCGCCAGGTAGCTGGGAGCGGAATCCAGCGACGGCTCGTTGCCGAAGAAGTAGTAGTGCCGGTAGTTCCGCACCTGGAACACCCCGTCGACGGTTTTGACGTCGCTGTTCGCCTGGAAGTCCTGCGGATCCGCTTTCAGGAAGAACAGGGTTTCCATGTAGTTGAGCGGAAGGCGCTCCGAGACGTACACCGGTTCGTTCGGGTTCCGCGCCCCGTCGGCCGACTTCAGCGCGTCGTCGAATCCCTCCCCGAAGGCCCGGGCGATCTGCTTCGGGTGGCGGGTCGTGTAGTCGTGGAAGAACAGCGTGGCGTAGCCGACGGCGGTGGCCATGATGACGGCGACGACGGCCCGTCCGGTCTTGCGGTCGGTCATCGAGCGGTACAGCCCGCTGACGCCGATCGCGGTGAGGGCGATGAGCGGGATGAACAGGGCGTTGGCCCGGTTGCCGTTGGCCGGCACCACGAACAGCAGGATGACCGCGCCCACCAGCCAGAACGTGAACAGGTTCGTTTCGGGGGAGCGGGTGCGGGCCGCGAAGTGGACGCCGAGCGCGGCCAGCGGAATTCCGATCACGCCCAGTGCCAGGAAGCCGTTGGGGACGGTCCACAGGTAGCCGTCGTTGAAACCGCTGGTCACGAAATGGGTGTTGAGTTCGGCCAGGTCCTGGCCGTTGGTGATCTGGTCGAGCCGTGACGACGGGAATTTCGGCACGCTGAACGGCAGGCTGGATATGAAATCCGGCGAGCGGTGCAGGACGTTGTTGACCAGGATGAACAGCAGCAGCGGCCCGCCGACGACCAGGAATCCCAGCATGCTCAGCCCGACCGGGACCGGGTGCTTCAGCACCGTGCGGTACCGGGTGCACAGGTAGAGCCCCACGATCACCGGCACCACGAAGATCGCCACCCCGTAGGCGTACAGCGCGAGCGCCAGGAGCACCAGGGAGAAGGGGATCAGTGTCCGGGGGCGCGACGAGGTGTACGCGTAACCCAGGGTGGTCACTCCGGCGAGCAGGAAGAACGGCAGGATGTTCGACTCCAGTGCCCACCGTGACGCGGTGACGTGCCATGGGGTGACGGCGAGGAGTCCCGCCCCGACCAGGGCCGCGGGGAGGTCCGCGAAACGCCGCAGGGCGACGTACAGCAGCGGGACGGCGCCGATGCCCAGGAGGACCGGAACGAGCCGTACGGAGAGGACGCTCAGGCCGAACAGGCCGACGACCGGCACACTCAGGTAGGAGAGCAGCACGTTCTGTCCGGAGCCCCAGCTGGGAAAGTAGACCGGCCAGGGATTGCCCCAGCGGTCCGTACCGTGGGTCAGGAGCGAGAACGTCTCGTATCCGGCGCTGGCCTCATCCTGATTGAGGCCGCCGGGCAGGTCCGGAAAACGCCACAATCTGAGGATTGCCGCGATCACCGTGATCGCGGTGATCGCGATGGTGCTCTTCTGGAGGGTCACGGGACGTTTGGTCACGGCGTTATTCGCACAGTCGCAAGAGGAATGAGAGTGGGCATTGCGCATTCCATGTCGGGGTGATTCCCTTCCGTGCTGGTGGATCGCCGTGCATGGCCGATAGATAAACGGATGATATTGGTAGCACTGCTGTCGTTGGGTGGGATGCTGCCGAGCCCTGCGGTCGCGCGGGCCCGCCGGCCGGCTGCCCTTTCGGGCGCGGGCGGGGCGAAGGGGCCAGGACCGGCGGGGAAGGGGGGCGGGCGGGGCGCGTACCCTTACTGGTGACAGATGTCCGGTGCAGTGACCCGGACCGGGACAGAGTGACGAAGGACTGAGCAACCCTGGCACGCCGTACGCCCGACGGTCCGCCGCCCGCGCCGACGGTGCAGCGGATTCGCCTCCGCTACACCAAGCGCGGCCGGCTCCGTTTCACCAGCCACCGCGACTTCCAGCGCGCCTTCGAGCGCGCCCTGCGCCGGTCCGCCGTTCCGATGGCCTACTCGGCCGGCTTCACCCCGCACCCGAAGGTCTCCTACGCCAACGCGGCCCCGACCGGGGTGGCGAGCGAGGCGGAGTACCTGGAGATCGGCCTGGCCGCGGTCCGCGACCCCGAGCAGCTGCGGGCGCAGCTGGACGAGTCGCTGCCGACCGGCCTGGACGTGATCGACGCGGTCGAGGTGCGGACGCCGAACTTCGTGGAGCGCCTGGAGGCCTCCGAGTGGCTGGTCCGGCTGGACGGCGTCGAGCCCGACGTGGCCGCCGAGGCGGTCGCGCGTTTCCTCGCCGCCGAGCGGGTCGAGGTGGAGCGCCGCACCAAGAACGGCCTGCGGGTCTTCGACGCGCGGGGTGCGGTGGCGGCGCTGGAAGCCGTTCCGGCGCAGGTCGAGGTCGGTACGGATGCCGGGGCCGAAACCGGCCGCGATGTTCGGACCGGCCGTCCCTGTGCGATACTGCGCCTGGTAGTACGACACGCCACACCCGCCGTACGACCCGACGACGTATTGTCCGGTCTCCGTGCGACGGCCGACCTGGCGCCGCCGGTCCCCGCAGAGGTGACCAGGCTGGCGCAGGGGCCGCTCGACGAGGAGACCGGCACGGTGACCGACCCGCTGGCGCTCGACCGCGCCACGGCCCCGGTCGGCTCGGAGCCGGCCGCAGGGCCGCACGCTACCGCGTCCGCCTAGCGGGGGGAGGCCGGGCCCAGTGCCTCACTGGGCCCGACGGTCCTCCAGGGTTCCCGCGGCTCCCCAGGGGAGCGAGCGTCGTCGCAGCACAGGCCTGCCACCCCGGGGCCTGCCGACCACGAAGGTCGGCCGGTCCGGGACCCCGTCCGGGAGCCACCCGGGGTTGGGGGAAGGCGCAGCTTGGGAAAACCTCAGAAGACTGGTCAGACCAGAAGACTTTCGACACCCCGCCGAGCGCGGGGCGCCGAGCGAGACTACGAGCCCCTGTGCGGCCTCGCGTCCGCGCGGCGGCACCGTCAAAGGGTCCGGTCCCGGCATCGTCGCGATGCCGACCGCCCAGCGGTGCCGTGCCGTGCCCGGATGCGGAGCCCGGGGGCCTGACGGGAGATCCACCCGCATGCTCGATAACACCGATCCGCAGCAGACTGCGGCCACGGAACAGAACGAAACCGCCGCGACCGGTGGCGAGGGCGCGTCCGCCGCGCCGCCGCGCCGTCGTCGCCGGGCGGTGTCCCGCCCGGCGGGCGCCCCGCAGGGTGCGGCCACCGAGGCGGCCGAGACGGTCCTGCCGGCCGACGCGCCTGCGGCCGTCACCGCTGCGGCTCCGGCCGCTGAGGCGGCCGCCGAGCCGGTCGCCGAGAAGCCGGTCCGGGCCCGCCGGACCCGCAAGCGCGCCGAGGCCCCGGCCGGTGCGCCGGAGGCCACCGCGATCGTGGTGACCGCGCCGGAGGCCGTCGAGGCCCCTGTGGCCGAGGCCACCGCGAAGGCGCCGAAGGCCGCCAAGGCCACGAAGACCGAGAAGGCCGCCAAGAGCGACAAGGCCGAGAAGGCCGAGACGGCGGAGAAGGCCGAGACGGCCGAGAAGCCCGCCCGGGCCCGCCGCACCCGCAAGCGCGCCGAGGCGCCCGCCGGTGCCCCCGCTGCCGAGGCCGAGGCCCCCGCCGTCGAGGCGCCGGTCGTCGAGACCCCCGCCGTGGAGGCTCCGGCCGCCGAGCCGGCGGCCGAGGAGGCCCCCGCCGCTCCGGCCCGCCGCACGCGCCGCCGTCGCGTGGTCGAGGCCGCGCCGGTCGTCGAGGCCCCGGTGGAGGAGCCCGCCGCCGAGGAGCCGCAGGCCGAGGAGCCCGAGGAGGAGGCCGTCGAGGCCGCCACCGAGGCCCCTGCCGCCCAGCCCGCCGCTGCCGCCCCGGCCGCCGAGGCCGAGCCGCACCACCGGGTGCGCCGCCGCGCCGTCCGCCCGGCCACCGCGGTCTTCCAGGCCCCGGTGTTCCAGGAGCCGGCGACCTTCGTCGCGCCGTCCGCGCCGGAGCAGCCCGCCGTCGCCCCGGCTCCCGCCGCCGCCCAGGCTCCGGCCGAGGCCCCGGCCGTGGCCGGGCGCGAGGAGGAGGACGAGTTCGAGTACAGCGGCGTCGGCCGTCGCCGCCGGGTCCGTACCCGGGTCGAGCCGACCCGCCGCAAGCCGGCCGCCCAGGCCCCGGCGAAGGCCCCGGCGAAGGCTCAGGCCAAGGCGCCGGTCGCGGCGCCCGTCGTCGAGGCCCCGGTCGTCGAGGCGCCCGCCGTGGAGGCCCCCGCCGCCGGTCCGGAGACCGAGGACGAGTGGGAGGACGGCCGTCCGTCGCGCCGTCGCCGCCGGGGCGGTCGCCGCCGTCGCCGCGGCGAGGCCGAGGACTTCGAGGCCGCCGAGGCCGTCGAGACCGAGCAGCCCGCCGCCGAGGAGCCGGCCGAGGCCGTCGCCGAGGAGGAGGGCGAGGAGGACGACGACCTGGCCAACGGCCTGTCCTCGTCCCGCCGTCGCCGTCGCCGTCGCCGCCGCAGCGGTGAGGCCGGCGCCGTCGAGACCGCCGAGACCACCGAGGACGGCGTCCGCACGGTGGTGAAGGTGCGCGAGCCGCGCCGCCGCTCCACCGAGCCGTCCTTCGACCCGGACGAGGTGCAGTCCATCAAGGGCTCGACCCGTCTGGAGGCCAAGAAGCAGCGCCGCCGCGAGGGCCGCGAGCTGGGCCGCCGCCGGGTGCCGATCATCACCGAGGCCGAGTTCCTGGCCCGCCGTGAGTCGGTCGAGCGCGTCATGGTGGTGCGCCAGAGCGGCCAGCGGACCCAGATCGGCGTCCTCGAGGACGGCGTGCTGGTCGAGCACTACGTCAACAAGGAGCAGGCCACCTCGTACGTCGGCAACGTCTACCTGGGCAAGGTCCAGAACGTGCTGCCGTCGATGGAGGCCGCCTTCGTCGACATCGGCAAGGGCCGCAACGCGGTGCTGTACGCCGGCGAGGTCAACTTCGGCGCGCTGGGCGGCCACGGCGGCCCGCGCCGGATCGAGTCGGTGCTGAAGTCCGGCCAGTCCGTGCTGGTGCAGGTCTCCAAGGACCCGATCGGCCACAAGGGCGCCCGCCTGACCAGCCAGATCTCGCTGCCCGGCCGCTACCTGGTGTACGTGCCCGAGGGCTCGATGACCGGCATCTCGCGCAAGCTCCCCGAGAACGAGCGCGCCCGCCTGAAGCAGATCCTCAAGAAGATCGTCCCGGACGACGCGGGCGTCATCGTGCGCACCGCGGCCGAGGGCGCCTCCGAGGAGGAGCTGACCCGCGACGTCCAGCGCCTCCAGCAGCAGTGGGAGGACATCCAGAAGAAGGCCGCGACCGGCAACGCCCCGGCGCTGCTGTACGGCGAGCCGGACATGACCGTCCGGGTCGTGCGCGACATCTTCAACGAGGACTTCAGCAAGGTCATCGTCTCCGGCGACGAGGCGTGGAAGACCATCCACGAGTACGTCTCCAACGTGGCCCCGGACCTCGCCGAGCGGCTCCAGCGGTGGACCTCCGAGGTGGACGTGTTCGCCACCTACCGGATCGACGAGCAGCTGATGAAGGCGCTGGACCGCAAGGTCTGGCTGCCCAGCGGCGGTTCGCTGGTGATCGACCGCACCGAGGCGATGGTCGTCATCGACGTCAACACCGGGAAGTTCGTCGGCCAGGGCGGCAACCTGGAGGAGACGGTCACCCGGAACAACATCGAGGCGGCCGAGGAGATCGTGCGCCAGCTGCGGCTGCGCGACCTCGGTGGCATCATCGTGATCGACTTCATCGACATGGTGCTGGAGTCCAACCGCGACCTGGTGCTGCGCCGCCTGCTGGAGTGCCTGGGCCGGGACCGGACCAAGCACCAGGTGGCCGAGGTCACCTCGCTGGGCCTGGTCCAGATGACCCGCAAGCGGGTCGGTCAGGGCCTGCTGGAGTCCTTCTCCGAGCCGTGCGTGCACTGCAACGGCCGCGGCGTGATCGTCCACATGGAGCAGCCGAGTACCCACGTCCACGCCCCCGTGGCGGCGGGCGAGGCCGGCGGCGGCAAGCGCCGTCGCCGGGGCAAGGGCGGCGCGGGCCACGAGGAGCCGCAGGCCGTCGAGGCCGCGGTGGCCGTCGTGGCCGAGCCGGTGGCGGTGGAGGCCGTCGCCGAGTCGGCCGAGCCGGTGCGCGAGGAGATCGAGGGCCAGCTGGCCCTGGAGGTCCCGGGCGTCGAGGCCGCGGCCGAGGCGGCCGCGCAGGCCGTGCCGGCCCCGGTCGTCGAGGCTCCCGTGGCCGAGGCCCCGGCCGCCGCTCCGGCGGGCCGTCCGCGTCGTCGCGCCGTGCGCAAGGCGACCGCTCCGGCGGGTTCCCCGGACTCCGCCGAGATCGTGGTGCTCCAGGCCAAGGCCGAGGCGGCGCTGGAGGCGGCCCTGGAGGCCGCCGCCCCGGCGGTCGCGGAAGCCGCTGCCGAGGCCGCCGTCGAGGCGCCGGGCGAGCCGGTCGTGGTCGAGGAGGCCGCGGTCGCCGCCGAGGCTCCGGAGGCCGCCGAGGCCGCTGCCGAGGCTCCGGCCGAGGAGGCGCCGGCGCCGAAGAAGCGGGCCGCCCGCAAGACCGCCGCGAAGAAGACCGCCGCCAAGAAGACCACCACGGCGGCCAAGAAGACCACCGCCCGCAAGACCGCGACCAAGCGGACGAGCGCGGCGGCCAAGAAGGCCGCGGCCGCCGAGGGTGATACGGCGGCCGAGTAGTGCCCACGCCCGGGGCGGGAGCGATCCCGCCCCGGGTCGTACGGGCCGGTTTGCCCCCTGGGCGGCCGGTCCGTATTCTTGACCATCGGCGTGTCTACGCCATGCTCCCGAGCACATCACCTTCCGAGGTCGCCGCGTTCGCGCGGAGGGCCGGGGAGAGGCTCCTGTGTCCGTACCCAGGTGGCTGGCGTCGGGGGTTCCGACCGAGCAAGGAAAGCAGGTACCGCATGTACGCGATCGTTCGCGCAGGCGGCCGCCAGCACAAGGTCGCCGTTGGCGACGTGCTGGAGATCGACCGTATCGAGGCCAAGCCGGGTGACTCGGTCGAGCTCTCGACCATCCTCGTCGTCGACGGTGACGCTGTCACCTCCGACCCGTGGGTCCTGGCCGGCGTGAAGGCTCACGCCGAGGTGGTCGACCAGACCAAGGGTGACAAGATCGTCATCCTGCGTTACAAGAACAAGACCGGCTACCGCCGCCGTCAGGGCCACCGCCAGCGGCACACCGCGGTGCGCATCACCAGCATCGACTCGGTCAGCAAGTAAGGGGATAGCGAAAAATGGCACACAAGAAGGGCGCAAGCTCTACTCGTAACGGCCGTGACTCGAACGCCCAGCGCCTCGGCGTCAAGCGCTTCGGTGGCCAGGTCGTCTCGGCCGGCGAGATCCTCGTCCGCCAGCGCGGCACCCACTTCCACCCGGGTGCCGGTGTCGGTCGCGGTGGCGACGACACGCTGTTCGCGCTGACCGCCGGTGCGGTGCAGTTCGGCAACCGTCGCGGCCGCAAGGTCGTCAACATCGTGGCCGTCGAGGCCTGAGTCCCCGCGGACTCCCGAGTCTGAGCGGACCCACCGGGTCCGGGCGGACTCACCGGGTCTGAGAAGACTCACAGTGAAGGGTGGGCCGGAATTCTCCGGTCCACCCTTCACGCTTTACGCAGGTAGCAAGCAGACTCTCGCGCACTGGAGGCACACCCATGACCACCTTCGTGGACCGCGTCGAACTTCACGTCGCCGCGGGTAACGGGGGCCACGGCTGCGCCTCCGTGCACCGCGAGAAGTTCAAGCCGCTCGGCGGGCCGGACGGCGGCAACGGCGGTGAGGGCGGCAGCGTCATCCTCACCGTGGACTCGCAGGTCACCACCCTGCTCGAGTACCACCACTCGCCCAAGCGCAAGGCCACCAACGGCAAGCCGGGCGCCGGCGGCCACCGCACCGGTGCGGACGGCGAGGACCTCGTCCTGCTGGTGCCGGACGGCACCGTGGTGCTGGACCGCAAGGGCAACGTGCTGGCCGACCTGGTCGGGCACGGCACCAGCTTCGTCGCCGCCCAGGGCGGCCGCGGCGGCCTCGGCAACGCCGCGCTGGCCTCGGCCCGCCGCAAGGCGCCCGGCTTCGCGCTGCTCGGCGAGCCCGGCGAGGCCCGTGACATCGTCATGGAGCTCAAGTCCGTCGCCGACGTGGCCCTGGTGGGCTACCCGAGCGCCGGCAAGTCCTCGCTGATCTCGGTGCTCTCCGCCGCCAAGCCGAAGATCGCCGACTACCCGTTCACCACCCTGATCCCCAACCTCGGCGTGGTCACCGCGGGCGACACCGTCTACACCATCGCCGACGTGCCCGGCCTGATCCCGGGCGCCAGCCAGGGCCGCGGCCTGGGCCTGGAGTTCCTGCGGCACGTGGAGCGCTGCTCGGTGCTGGTGCACGTGCTGGACTGCGCCACCCTGGAGCCCGGCCGTGACCCGCTGAGCGACCTGGAGACCATCGAGGCCGAGCTCGCCGAGTACGGCGGCCTGGAAGACCGGCCGCGTCTGGTCGCGCTCAACAAGGTCGACGTCCCGGACGGCCAGGACATCGCCGACCTGACCCGCGCCTCCCTGGAGGAGCGCGGCTACCGGGTGTTCGAGGTCTCCGCCGCCTCCCGCAAGGGCCTGCGCGAGCTGAGCTTCGCGCTGGGCGGGATCGTCGCCGAGGCGCGCGCCGCCAAGCCGGCCGAGGAGTCCACCCGGATCGTGCTGCGGCCCAAGGCCGTCGACGACGCGGGCTTCACCATCACCGAGGAGGACGGCGCCTACCGCATCCGCGGCGTCAAGCCGGAGCGCTGGGTCCGCCAGACCGACTTCTCCAACGACGAGGCCGTCGGCTACCTCGCCGACCGGCTGGCCCGCCTCGGCGTCGAGGACCGGCTCTGGAAGGTCGGGGCGCACGAGGGCGACACCGTCATCATCGGCCCGGACGAGAACGCCGTCGTCTTCGACTGGGAGCCGACCATGGCCGCCGGTGCCGAGATGCTCGGCCGCCGCGGTGAGGACCACCGAATGGAGACCCAGCGCCCGGCGGTCGACCGCCGCCGCGAGAAGCAGAAGGGCCGGGACGCGGCCGAGGCCGAGTTCCTCGCCTTCGAGGCGCTCTCCAGCGGCCGCCAGGCCGCCATCGAGGGCGACGACGACGAGGACCACTGAGCTTCGTAGCTCTTCGAGTCGAACGGCCCCCGCCACCTGTCGAGGTGGCGGGGGCCGTTTCGCGTGCTCAGCGGCGACGGAGCGTCACTTGGTCCAGGAGGCCTGGAGCTTCAGCAGGTCCGTCAGATCGGTGTAGCCGACCACGGCCGGGGTGTTCCCGAGGGTGGTGATGATGGTGCAGCCCTTGACCTCGGTGCCCTTGGCCACGCCCTGGAACTTCGCACTGGTGCACTTGGGCAGCGGGGTCGCGGCGGTCATGGCGTTGACGCCCTTCTTGCCGTTGGTGTCGAAGAGCACGAACTTCGAGTCCGGGGCGGTGAAGGAGAGGCTGGCGTCCCCGAGGTTCTTGATGGTGTAGCTGACGTACATCGGGGTGCGGCCTTCCAGGCCGACGAGGTTGATCTTGGCGGCGGTGAAGTCCTGCAGCGAACCGACCTCGACACCGGTGACGGTGATCTCCAGCTTGGTGGCGACCTTGGAGGTCTTGTCGGCGAAGTCCACGGTGGCGGGCTGGCCGATCTTCACGCTGCTCGCGGCCGCCGGGATCGCACCGGCACCGGCCCCGCCGGCCGCGGTACCGGCCGTACCGGCCCCGCCGGCCGTCGCGGCGCCGCCCGTCGCGGCGCCGCCGGTCGCCGCACCCGACGGGGCCGCGGTCGAACCGCCGGCCGCGCCCCCCGCGGCCGCGCCTCCGGCGGTGGCCCCCGGAGCCGCGCCGCTCTGGGCCGGGGCAGCGCCGGTGGCGCCGCCGGTACCGGCCGGAGTGTCCGCGTTGTCCGGTCCGCAGGCCGCGAGCGACAGGGCGGTGGCCGCCGCGAGCGCGGCGACGGTCAGCTTGGTGGTGTACGAACGCATGGTGCGCATTTCTCCTGGGCGCACGGCCGCGACCGTTGCCGGCCTTTGCCCAGTGCGGCGCCGCCCGTCGTGAACAGGAAGGGTCGATGACGACATGGGTCCAGCGGGCAAGAAGCCGTCCCCCGATCTGGCTTGTGGTCAGGGACCATACCAGGCCCCCGGATCGGCGGCCGGGCTGTGGCGAGCCCGTGACCTGCCCGGGTCCGGACGGTGAAACACCCCATGGGTGACCTGCGCCGATCGCGTAGATTTCGGGGGTGACGGCCGGGCCCGGGCCCAGCCGCACCACACCGGAAGGGCGTACAGCGAGATGAGTGAGGACTCTCTGCGGGAGGAGGTGCTGACCGCGCGGCGGATCGTCGTCAAGGTCGGCTCCTCCTCCCTGACCACGGCGACCGGCGGCCTGGACGCCGACCGCGTCGACGCCCTGGTGGACGCGCTCGCCAAGCTGCGCGGCCGCCCCGAGGCGCCGGAGGTCGTGCTCGTCTCCTCCGGCGCCATCGCCGCCGGGCTCGCCCCGCTCGGCCTGGACCGGCGGCCCAAGGACCTGGCCCGCCAGCAGGCCGCCGCCAGCGTCGGCCAGGGCCTGCTGGTCGCCCGCTACACCGCCTCCTTCGCCCGGTACGGCATCCGGGTCGGCCAGGTGCTGCTCACCGCCGAGGACGCCAGCCGGCGCGCCCACTACCGCAACGCCTACCGCACCCTGGACCAGCTGCTGGCGATGGGCGCGATGCCGATCGTCAACGAGAACGACACCGTCGCCACCGCCGAAATCAAGTTCGGCGACAACGACCGGCTCGCCGCGCTCGTCGCCCACCTGGTCCGGGCCGACCTGCTGGTGCTGCTCTCCGACGTGGACGGCCTGTACGACGGCGACCCGTCCCGCCCCGGCAGCAGCCGGATCGCCGAGGTGCGCGGCCCGCGGGACCTCGACGGCATCGAGATCGGCAGCGCCGGCAAGGCCGGGGTCGGCACCGGCGGCATGGTCACCAAGGTCGAGGCGGCCCGGATCGCCACCGGCGCGGGCATCCCGGTGGTGCTCACCGCCGCCAGCCAGGCCGCCGACGCGCTGGCCGGCCGGCCCACCGGCACCCTCTTCCTGCGCACCGGCAGCCGCACCTCCGACCGGATGCTCTGGCTGGCCCACGCGAGCAGCCCGCGCGGGTCGCTGCACCTGGACGAGGGCGCCGTCCGGGCCGTCGTCTCCGGCGGCGCCTCGCTGCTGCCGGCCGGGGTCACCAGGGTCGACGGGGAGTTCGCCGCGGGTGATCCGGTGGACCTTCTTGCCGAAAACGGCCACATCGTGGCTCGCGGACTGGTCAACTTTGATGCGAGGGAGTTGCCCCGCCTGCTCGGCCGGTCCACCCGCGACCTGGCCCAGGAGTTCGGCGCCGCGTACGAGCGCGAGGTCGTCCACCGCGACGACCTGGTCGTTCTGCGCGACTGACCGGCCCGGCGGGCCGGCACCGGCCGATCGGCGCAGCGCGGACGGCGGGCCGCTCCGTACCGGGAGCGGCCCGGCCACGGGCGAGGAGGGGCGTAGCCGTCCCGGTCGGCCGAGGCCGACGGGGCCGGTGGGGACGACAGGACATCGCCGAACAGGAGGCCGCCGGTGGAACGCAGGCGCGAGGCAGCGCTGACCGCAGGGACGGCGGGCCGGCGGCTGACCAGCATCGACGGCGGACGCGGGGACGGCCCCGCCGAGCCGGCCGGTCCGCCGTCGCAGAGGCCCGGCGGGGTGCGCAGACTGCGGCCCGAACGCGACCGTGCGGCCCAGCCGCCGACCGTGCCCGAGCAGGCCCGGCTGTGGCACGTGGTGCTGAGCGTGGCCGGGCAGGTCACCCCGCTGCCCTCGCTGCGCGCTTCGCTGGAGCAGCTGGCGCACGACCACTCGTTCTTCCTGACCGCCCGTTACGCGGCCGACCACGCCGAGATCCGCTACTGGGAGCAGGCCCGGGACCTCCACGACGCGGCGGCCATCGCGCTGCGGCTGTGGGGCGAACACAAGGTCACCGCGAAGCTGCCGCCCTGGGAGATCGTCGGGCTGGAGGTGGTCGACCGGGCGACGTACCACAAACGGGTGGCGGAGGGCTTCGGTGATCCGCCGCCGCACCTGGGCGGGGTGCACCCGTACTGAGCCGCGCCGCCCGGTCGGGGCGGGGGTCGTCGGGCTGCGGGCCGTCGGGGCGGGGGCCGTCGGGGCGGCGTCTCATCGGGCGAAATGCCGCCCGGGCGGGGCCGGTGCAGTCGCTACCCTTGGCGGCATGACCAGCGATCTCGCCACCGCCGACAGTCCCGTCCTCGCCGTAGCGCGCCGAGCCCGGGAAGCCGCCGCCGCGCTCGCCCCGCTGCCGCGCGCCGCGAAGGACGCCGCGCTGCTGGCGATCGCGGACGCGCTGGTGGCCCGCAGCGCCGAGATCGTCGCGGCCAACGCCGAGGACGTGGAGCGGGCCCGGGCGGCCGGCACGGCCGAGTCGGTGGTCGACCGGCTGACCCTGACCGACGAACGGATCGCCGCGATCGCCTCCGACGTGCGCGACGTGGCCGGCCTGCCCGACCCGGTCGGCGAGGTGGTGCGCGGCTACACCCTGCCCAACGGCCTGGACGTGCGGCAGGTCCGGGTGCCGCTCGGCGTGGTCGGCATCATCTACGAGGCCCGCCCGAACGTCACCGCGGATGCCGCCGCGCTCTGCCTCAAGTCCGGCAACGCGGTGCTGCTGCGCGGCTCCGCCTCCGCCTACCGCTCCAACACCGCGCTGGTCGCCGTGGTGCGCGACGCCGTCGTCGCGGCCGGGCTGCCCGCCGACGCGGTCCAGCTGGTGCCGGGGGAGAGCCGGGACTCGGTGCAGGAGCTGATGCGCGCCCGCGGCTACGTGGACGTGCTGATCCCGCGCGGCGGCGCCTCGCTGATCCGCACCGTGGTCGAGGGCTCGACCGTCCCGGTGATCGAGACCGGCACCGGCAACTGCCACGTCTACGTGGACGCCGAGACCGACCTGGCGATGGCCGTCGGCATCCTGCTGAACTCCAAGGCGCAGCGGGTCAGCGTCTGCAACGCGGCCGAGACGCTGCTGGTCCACCAGGACGTCGCGGAGGCCTTCCTGCCGCTCGCGCTGGCGGCGCTCGCCGAGGCCGGGGTGACCGTGCACGGCGACGAGGCGGTGCGGAAGGCCGCCGAGGGCGGCCCGGCCACCGTGGTGCCGGCCACCGACGAGGACTGGGGCGCCGAGTACCTCTCGCTGGACCTCGCCGCCGCCGTGGTGCCCTCGCTGGACGCCGCCGTCGCGCACATCCGCCGCTGGTCCTCCGGCCACACCGAGGCGATCGTCACCACCTCGCAGGCCGCCGCCCGCCGCTTCACCCGGCTGGTGGACTCCACCACGGTGGCCGTCAACGCCTCCACCCGCTTCACCGACGGCGGCGAATTCGGCTTCGGCGCCGAGATCGGCATCTCCACCCAGAAGCTGCACGCCCGCGGCCCGATGGGCCTGCCCGAGCTGACCAGCACCAAGTACATCGTCACTGGTGACGGGCACGTCCGCGGCGAGAGCACGCAGACCGTCGGCGGCGCCGCGGACGACCGCTGAACGGCGCGTGAGGGGCGTCCGTCACACGTGCGACGGACCAACTGCCGGGAGCCACAGACAAATCGCCCGACCGGTAATACGCTGAATCCGTGGCTGAGGATGTGGGGGGCTTCCCGTACCCCGACGGCGCCGACCACGGTGGTGCGGACGACGAGTTCGCCACCGTGGTCCTCGATGAGGCCTTCGTCCGGTCCGCCGCCGTGCACGAGCCGACCGCCAAGGAGCGGCAACTCGCCGCCGCCGAGGCCCGGTTCGAGCCGGACACCGCGGGTCCGGGCTGGGGCCGTGACGTCCCGGCAGGGGACGGGTTGCCGCTGGAGCTGCGCCCGTACCCGAGCGGGCTCGACGCGGACCACCTCTACCCCGACCCGTGGTCGGGGCCGGACCGGGCGGGCGACCGCAGGGTCCGGCGGCGGTGGCGACGCGGCTACGACCCGGTGCGCGCCCGCGGGCGGTACGTCGCCCAGCAGCGCTGGCACCGGCCGGTGGCCTGGGTGCTCGCCGTGATCATGGGCGTGGGCCTGGTGGCGGTCGCGGTCGCGGCGGTCTACCAGGGCGTGGGCGGCTCCGCGGGCACACCCAGACGCCCCGAGTCCGGCAGCAGCAGCGCCGGGGTCGGCCCGGGGCAGGCCCCGGCGGAACCCCCGTTGGTGGTCACGGCGCCGACCGGATAGCCCGGGCGGCGCGGTCGGCGGGTCGGCGCGGTCGGCCCGGGCGCGGGCGCACGCCCCGGGGCGGTGGTCACGGAGCGTTCCCGGGAATGTACGCCCGGACCCTCGTGGCGACGCTGGTGTCCGCCTACCCTGGTGGTGTGGGTGACCCGCGAGAGCCTCCTGAGGGTGCGCCCGAGGGCGGCTCCGGCAACGAGGACGAATTCCGGTCCGTCGTCTTCGACGAATCGTTCGTCCGGGCTGCCCGGATCCGGGAACTGTCCGCCCGGGAGCGGCTGTCGGGCTCCTTCGGCAAGGCCACCCGGCCGCGGGTGCGACTCGGCCCGCTGGGCACCGTGCCGCGCCAGGCGCTCGTGCTGCTGCTGCTCATCCTGCTGGCCTTCGGGGCCGCGGTGTACTTCGGGGTGACCTCGCCGAAAGGGACCGCGGCGCGGCCCGAGGGCAGTCAACTGACCGTCAGCCTGGTCGCGTTGGCCCCGGCCTCGGCCGTCCAGCCGGTCGCCGACGGGGCGGACCCGTTCGCGGCGCTGCCGGCCGGGTACGGGGACGGCGCGCTCGGGCTGAACACCCCGACCGGGGCCGCCACCGGGCACTTCAGCCGGGTCGAGGTGGCCAAGGCGCTCGACACCGTCCAGCGCTACCTGGTCGCCTCCTCGTTCTCCCCGGCCGTGCTGGTCCAGGGCTCCACCGCCGAGGTGCGGGACTTCGTCACGCCCGGTGAGCAGTCGGAGTTCGACGCGAGCGTGGCGCAGCCGGTGGACGACCGGCACCACGCGGTGACCGGCTGGATGGTCCGCTTCGACCCGGCGCAGGTCGCACTGGCCTCGAACACCGTGAAGGTGGCCGGTGCGATGCGGGTCGACGAGGCGGACAGCGGGACGCTGCAGATCACCACCGACCACACCTTCGTCTACGCGCTGAAGCCGGCCGGGGCCCCGGCCGGAGCGCCGGTCACCCTGGAGACCGTGCGGCGGCAGCTGACCTTCGAGTTCGACCGGGTGGACCTGGCCGCGGGCCAGCTGCGGCTGGTGGACTCGGTGGTGCAGGCCGGGCCGGAGCCCTGCGGCACCTCGACGGCGGGCTTCCTGCAGCCGGTGCTGGCCACCGCGCAGGGCACGGTGGTCGCGCCGCCGACGCCGGTCGACCCCGGCAACCACGCCCGGCCGGGCTGGCAGGTGTGCGGGGTGCTGGCGGCGGGCGGCTGAGGCGCGCCGGACCTGGCGGGGGCCGGGAACGGTACGGCGGCCGGGGCCCCGGGCGGGACACCGGCCGCCGTCGCGTTCGCGGTGGGGTCAGCTGCCGTCGCGGTCCGCGGAGCCGTTGCCCGAGGCACCGGTGCCGGACGAGCCGTTGCCCGAGGCGCCGGTGCCGGACGAGCCGTTGCCCGAGGAGCCGTTGCGGGCGCCGTTGCCGGTGAAGGTGTCGCGGAGCTTGCCGCCGACGGTCGCTGCGCCGCCGGCGACGTCCCGGAGCAGGCCCATCAGCGGGTCCTTGCTCTCCTTGACCGAGGTCGTGTAGTGCTCGGCGGCGGCCTTCCACTGGTCGGTGACCGAGGCGTCCGGGTCGTCCGAGCGGCGCGGGTAGGCGCCGGCCATGATCGAGCGGTAGTCGTCGCTCTCCGCCCACTTCTTCAGCTGGGCGACCCGGACCACCGCGAAGGGGTGGGTCTGCGGCAGCAGCTGGAGCACCTTGAGCACGCCGTCGCGCAGGTCGCCGGCCTTCTCGTACTCCTCGGCCTGCTCCAGGAAGGCGTCGACGTTCATCTCGGCCAGGTTGTGGCCGCCGGCCAGCTTCATCAGGGCCCGCATGGAGGCCTGGAGGTCCTGCCCGGCGAGCAGGCCGGCCCGGTCGCTGGACAGCTCCGCCTTGCGGAACCACTCCTTGAGCGCGGTGATGATCGCGGTGATCGCCAGGTTGCCCAGCGGCACCCAGGCGATCCGGGTGGCGATGTTGGTGAGGATCATCAGCATCGTCCGGTAGACGGCGTGGCCGGACATCGCGTGGCCGACCTCGTGGCCGATGACCGAGCGCAGCTCCTCCTCGTCCAGCAGCTCGACCAGGCCGCTGGTGATCACGATGATCGGGGTGTCGATGCCGATGCAGTACGCGTTGACCGTCGGGTCCTGGGAGACGTACAGGTCGGGGACCTGGTCCAGGTCGAGCACGTAGGCGGCGTCGCGCACCATGTCGTGGAGCTCCGGGAACTGGCGCTCGGAGGTCTTCACGGCGGTGGCCAGGAACATCAGCCGGATCGCCCGCTCGGAGACCAGGCCGGCCAGCTTCTTCAGGATGTCGTCGAAGCCGGTCAGCCTGCGCAGCGCGACCAGGGCCGAGCGGTCCGCCGGGTGCTCCCAGGCCCGGGTGGAGATCCCGGGGAAGCGCTCGCGGCGGCGGCTCGGGGTCTTCACGGTCGTGTCGGTCATGGTCTGAGTACCCTCCTGGTCGACGGCGGCCGCGGCCCGCTGGCCGGCCCCCCGCTGGTCTTCGCCTGCAACGACTGTCTGTGCAACGTGTGCGGTTGCGTACTCGTCCCCGAGGGGTCAGCGTACGCGCGGTCCGCCCGGCGGACGGCGGGGGCGGGGGCGTCACGGGGCGGGCGGGTGCCGGCCCGGCGGGCGCGTCACCGGGGCCGGTGGGCGGCGCCGGTGTGAGGCCGGTTTAACCTGAGGTTTGGACGACCGAGACCGGATCCGGCCGCGGTACCGAGCAGTTCGAGGAGCCCCCGCAGATGTCCACCGAGACGCTTGTCAGCCTGGCCGCACCCATCTCCGACGAGACCGGTCCGGGCCTGTTCCTGCGGATCATCGTGATCGCGTCCTTCGTGGGCATCGGCCTGCTGGTCTGGATCATGGCCCGCGCCTTCAAGAACAACTAGGCCGGCCGGTTGCCGGTCCTTCCCCGGCCCGTTCCCGGTTCCTTCCCCGGCCCGTTCCCGGCCCTCCCGCGGGTGCGCGCTCACGCCCGGTCAGCGGCGGTGGGCCGCCGAGCGGTTGCGGTGTAACCCCCCGTACGATGACGGGTGGGCCCTCACCGGCCCGGAACCACCCCCAGGTCCGTTCACCGAGCCGAGAAGGTCCCGCCGACCATGAGCACTGCTGCCGCACTCCCCGTTCTGAACCTGCTCGCCGAGGGCGAGGGGGGCAACCACGACAGTCTGAACCCGGCCCTGACCGGTGGCGCCGCGCTGGTCATCCTGCTGGTCCTGCTCTTCATCACCACCCGCTTCAACCGGGACCGCTGAGCCCGGTCCTGGGGCCGCTCGGGGAGCGTCCGGCCACCGGCCGGCCGCTCCCTCACGCATCTGCGGAGAACCCCCACCCGGCCGTTCCCGCACCGTAACGGGTGTCGCGTAAGGTGTGGCGGCATGGGAGAGCAGGCCGGGAATCCCGGCGGACCGGAACCGGTGAAGAAGCGCCTCGGCGTGATGGGCGGCACCTTCGACCCGATCCACCACGGCCACCTCGTCGCCGCCAGTGAGGTCGCGAGCGCGTTCCACCTGGACGAAGTGGTCTTCGTACCGACCGGACAGCCGTGGCAGAAGAGCGACCGGCACGTCACCCCGGCCGAGGACCGCTACCTGATGACGGTCATCGCCACCGCCGAGAACCCGCAGTTCTCGGTCAGCCGGATCGACATCGACCGCGACAGCCCGACGTACACCGTCGACACCCTGCGCGACCTGCACGCCCTGCACCCGGACGCCGACCTCTTCTTCATCACCGGCGCGGACGCGCTCGCCCAGATCCTGTCCTGGCGCGACTCCGACGAGCTCTTCTCGCTGGCCCACTTCATCGGCTGCACCCGCCCCGGGCACACTTTGTCGGACGCCGGGCTTCCGGTGGGCGGGGTCTCCCTGGTGGAGGTCCCGGCGCTGGCCATCTCCTCCACGGACTGCCGCAACCGGGTCGCCAAGGGCGAGCCGGTCTGGTACCTCGTCCCGGACGGCGTGGTCCGCTACATCGACAAGCGGGCGCTGTACGCGCCGCGCGGGGACTGATCCAGGAGCGGTGCATGACTGATCGCAACGACGGCCGGCGGCCGGAGGACTGGTCCACCGGGCAGTACCAGCAGCCGTACCAGGGATACCAGCAGCCGCAGGCGCAGCAGCCTCCGCAGCAGCAGCAGTTGCAACCGCAGTCGTACGAGCAGCAGCAGTACGACCAGTACGGGCAGCCGGTGTACGGGCAGGACCCGTACGGCTACCAGCAGCAGGGCTACCAGGGGTACGACGGGTACCAGCAGGGCGACCACACCGGGCAGTTCCCGCCGCAGCAGCCGCAGTCGTACGGGCAGCAGTACGAGCAGCAGCAGTACGACCAGTACGGGCAGCCGGTGTACGGGCAGGACCCGTACGGCTACCAGCAGCAGGGCTACCAGGGGTACCAGCAGCAGCCGTACCAGGCCGCCGCCCCGGCCACCGCCGAGCCGCAGGCCGAGGCCGCCGCGCCTCCCGCCGCCGTGCCCACCGCCCCCACCGCTGCCGCGGCGGCCACCGCCGCCGCCCCGCCGCGTCCGCGGGTGCCCCGGCCCGCCGCCGAGCCGGAGTCGGCGACGGCGCCGGCCAAGGCCGGGCCGCCGTCCGAGCAGGTCGCCGGGGCGCGGGCCGGGAAGGCCGGGAGCAAGGCGCCCAGGGACAGCTACCCGACGGGCGAGTTCACCTTCGTCGACGAGGAGGCGGAGGAGACCGAGGACGTCATCGACTGGCTGAAGTTCGCCGAGTCCCGCAGCGAGGTGCGCGCCGAGCGCCGCCGCAAGCTGCGCAACCGGCTGATCGGCCTCGGTGTGGTGGTGGCGCTCGTGGCCGGCGGCGTCGGCGGCTACCTCTTCCTCGCCGGCGACAAGCCGAGCGCGGCCACCGCCGCCGGCGGGCGCCAGGTCAACGTCGTCCACCTGCGCGACCTCCAGGGCAAGGTGTCCAGCGCGCTGCTGGTCAACGACGCCTCCGGGAAGAAGGGCACGGTGCTGCTGCTGCCCGACAACCTGCGGCTGCCCGGCCCGGGGGACCCGCCGGTCACCACGATCGGCCAGTCCATGGACGGCATCGGCGCCTCGGCGACCCGCGAGGGCCTGTCCACCGTGCTCGGCGCCCCGGTCGCCGGCACCTGGCGACTGGACACCCCGTACCTGGAGCTGCTGGTCTCCCAGCTCGGCGGCGTCCGGGTGGACACCAACGCCGAGACCCACGAGGGCGGCAAGCCGGACGGCAAGCTGCTGTCCGCGGCCGGGAAGAACACCATGCTCAGCGGGAAGGCGGCGGTCGCGTACGCCACCCTGCAGAACCCCGGCGAGAACCGGGACGCCCAGCTGGCCAGGTTCGGGCAGGTCATGGACGCCGTGGTGCGCACCATGCCGACCGAGTTCAAGGACGCCAAGGACGACGTGCACCGGATGAACGCGGTGCTCGACCCCTCGCTGCCCGAGGACGCCCTCGCCGGGGTGCTCGTCCAGCTCGCCCAACAGGCGAAGGACGGCCACTTCGGGACCACCGCGCTGACCGTCAAGCCGGACGGCACCCTGGACGAGGCGACGGCGGGCAAGCAGGTCAAGGACGTGCTGGGCGGCACCGTGAAGTCCGCGGCCGTCGGCGACGCCCCGGCCCGGGTCGCGCTCCAGGACGGCAGCGGCAACGACGCCGCGGCGGCCGCCGCGCAGGTCCAGATCGTCAACTCCGGCCTGACCTTCATCCCGGGCGGCGCCAAGGCCGCCCCGCAGGCCGCCAGTGAGATCCGCTACACCGACGACACCCGGCAGGGCGCGGCGAAGTCGCTGGCGACCAGCCTCGGGCTGCCGGACACGGCGGTGAAGAAGGTGACCGGCGACACCCAGAACGCGGACCTGCTGGTCGTGCTCGGCAAGGACTACCAGCCGCCGAAGAACCAGTAGGGCGGTGGCCCGGCTCCGACCCGGGTCCGGCTCAGGCTCCGACCGTCCCCGACCGGCCCTGACCGTCACCGGCCCCGGCCCGGTGACGGTCGGGGCCCGGGGCGCGTAAATCGGTTCCGGGCCCGCCCGGGCGGCGTGAGATCCTGGAAGGCGACCCCGGCCGTGCGCCGGGGCGCCCCAAGCCGCCGAGCCGGAAGAACACCGTGACCGTCACCGACCACAGCCAGCAGCTCATCACCGTCGCCGCGCAGGCGGCGGCCGACAAGCTTGCGCACAACATCATCGCCTTCGACGTCAGCGAGGTGCTGTCGATCACCGACGCCTTCCTGATCGCCTCCGCGAACAACGACCGCCAGGTCCGCTCGATCGCCGAGGAGATCGAGGACCAGCTGCGCGAGCAGCTGGACATCAAGCCGGTGCGCCGCGAGGGCGAGCGCGAGGGCCGCTGGATCCTGCTCGACTACCTGGACATCGTCGTGCACGTCCAGCACTCCGAGGAGCGCTCCTTCTACTCGCTGGACCGCCTCTGGAAGGACTGCCCCGAGCTGCCGCTTCCCGAGGACGCCGTGGCCTCCCGCAACCGCCCGGACGCGCACACCGACGAGGCCGGCAACGCCGTCGCCCCCGCCGACGACTTCGGCAAGCCCGAGGATCTGCACTGAGCCGGGGCACGCGGGGCCCGCGCATCGTCTTCTGGCGGCACGGCCAGACCTCCTGGAACCTCGAATCGCGATTCCAGGGCACCACGGACATCGAGCTGACCGGCCAGGGCGTCCTCCAGGCCCAGCGGGCGGCCCGGCTGCTCTCCGGGCTCCGTCCCGACCTGCTGATCTCCTCGGACCTCCAGCGGGCCCGGCGCACCGCCGCGGAGCTGGCCGAGGTCACCGGGCTCGACGTGCAGCACCACGAGGGCCTGCGGGAGACGTTCGCGGGCTCGTGGCAGGGCCTGACCAACGCCGAGATCCGTGAGCGCTACCCGGAGGAGTACGAGGCCTGGGCGGCCGGCGAGCCGGTGCGGCGCGGCGGTGACGGCGAGCTGGCCACCGAGGTCGCCGACCGCTCGGTGCCGGTGGTCCTGGAGGCCGTCGGCAAGCTCCCGGAGAACGGCACGCTGGTGGTGGTCAGCCACGGCGGGACGATCCGCACCATGCTCGGGCGGCTGCTCGACCTGGAGTCGGCCCAGTGGGAGCGGTTCGGCGGGCTGTCCAACTGCTGCTGGTCGGTGCTCGGCCACGGGGCGCGCGGCTGGCGCCTGCTGGAGCACAACGCGGGCACGCTCCCGCAGCCGGTGATCGGCGACGACACCTGACCGTTGCCGTACCGGCTCGGGCGGCAGCGGGTGCCGGGGGCCCTCAGGGGCCCTCGGCCGGGGTGCGGCGAGGGCGCGGAGGGCAGGCTCGGCGGGGGTCCGGAGGGGTGCTCGGCGGGGGTCCGGGAGGGCGGATTTCGCAGTTCCGGCCCTGACCAGCTAGAGTCTTCCTCGTTCGCAGGGAAGGAACGCGGCCCGGAAGGGAAGCGGGAGATCCGGTGAGTGCGGGGCTATAGCTCAGTTGGTAGAGCGCTTGCATGGCATGCAAGAGGTCTGGGGTTCAATTCCCCATAGCTCCACTCCGCATCGGCGGTCGTGGTCAGCCAGGGTCGCCCGTGTCGCGGGGCTATAGCTCAGTTGGTAGAGCGCTTGCATGGCATGCAAGAGGTCTGGGGTTCAATTCCCCATAGCTCCACAGGAGTTCGGAAGGCCGTCACCCAAGGGGTGCCGGCCTTCCGGCGTTTCGGGCGCTCGGTGTTCCCGCCTCGGCGGTCCGGCCTTCCGCTGGCGGCTGTCGATCCCTGGGGGGCGGTGACGGTGGTGGGGCGTGCACTGGTTGCCGCGCGCCCGGGGCGGGAGGCGTGCGCCCGGGGCGCGGGGGCAGGGCGTCGGGGCGCGGGAGGTGGGGCGCCCGGGGCGCGTGGTGCGGGCCTCGGGGAACGGATTTCAGGAGCACGCCCCGGACCGTGTAAAGTAGTCGATGTCGCCGAGGGAAACGGCCGGAAACAACCGGGAACCACGGTGACATCGCAGGTCAAGGGGCTATAGCTCAGTTGGTAGAGCGCTTGCATGGCATGCAAGAGGTCTGGGGTTCAATTCCCCATAGCTCCACAGCAGTCGAGAGCCGCCTCCCGGAATCGGGAGGCGGCTCTTCGCCGTTCTGCCCCCGCCACCGGTCGCAGAGCCCCGAATCCCGCTACCGTCGTGCCATGGCCGATCTGGAGCGAAGGCGGAACGAGGAACTGGCCCGGATACTCCACCAGCTCGGCTGGAGTCCGGAACGGCTCGCCCGTGAGGTGAGCCTCGCCCTGCCGCCGGGCCTCGCCATCAGCTCCACCGCCCCGTACAAGTGGCGCGACCGCGGCATGGTGCCGCGCAGCCCGCACGACCAGGCGGTCTGTGAGGTACTCAGCCGCACCCTCGGCATCGCCGTCACCTACGAGCAGCTCTGGGGACGGATGGGCGGCCACCGCGGCGCCAAGATCCTCTCGCCCCGGCTGCTCACCGACCCGTGGACCGCCGACACCGCCCAGACCGCGCTGCGCGAGGCCGCCACCGACGCCGGACCGGTCCGCCTCACCGACCTGTTCCGCAGCGCCGACCTCGACCAGGCCGCCGCCCGCCTCGACTCCCCGCCACCACCCGTCGGCGGCGGGGAGGGCGCACTGCGCGTCGAACCCGGGCTGGCCGGCGAGCTCGGACTGTCCTACCGCAGCAAGCAGAAGCTCGAACGGGCCTGCGGCGGCGGACTCGTCCTCGGCCCCGTCCGTGCCGAACTCGCCATGCTGGCCAAGCTGTTGGAACTCGGCGCGTACGACGAACGGCTCGGCCGCGAGCTCTACGGCACGGCCAGCAGACTCGCCCGGCTGGCCGGCTGGGCCGCGTACGACCTCGGCCACGACGCGGCCGCCCAGCGCGCCTTCGTCGCCGCGCTGCGCGCCGCCCACGTCAGCGGCGACCCCCGGCTCGGGGTCCCGGTGCTCGGCGCGCTGGTCGTGCTCGCCACCCAGGGCACCGGCGGGCGCGGGCTGGACGCCGTCTCCGCGCTCGCGACCGCCCTGGACACCCACGGCGCCGCGCTCGGTCCCACCGCCCGGGCCCGTCAGTACGGCCGGCTCGCCCGCGCGTACGGCCGCCGGGGCGAGGCCGAGCAGGCCGAGGCCGCCGCCGCCCGGGCCTTCGCCGAACTGGACGGCCTGCCCGGCGCCGAGGAGGCCCGGGCCGCCCTCGCCGGGATGGTGGGGGAGGGGCGGCTGGCGCTCGGCCAGCACCGGCTGGCCAAGGTACTGCTCGCCGAGGCCGTGGCCGGGCTCGGGCCGGGGCGGGCCCGCTCCAAGGCGCTGCTGATGGTGAGCCTCGCCGAGGCCCACCGCAGGCTCGGCGACCAGCGGGAGGCGGCCCGCACGGCTTCGCTGGCGCGCTCGGCCGCGGCGGGGATGCAGTCCGAGCGGCTGGCGAAGGCGCTGCGGGACTTCGACGCGGCGGGGCGGGCGGTGGCGCGGTAGGGCGGGGCCGTGTTGCCGGGGCCCGCAGGGGCCCGCGCGCCCTCCGTGCGGGCCCCTGCGGGCCTCCGTACCGGCCCTTGCAGGCGTCCGTACGGCCCGTGGGCCTGCGTGCGGCCGCCCCAGCGGTGTACCCCGCAGCCCGTCGAGCGGCTTGCGGTACCCTGAGCCCATGCGAACCGTGCGCCTGCTCCTTAGCCGGCCGCGCTGACCAGGACCGGCTGCGCCCTCGGGCGGTGCCGGAGTCGGCGTGGCGTCCCCTCCTGCGAGGGGATTTTTTGTTTTCCGCCCCCGACCCCGTCCCGGGCCGGGTTTCGGGCCGGCCGCCTGTGCGGTTCGCCAACTGACATCGATGGAGCTTGAAGGACCATGAGCGAGACGACCCCTGCGTCCGGCGCGGCCGAGACCGCGACCGAGCCGTTCCGGTACAGCGCCGCGCTGGCGGCGGAGATCGAGTCCCGCTGGCAGGACATCTGGGAGAAGGAGGGCACGTTCCACGCCCCCAACCCCACCGGTGCGCTGGCCGACCCGGCGGCCGGCGACGTCGCCGCGAAGCCGCACAGCTTCATCATGGACATGTTCCCGTACCCCTCGGGCGCGGGCCTGCACGTCGGCCACCCGCTGGGCTACATCGCCACCGACGTCTTCGCCCGCTACCAGCGGATGACCGGCCACAACGTGCTGCACACGCTGGGCTACGACGCCTTCGGCCTGCCCGCCGAGCAGTACGCGGTGCAGACCGGCACTCACCCGCGGGTCTCCACCGAGGCCAACATCGCGAACATGCGCCGGCAGCTGCGCCGGCTGGGCCTGGGCCACGACCCGCGCCGCTCGATCTCCACGATCGACCCGGAGTACTACCGCTGGACCCAGTGGATCTTCCTGCAGATCTTCAACTCCTGGTACGACGAGGACGCCCGCAAGGCCCGCCCGATCACCGAGCTGGTCGCCGACTTCGAGTCCGGCGCGCGTGAGGTCCCGGGTGGCCGCGCCTGGGCCGAGCTGTCCGGCGCCGAGCGCGACGAGGTGCTGGGCGAGTACCGGCTGGCCTACGCCAAGGAGGTGCCGGTCAACTGGTGCCCCGGCCTGGGCACCGTGCTGGCCAACGAGGAGGTCACCGCGGACGGCCGCTCCGAGCGCGGCAACTTCCCGGTGTTCAAGTCCAACCTGCGCCAGTGGATGATGCGCATCACCGCGTACTCGGACCGGCTGATCGAGGACCTGGACCTGCTGGACTGGCCCGAGGCCATCAAGCTGCAGCAGCGCAACTGGATCGGGCGCTCCGAGGGCGCCCGGGTCGACTTCTCCGTCGACGGCGGGAAGATCACCGTCTTCACCACCCGGCCCGACACCCTGTTCGGCGCCACCTACATGGTGCTGGCCCCCGAGCACGACCTGGTCGACTCCGTCGTCCCCGCCGCCTGGCCCGAGGGCGTGCCCGCCGAGTGGACCGGCGGCGCCGCGACCCCCGCCGAGGCCGTCGCCGCCTACCGCGCCACGGCCGCCGCCAAGTCGGACGTCGAGCGACAGGTCGAGGCCAAGGTCAAGACCGGTGTCTTCACCGGCGCCTACGCCGTCAACCCGGTCAGCGGCGAGTCCGTGCCGGTCTTCATCGCCGACTACGTGCTGATGGGCTACGGCACCGGCGCCATCATGGCCGTCCCCGCCCACGACCACCGCGACTTCGCGTTCGCCCGCGCCTTCGCGCTGCCGATGCGCTGCGTCGTCGAACCGACGGACGGGCGCGGCTCCGACCCGGCCGAGTGGGACGACGCGTTCGACACCTACGACTCCGTCATCGTCAACTCGGCCCGCTCCGAAGGCGATCTGTCGCTGTCCCTGGACGGGCTGAGCGTCGTCGAGGCCAAGGCCCACGTCACCGCCTGGCTGGCCGAGCGCGGTATCGGCGAGGGCACCGTCAACTACCGCCTGCGCGACTGGCTGTTCAGCCGCCAGCGGTACTGGGGCGAGCCCTTCCCGATCGTCTACGACGAGGACGGCGTCATGCACGCGCTGCCCGAGTCGATGCTGCCGGTCGAGGTCCCCGAGGTCGACGACTACTCGCCGCGCACCTACGACGCGTACGACGCCTCCTCCTCGCCGGAGACCCCGCTGTCGCGCAACGAGGCCTGGGTCAACGTCGAACTGGACCTGGGCGACGGCGTCAGGAAGTACCGCCGCGAGACCAACACCATGCCCAACTGGGCCGGTTCCTGCTGGTACGAGCTGCGCTACGTCGACCCGTCGAACTCCGCGGCGGTCGTCGACCCGGCCAACGAGCGGTACTGGCTGGGCCCGACGGAGACCAAGCCGGCCGGTGGCGCCGACCTGTACGTCGGCGGCGCCGAGCACGCCGTGCTGCACCTGCTGTACGCGCGCTTCTGGCACAAGGTGCTGCACGACCTGGGCCACGTCTCGTCCGTCGAGCCGTTCCACAAGCTGTTCAACCAGGGCATGATCACCGCCGACGTCTACCGCGACGAGCGCGGCTTCCCGGTGCCCGCCGCCGAGGTCGAGGAGCGCGACGGCCAGTACTTCTGGCAGGGCGAGCCGGTCAAGCGCGAGGCCGGGAAGATGGGCAAGTCCCTGAAGAACGCCGTCGCGCCGGACGACATCGCCGACGAGTACGGCGCCGACACCCTGCGCCTGTACGAGATGTCGATGGGCCCGCTGGACGTCTCCCGCCCCTGGGACACCCGCGCCGTCGTCGGCTCGTACCGCTTCCTGCAGCGCCTGTGGCGCAACGTCGTCTCGGAGACCACCGGCGAGCTGGTCGTCACCGAGGAGGAGGCGGACGAGGCGACGCTGCGCGCCCTGCACAAGGCGATCGACGGCATCCGCGGCGACATGTCCGGGCTGCGCTTCAACACGGCCGTCGCCAAGGCCATCGAGCTGAACAACTACCTGGTCAAGCGCGGTTCCACGCCGCGGACGGTGGCCGAGCAGCTGGTGCTGATGGTCGCGCCGCTGGCCCCGCACATCGCGGAGGAGCTGTGGCGCCGCCTGGGCCACGGCGACTCGCTGGCGCACACCGACTACCCGGTCGCCGACCCGGCGTACGTGGTCGACGAGACGGTGACCTGCGTGGTCCAGATCAAGGGCAAGGTCAAGGCGCGGCTGGAGGTCTCGCCGGGCATCTCGGACGCCGAGCTGGAGGCGCTGGCGCTGGCGGAGCCGGTGGTCGTCGCGGCGATCGGCGGGGCCGAGGTGCGGAAGGTGATCGCGCGGGCGCCGAAGCTGGTGAACATCGTCACCGGCTGAGTGCGGTCGTTGCCGCGGGGCTCTCGCGGGGGTTCCCGTGGGAGCTCCCCGCAGGGGTCGTGCGGGGGCTGCCGCGGGGGCTCCTGAGGGGGGCTCTTGCGGGAGTCCTGCGGAGTTCTCGCCGGGCTTGATCGGGCGGGTGTCCTTCGGGGTGCCCGCCCGTCCGGCGTTTCACGGGGGCGTTCCACGGGGGCGTGAGGGGTGCTCGCGGGGGCGTTCGCCGTGGTCGGGGCCCTCGGGGAGATCCCGGATCTGACCCTGATCTCCGTCCGCGGGGGCCGCTCGGGCTGCCCTCGGGCGGCTTCCGGAGGCTACCGTGGAACCCTCGGCGATGCGGCCCGCGTTGGGCCCGGTGGGGGCCGGAACGACGGCGGAAGGTGGCGCGCGATGGACGTGTTCGGCGTGATGATCGGCCTGGTCCTGCTCATCGGGGTCGCGGTGATGGCGCTGGCCGTGGTCGGCACCGTCAAGGCCGCCAAGGCCGTCGGCGCGAAGATCGAGAAGCACGAGGCCAACGCCCGTCGGGCCGTGCAGACCGCCACCCTCAAGGCGAAGAAGTACACCACGGTCGGCCCGGCCGCGCAGATCGCCTCCGTCCGGCTCGGCCTGCGGACCTCGCTCGACGGCACCCGGCAGGTGCTGGAGAGCGGCCTCGCACAGGACGGCCAGCTCGGCGAGTCGCTGGCCCTGCTGAAGCGGCTCGACGAGCACGCCGACGAGCTCGACGGCGAGCTGCGGATGCTGGAGCGCGAGCCCGACACCGCGCGGATCGCCGTCAAGCTGCCCCAACTGCGCGAGCGGGCCGAGCGGATCACGCACTCGGCGGAGACCATGCGCTGGGCGGCGCAGGACCGGATGCACCGGTTCGCGGAGGACGAGCTGCGCCGGCTGAGCCAGGAGTGCGAGAGCGAGGCGGGGGCGCTGCGGCACTGGGTCGCGGGGGGCGGTTCCTCCGGGGGCGCTTCGGGTGGCTCGGGTGCTGGGCGTACTTCGGGGGCTGCGCGCTCTTCGGGGGCCGCGGGTGCGGCGGGCACGGCAGGGTCCGCGGGGGGTGCGGCTCGGGCCGGTCTGACCGACGGAAAGGGGCGCCCGAGCGCGGAGGAGCTGCTCGGGCTCGCCGATCCGCTGGCCAAGCTGGCGCAGCGGCTGCGCAAGCCCTCGGCCGGGCCTTCGACGGGGCCCTCGGCGGGCTGAGCCGGCGGCGCGCCGCGAGGCCTTCGACCGACGTTCGACCGACGTTCGACCGAGGCCTTCGACCGAGGCTTTCGACCGAGGCTTTCGACTTTCGACCGGTGCCCGGGCCCGGCATCGCCGTCCCGGACCAGGCGCTGTCCTCCCGGACCGGCGGGGAGTAACCTCCGGCTCATGCCCTCCGACCTCGCGCTTGTCACCGATTCCACGGCCTATCTGCCGCAGGAGGCCCTCGACCGGCACGGGATCACGGTGGTCCCGCTGAGCGTCGCTGTCGGTGACTCCGTCCTGAGCGAGGGCGTCGAGATCTCCCCGAAGGACGTCGCCGAGGCGCTGCGCGGCAAGCAGCGGGTGACCACCTCCCGGCCGAACCCGGAGACCTTCGCCGCCACCTACCGGGCCGCCGCCGAGGCCGGGGCGAAGGGGATCGTCTCGGTGCACATCTCCGGCGAGCTGTCCGGCACCGTCGAGGCCGCCCGGCTGGCCGCCGCCGAGGCGCCCGTACCGGTGCGGGTGGTGGACAGCCGACTGGTCGGGATGGCGCTCGGGTACGGGGTGCTGTCGGCGGCCGAGGCCATCGCGGCCGGACAAGGCCTGGCGGAGGCGGCCGAGGCGGCCGTACGGCGGGCGGCCGGGACCAGCGGGTTCTTCTACGTCGACACCCTGGAACACCTGCGCCGGGGCGGTCGGATCGGGGCGGCGCGGGCGCTGCTCGGCTCGGCCCTGGCGGTCAAGCCGCTGCTGCATCTGGACGGCGGGCGGATCGAACCGCTGGAGAAGGTGCGGACGGCGTCGCGGGCGATCGCGCGGCTGGAGGAGATCGCGGTCGAGCGGTCGGGGGAGCGGGAGGTCGACATCACCGTGCACCACCTGGCGGCGGAGGACCGGGCCGAACCGCTCGCGGAACGGCTGCGTGCCCGGGTGCCGGGGCTGCGGGAGCTGTACGTGGGCGAGGTGGGGGCGGTGATCGGCGCGCACGTCGGGCCGGGGCTGCTGGCGGTGGTGGTCGCGCCGCGTTGAGGCGGGCGGTGCTGGTGGTGGGGGTCTGTCAGTGGGGCCCGTTGGCCGCTCAGTCAACTTCGAACGGTCCTGTCCACTCTTGTGAGTGACGCTTTTTGTCCACAACCCCCGGGTTGTCCACAGGGTTTCGTCAATTTCCGCGCGCTCGTCCGAGGACTCCTACCGTCCTCGGCATGACGACCATGAGCCTGGGCGCGGCGAAGCGCCACGCGATCAACGAGACGGTGCGGCTGCGGATGGCCGCGCTGCTGCCAGTGGAGGACGAACCGGAGGGCAGCTCGGCCGGCGGTTCGCCCGGGGCGGCCTCGCCGCCGACGGGGGCGCGGGCTGCGGCCGCCACCGGGCCGCCGCCGTCGATGTCACCGTCGATGTCGCCATCGATGTCGCCATCGGCGGTGCCGTTGGCGTCAGCGGTACCGGCCGAAATGCCGGTTTCGTCGGATGGGGGCGACCTGCCGGACCCGGGCGAAGCCGTGCAGCCAGCGGAGGCCGGGGCACATCCGCGGCCCCGTTCGTTCCCCTCGTTCGCCTCCGCGCTGGCGCTCGACCGGCGTGCGGTGGCCGGGCTGGCCATCCTGCTGCTGTTCGCGGTCGGCTACGCCGTGCAGCACTTCTGGCTGGCCCGCCCGCAGGCGATCGCGGTGCCCGCGCTGGCGGCGGTCGCGGCACCGGCGGGGTCCGATTCGTCAATCCCCGCCGGTGCCTCCGCCGCCGATTCCAGGGCCGGGCCCGCGCCCGGAGCCTCGGCCGTCCCCGGTGCCGGGGCGGCGGCCGTCGTTGTGGACGTCGGCGGGCGGGTCCACCTCCCCGGCCTCCACACCCTGCCCGGCGGCTCCCGGGTGGCCGACGCGCTGCGGGCGGCAGGCGGTCCACTGCCGGACACGGACACCCGAAGCCTCAACCTGGCCCGTGTCCTGACGGACGGCGAGCAGATCCTGGTCGGAGAACAGCAGCCCGCTCCCGCCCCGGCCGCCGTGAGCGGCAGCGGACCTCCTGGGCCCGCCGCGCCCCGACCATCCGTCAGCCTCAACCGCGCCACGCTCGAACAGCTCGACTCCCTGCCCGGCGTCGGCCCCACTCTCGCCCAGCGCATCCTCGCCTACCGCACCTCGCACGGTTCCTTCCGCTCCCTCGACCAACTCCGGCAGGTCAGCGGCATCGGCGCCCGCACGTACGCGGAACTCCGCCCGCTGCTGACCCTCTGACGCTTCCACTGCTGTCGCCCCCCGCACGCTTCCCCAGCCCGTTCCCCCAGCCATCGAAGGGAGGTACCGCCGTGTCCGTCGCCACCATGCCGGTCGGTCCGGCCGCCGCGCCCCGCTCTCCGGGAGCCGACTTCCGGCTGCTGCTGCCCGCCGTCTCGGCCTGGGCGGTCACGGCGGCGCTCCTACGGCTGGAACCGGGGTACGAGTCCCTCGTCCTCACCGCGGCCGGAGCTGCCGCGCTCGCGGCCGTCCTGCTGCTCACCCGGCCGGGGGCCCTGCGCCGGCGCGGGGCCGCGGCGACGCTGGCCGCCGTCCTGCTCACGGGTGCGGCGGCCGCGATCGCCACCCCGCTGCACACCGCCGACCTTCACCGGGGGCCACTACCGGCGCTCGCCCGCGCGTCCACGGCCGCCGGACCACGAGCACCGGGCGCGTCCGCCCCGGTGGTGGACGTGGAGCTGACCGTCGCCGGGGATCCGAAGATCCACACCTCCCGGGGCGGCACCGTCGGGGGGCAGAGGCTCCTCACCGTGGACGCGATGGCCGACCGCGTCACCCTCCTCCCGGACGGGCGGAGCACCCGCACGCGTACACCGGTGACCGTCATGGTCCGAGGGGCGGAGAGCGAGCCCTGGCAGCGACTGCTCCCGTCCCAGCGGCTGGCCACGGAGGCCGAGGTACGGCCGGCGGGGGAGGGCCATGACAGCGAGTCCGCCGCACTGCTGGTCGTCCACGGTCCGCCCCGGCAGCTGGCCCCGCCGAGCCTGCCGCAGCGGATCGCCGGCCGACTGCGCGAAGGCCTGCGCGTGGCCACCGACGGGCTTCCCGCGGACGCGCGCGGACTCCTCCCGGGGCTGGTCGTCGGGGACACCTCTCGGCTGCCCGACGACCTCGACGACGCCTTCCGGGCCACCGACCTGGTCCACCTGGTCGCGGTCAGCGGGGCCAACCTGGCGATCGTCCTGGGTGCGCTGCTGGGCGCGCCCGGGCGGGCCGGAACCCCGGAGCGGCGCGGGCTGGCCGCGGTGCTGGGGCTGTCGCTGCGCACCGGTGCGCTGCTGGGCACCGCGCTGACGCTGGCCTTCGTCACCGTCTGCCGTCCTGAGCCCAGCGTGCTGCGGGCAGCCGGGACGGGGCTGATCGGCATGCTGGCCCTGGCCACCGGCCGTCCTCGCAAGGCGGTGCCCGCGCTCGCCGGAGCGGTCCTGGTGCTGGTCCTGCTGGACCCGTTCCTGGCACGCTCGTTCGGCTTCCTGCTCTCGGTGCTCGCCACTGCCGGGCTGCTCGTCCTCGGACCGCACTGGGCCGAGGCCCTGCGGGCCCGGCGCTGGCCGCACCACCTGGCGGGCGCGCTCGCGGCAGCGGCGGCCGCCCAGGCGCTGTGCGCTCCGGTGACGGTGGTGCTGTCCGGGCACATCAGCCTGGTCGGCATCCCCTGCAACCTGCTGGCCGAGTTGGCGGTGGCCCCGGCGACACTGCTCGGCTTCGGGGTGCTCGCCCTGCAACCGCTCTTTCCGGCCCTGGCCCGTCTGCTCGCGGAACCGGCCGGGGTGCCGGCCGGCTGGCTCGCCCTGGTGGCGCGCCGCGGCGCCGAGGTGCCGGGCGGCCAACTGGCCTGGCCGGGAGGGTGGTTCGGAACGGCGACGGTCGCGCTGGCCGTCCTGGCGGCCTGCTGGGCGGCGCCGCTCCTGCTGCCCCGGCGGTCGGAGCCGGGAAGCCCCGCGCCCAAGCGGCGGCGCTGGGCGCGGGTCCTGGTGACGGGGGCACTGACGGTGGTCCTGCTGGCCGTGCTGCTGCGCCCGCCACAACTCTCCCGGATTGCCACCGGCTGGCCGCCGCCGGGGTGGCGACTGGTGGTGTGCGACGTCGGGCAGGGGGACATGTTGGCCCTGTCGACCGGGGTGCCGGACAGCGCGGTGGTGATCGACGCCGGGCCGGATCCGAACGCCGCGGACAGGTGCCTGCGCGACCTCGGCATCACGACGGTGCCCTTACTGCTGCTGACGCACTTCCATGCCGACCACGTCGAGGGCGTGCCGGGGGTGTTGCGGGGCCGCAGGGTCGGCGCGGTCGAGGGCACCACGCTGGACGACCCACCGGGCGAGGCGGCCCGGGTGGCGGGTTGGGTCGCAGGTGCCGGTCTCCGATTGCTCAGAGCCAGTCGGGGTGAACGACGCTCGGCCGGCCGCGAGTTGGCCTGGGAGGTGGTGTGGCCCGTCCCCGACGTGGCTGTCGAAGCGCCGGGCCCGAACAACGCAAGCGTCGCATTGATGGTGTCACTGACAGGAGGGCTACGGATGGCACTGCTCGGAGATCTCGAACCGCAGGCCCAGTCGGCGCTGTTGGGTCGGGTGGGGAGAGTGGACGTCATGAAGGTGGCGCATCACGGATCGGCCCACCAGGACTGGGACTTGGCGGGTGCCCTGCGGCCCCGGCTGGCCCTGGTCTCCTGCGGCGAGGGCAACCCGTACGGCCACCCGTCCCCGAGGACGGTCGACCACCTGCGCGCACTCGGCGCCACCGTGCTGCGGACCGACCGGGAGGGGGACATCGCGGTGACGGGCGACTCCCCGGCCACCCTCGGCGCCGCCGTCCACCCCCAGCCCACCCACGCGGCCCGCCACCCGCGCAACCACGGCGGGCCCGGCGGGAACGGCGGGCGCGCCCGTGAAGCCCACACCCCCGAAGCCCATGCCCTCACCCCCGCCCACCCTGGGCAGACTCCGGCCGCCCCCCGAGCCCCGCCCCAGTGACCCCCGCGCTCTCCTCCTCCCACCAACCAGGTGGGGCAGGGAATGGGGTAGGGGGTTGTGGGAGGAGTGGAGAGGAGCGGGAGCGGGGCCAGCAGAAACGTTCCGGGGGGGGGCGGGGGGGGCGCCGCCCCCCCCGCCCCCGCCCCCCCCCCCCCCCCCCCAAAGCCCCCCCCCCCCCCCACCAACACCTCCGGCCGGGCCCCCCCCCCCAAACCCGAC
>NZ_JBICYZ010000061.1:0-59337 GCF_043201465.1 Kitasatospora sp. NPDC048298
AGCTTCACAGGCCCCTGGGCCGTCCGGTCCTTGCGGATCTCGAAGTCCAATGCATCCCCTGAACTGGGGTGTTGCAACGACTCCTAGAACCCAAGCCCCCGGAGCGGGCCCTTCGCGTTTCCCCGGGGCGCCCCGAGGTGTTGTTCTGGAGGTGAGAATAACCTGTGGCGCGCGGGCGCGGCGGTCCCGTAGCGTCGCCGCCATGAGCAGCAGACTGCACGAAGTGGCACGGGTGAACGAGGGGATCGCCGAGCGGGGGAGCTACCGGACGACCGGGGGCGAACTCGTTCAGGTGGGGGATGAGTTGGCGGCGGCGAAGGCCGGCACGGTGTCGTACGCGCCGGAGGGCCTGGCGGCGCTGCTGGCCGCGGGGGGCGCCGGCCCCGGGCCGGCGGCCGGGCGGATCGAGGTGACGGCCGAGGGGAGCATCCAGGCCGCCCGCCGGCTGGTCGCGGCCGGGGCGGGGCCGGTCGGGGTGCTGAACTTCGCCTCCGCGCGCAACCCCGGCGGCGGCTACCTGCGCGGCGCCCGCGCCCAGGAGGAGGACCTGTGCCGCGGCGCGCTGCTGTACAGCTGCCTGCTGGAGGCGCCGGACTACTACGAGGCGCACCGGGCCTCGACCGACCTCCGGTACAGCCACCGGGTGATCGTCTCACCGGCGGTGCCGGTGATCCGGGACGGGCGTGGCGAGCTGCTGGCACAGCCGTACCCGGTCACCTTCCTGACCTCGCCCGCGCCCAACGCCGGTCAGCTGGAACGACGTTCGCCGGGTGCGGACGTCCGGGACGTGCTCGCCGAGCGGGCCGTGCGGGTGCTCGCGGCGGCCGCCCGGCACGAGGTGCGCACGCTGGTGCTCGGCGCGTGGGGCTGCGGGGTGTTCCGCAACGACCCGGTGCAGGTCGCCGAGGCCTTCGAGGGGGCGCTGGCCCGGTACGGGGCGGCCTTCGAGCAGGTGGTGTTCGCGGTCTGGGACCGCTCGCCGGTCTCCGCGAACCGGGCCGCCTTCGAGGCCCGGTTCGGCGCGGCGGTCCGGTAGCCGGCCGCGCCCGCGGGCCGGGCCGGCCACCCCCGGCGGCGGCCTGCTTCCGGCGGGCTACTTCCGGCCGGCTGCTTCCGGAAGGTTGCTTCCGGTGGGCTACTTCCGGCGGGCCGAGAGCGCCGTCGCGGCCGTGGAGGCCGCCGCGACCACGCCGGTCACGGCGAAGACGGACGGCCAGGCGCCGATCCGCTTGGCCAGCGGGTGCGAGCCGCCGAAGGCGGCCACGTACAGGCCGGTCAGCGCCGCCGCGGTGCCCGTGCCCGAGCTGCGGCGCCACTGCGCGGCCGCCCCGGCGCCGGCCACCGCCAGCACCGCGCCGCCCAGTTCGCGCCGGCCGCTCCAGCGGGCGACGCCGTAACCGCCGACCAGACCGCTCGCCGCGGTCAGCGCGGCGGGCGCGGCCGCCGCGAGAACGTTCGGGACCTTCGCCATCGTCGACTCCACTCGTAGGGGCTGTGTCGGTTTCCGACCATAACCCGGTGGACCGTCGGGGCCGTCGGGGCCTCCTACCGGAACGCCTCGGCGGGCGTCTGCCCCGGCACCGTGGCGGCCAGCCGGCGGGCGGCCTCCGCCGGGTCGAGCACCCGCTCCAGCCGCAGGTCGCCCGGGACCTCCTGGATGAACCGCCCGGCCGACCAGCTCCGCTCGTACGGCAGCGGCTCCAGCACCAGGGTGCGCACGCCGTCCACCACCGGGACGTCGCTCGGCGTCCCCTCGTTCCAGATCCAGGAGCCGTCCGGCGCGACCAGGTTGAAGGCGCCGGTGGCGATCACCCGGCGGCCGTCCAGGAACGCCGTCCGGGCCAGCGCCACCACCTCCCGGTCCTGCGGGGCGCCGGGCAGGTGGCCGCCGCCGATCAGGACGTCGGCGAGCAGGGTGTGCAGCTGGAAGGTGTCGCTCAGGCCGCTCATCCGCAGCAGGTAGCCGGTGCCGGTGGGGCGGTCGAGGACCAGCAGCGGCTCGTCGTCCAGCATCAGCGCCAGGTGGACCAGGCCCTTGAAGTCGTGCTGCTCGCCCCGGTAGCGGTCGAACAGCTCCAGGAGCACCTCGGTCACGCCCGAGGCGCGGGCCTCGGCCCGGACCTCCGCGTGCGCGTACACCGCCCAGGCCGCCTGCTGCCACAGGTGCAGCGTCCACCAGGCGACCACGGCCAGGTGCGCGTGCCACTCGTCCAGGTGTGCCGGGTCGGCGATCCGCTCGTGCGCCTCGGCCGGATCGTCCTGCTCCGCGTCGGGCAGCGGGCCGCCGCCGGTGGAGACCCACCGCCGCACCAGCAGTTGGGCGCCGGTCAGCGCCCCGCGCAGGCCGGCCAGCACCGGGCCGGAGCAGGCGACCGGGTCGGCGCCGTGCTCGACGCAGGCGCCCACCACCATCGCCAGGTGGGCGCGGGGGAACGGCGGGGCGTCCGGCAGCAGCACGGCCAGCCGGGGGCCGGCCGTCACCCGCTCCGCCGGGTCGGCCGCGCCGAACAGCCCGCCGACCAGCCCGAGGGCGGGCCCGAACCGCTCGTCGTCCCCGGCCGCGACCACGGCCTCCAGGGCGGCCACGGCTTCGGCGAAGGTGGGCTGTTGACGGTGCGACGGTATCTGCTCGGTGGACATTCGCCGCAGCATAGGGGGCGCGGCCGGTCCGGTGGAAACTCCTCCGCTTCCCCGGCCGTACGGGGTCTGTCGGCGCCCGGTGGCAGACTGCGGGCGTGACGGACTCCGAGATCACCGACGGCAGCTACCTCGTCCGCAACGTCGGCAGCGGCCTGCTGCTGCAGGTCGCCGGCGCCTCCCGGCGCGGCGGTGCCCGGATCGTCCTCGGCGCGGACGACGGCGGCGACGCCCAGCTCTGGCGCCTCACCGCCGTCCACCCGGGCGGCGCGCTGTTCCACATCGAGAACGTCCACAGCGGCAAGCGCCTGGACGTCACCGGAGCCTCGACGCAGGACGGCGTCCGGATCCAGCAGTGGTGGGCCAACGCCTTCGGCGCCCAGGAGTGGCTGCTGGAGGCCCACGTCGACGCCCCCGGCACCTACACGGTCAGCAGCTTCATCAGTGGCAAGTCCCTGACGGCGGGCGACACCCCGGACGCCGACGTCCACCAGCACGAGGACGTCGACGCCCCGACCCAGTGGTGGCGCTTCGAGCGCCGGGCGGGCTGAGTCCCGGTCAGTCCGACAGGTGGGCGCGGACGGCGTCGAGTTCGGCGTCCGTCGTGCCGTGGTGGCGGAGGTAGTCGGGGACGGTGCCGTGGCGGTCGTGGATCCAGGCCAGGGAGGAGGCCAGGAGTTCGGCGCCGACCGGGCGGGAGAGGCGCTCGGTGCCGGTCTCGTCGAAGTACGGGATGGGGCCCTTGTCGAGGCCGAGGCCGACGTTGGAGAGCAGGAAGTCGGCGGTGATCTCGGCCTCGGAGGCGCCCAGCAGGGACTGGAGCACGGCGATGGTGACCCCGGTGCGGTCCTTGCCGACGGCGCAGTGGACGACGGCGGCCAGCGTGTCCGGCGTGGCCAGGCGGCGCACGACGGCGGCGATCGAGGGGCCGGCCGTCTCGGCCATGAAGGGGTAGAGGGCGGCCTGGTCCTCGGGCCAGGGTCGGTCGCCGTTCCTGGGATGCGGGGGCAGGGACGGCAGGTTGAGGGCGCCGTGGTCGAGGCCGTGCCGCTGGTCCGGCCAGGCCTCCAGCTCGTATGCGCTGCGCAGGTCGAACACCGTCCGCAGGCCGAGGGCTTCGAGCCGCCGGGCGCCCTCCTCGGTGAGGGTGTGGAAGGACCCGGAGCGGTACAGCACGCCCCGGCGGAGAGCGCCGATCCCGCCCGCGTCACGGAAGTTGCGCACCCCGGGGATGTCGATGAAGGCGTCGGTCATGGCCACCACCGTACGGGCGGGGGCGTACCGGGGGAAGGAAACCGGAGCGGGCCGTCCGGTGGCGGGACGACGTCGGCCGAAACCGTTCCCGGCCGGGGCGGAGCGGGCTGCTCAGCGCCCGCCCGAGACCTCCAGGAACGCCCCCGTGGTGTACGAGGCCGCCGGGGAGAGCAGGAAGAGGATCGCCTCGGCGACCTCCTCCGGCTGCCCGCCGCGGCGCATCGGCAGGTTCGGCGCGACCCGGTCGACCCGGCCGGGCTCGCCGCCGAGCGCGTGGATGCCGGTGTGGATCAGTCCCGGCCGCACCGCGTTGACCCGGATGCCCTCGGCGGCGACCTCCAGGGCCAGGCCGCGGGTCATCGAGTCCACCGCGCCCTTGGCGGCCGCGTAGTCGACGTACTCGTTCGGCGAGCCGATCCGGGAGGCGGCCGAGCCGACGTTGACGATGGCGCCGCCGCGCCCGCCGTGCCGGGTGGACATCCGGCGGACGGCCTGCGCCGCGCACAGGAACGGGCCGGTGATGTTGGCGGCCCAGATCCGGTTCAGCCGGTCCTCGTCGATCTCCTCCAGCCGGCACTGCTTCTCCAGCGTGCCGGCGTTGTTCACCAGCCCGGTGAGCGGGCCGAGTTCGTCGTCGACGGTGGTGAACAGCCGCTCCACCTCGGCGGTGCGGGAGACGTCGGCGCGGACCGCGAGGGCGGTGCCGCCCTCGGCCCGGATCGCGTCCACGACGGCGGCCGCCGAGGCCTCGTCCGTACGGTAGTTGACGCAGACCCGGTAGCCGCGGCGGGCGGCCAGCAGGGCGGTGGCGGCACCGATGCCGCGGCTCGCGCCGGTGACGATCAGGACCTCGTCGGTCTGGGTGGTCGGCATGGCCCGTACGCTACCCGGCGGCCGCGCCCCGGACACCCGCGGTCGGGTTTCGGACACCCGCCCCCGGGTCCTGGACACGCGCGGCCGGGCCCCGGGCGCCGGGGGCCCGCGCGGCCGCCTCCCGCAGGGCCGCGATCTTCGGGGCCCGGCTCTTCGGCGAGTCGAGGCTGAAGCCGCGGGCGTCGCCCAGGTCGTCCCGGACGAAGGCCTCGGTGCGGGCGGCCGCCTCCCGCAGGGCGTCGTCGAGCGGGACGAAGGGCAGCAGGACCAGCTCGGAGCGCTCGGTGTCGTACTCCCAGAGGCCGACGATCCGGCCGCGGTCGAGCACCACGTGGGTCTGCGGGTCCGCCTCGGTGCCGAAGACCCGCCCGGCCCGGCCGGCGGGCAGCGGGCGGGCGGCGTCGGCGGGGTCGAGCAGCCGGGGCAGGTCGCGGTGCAGCAGGTGGATGCCGTCGATGCCGGCGAGCAGGGTGTAGTGCGGCTCGTCCGGCACCTCGAACCCGGCGAACTCCTCGGCGAGTCCGGGCGGCAGCAGGAGTTCCGAGCCGGGCCCGAGCGGTACCAGGCCGGCCTCGGCGACGGCCCGGCGGGCGGTGGCGGCGGTGAAGCCGGAGAACCAGCGGAAGTGCCGCAGGGTGGCCGGGCCGGCCCAGGAGAAGTAGCGGTGGGCGAGGTCGACGGCGTCCCCGGCGACCGGCTGGTCCCAGCCGACGTAGCCGTAACGCTGCTGGTCCAGACGGCCGTTGACGGGCACCCGGCGGATCCGCCCGCGGGACTGCATCAGCCCGAGGGCGAGCGGCAGGGTGCTGGTGAGGCCGCGCCTGCGCCCTGCCTCGCCGAGCGGTCGGACGGCGTCGCCGACCGCCTCCCGGATCGCCGCGGGGGCCAGCGGCCGGTGCTCGGACAGCACCCGCTCGACGGCCAGGCAGAGCTTCTCCACCTCGTCCCGGCCGATCCCCAGGTGCTTCTCCGCCGCCGCCAGTTCGCCCGCCGGCGCGGCCGCCCCGGCGGCCAGTCCGAGCGCGAAGTCGGCGGCCGGCAGCACGTAGGTGCAGCCGCGCGCGGACGGCAGCTCGTGCACCTCCAGCCGGGCCACCGCCGCGTCCACCGCCGCCCGTCCGAGCCCGGCCCGGGCGAACAGGCCCAGGTACGGCGCCGCGCCGCCCACCGAGCGGGCCCAGCCGGTGGCGGCCAGCACCTCGGCGACACCGGCGCCGGTGTGCGGGCGGTCCAGCCACTGCCGGTGCGACCACCAGGCGCGCAGCTTGGCGGTTCCGGCGGCTTCCGGGGGCCCTTCGGTGAGCGGGTCGTGCTTCATGGGCCCCAGTATCGGCGGCCGGACCGGCCCCGGACGGGAATTCGTTTCCCGGGCGCGGCCCGCTGCGGCGAGGATGCCGGAACGAGGATGCGGTGCCCGCCCGTCCGTCCGAGAGGAGCCCGCCGATGCCCACTGTCCCCGCTTTCCCCGCTTTCCCCGCCGTCCCCGCCGTCCCCGCCGTCCCCGCCGTCCCCGGCACGGTGCTGCTCTCCGGCATCGTCGGTTCCACCGCGTACGGCTTCGCCCACGCCGGCTCCGACATCGACCGGCTGGGCCTGTTCGCCACCCCCACCGAGGAGTTGCACGGCCTGGAGCGCCCCGCCGAGTCGCACGTCGGCACCGCGCCCGACCTCACCCTGCACGAGGCCGCCAAGTGGTGCCGGCTGGCGCTGAGCTGCAACCCGACCGCCTCCGAACTGGTCTGGCTGTCGCAGGAGCTGTACGAGGTCCGCACCCCGCTCGGCGACGAACTGGTCGGCCTGCGTACGGCGTTCCTCAGCGCGCCCGCCGTGCGGAAGGCCTACCTCGGCTACGCCGACCAGCAGTTCCGCAAACTGCTGACCCGCGACACCACCGACCCGGCCACCCGCCGCCGGGCCGCCAAGCACGCCCGGCACCTGGTCCGGCTGGTCGAGCAGGCCGTCCGCCTGCACGAGACCGGCCGCAACCTGATCCGGCTGCCCGACCCCGAACGCGTCCGCGAACTCGGCGAACGCATCGCCGACCGTCCCACCCTCGCGGAGGGTCTGCTCGCCGGGGCCGCCGACCGCCTCGCCCGTCCCGGCGTGCTGCCCGCCGCGCCCGACCCGCGTCCCGCCGAGTCCTGGCTCCGCCGGGTCCGCGCCGCCCACTACACCCCGCCCCGGGAACCACTCCGCAACCCCGGCACGCCCGTGCAATCCACTGGCGGAGCCCTGGGCCCCACCGGGTAGGATCGCCGTGGTCCTCCCGTCCGGAACTCCGGGTGCGCAAGGGCCGCGGGCCACTAGCTCAATTGGCAGAGCTGCGGACTTTTAATCCGTAGGTTCAGGGTTCGAGCCCCTGGTGGCCCACCACGTGCGAGGCCGGATCGGGCGATCTCCGATCCGGCCTCCTCCGTTCTCCGGCGCGGGTCTCTCCGCGGGGCCCGTGCCCAACTCCCTTGCCTCGCCGCGGCCTTGCGGATCCCGGTGCGCCGTGGGCCGCTCCGGCGCCGCCGCGGGCGGGACGGGGTCCGCGGCGGGTGCCGCCGCCACGACGCCCACGGGGCGTGCCGGTGGCCGGATTTCGGTGTCGGCCCGGTGCCGGTGGAGTGGCATGGGTCACGTCGCAATAGGGCGTTTTCGGCCGTTCTGTACGGATGTTGCCTACCGGCCGATGGGGTTGTTCGAGGGGCGAGCGTCGGTGATCGTGTCGGGCCTAAATATGATCGGAAGCCACGATCGTCGGTTAGTGGTGACGGTCGTATGTGCAACCTGGGAACGGTCCGGACCGTCTCTCTGTGTGCGGTGCGCCGGATCGTCAGGGGCGTCGCTTCCGTCGGTGAAAGGTACGCGCATGTCAGGTCGGAGGGGCGAGAGCCCGGCTCGGGGTGGGGACGTGCCCAAGACCGAAGACGCCACGGGCTCCGTACCCGGACCGCGCGGCGGCCGGGCGGAAGCCCGCCGTGCCGCCCAGGGCAAGGGTGGTGCTTCGGCGGCCGCGGGCGGAGGCCGGGCCGCGGCGCGCAAGAGCGCCAAGCCCAAGAAGAACGTGAAGAAGATCGTCGCCTGGTCGACGGCGGGCGTGCTGGTGGTCATAGCCGGTGTCGGCGGCGCGATCTACTTCAAGCTGAACGCCAACATCAAGTCCTTCGACGCCGACGCGATAGCCCGCAACCGCCCGCCGGAGGCACAGGCCGACGCGGACGGCAACAAGCCGGTCAACGTGCTGCTGATCGGCTCCGACAGCCGCGGCAAGAACAACTCCGACCTCGGCGGCGGCGAGGACGGCGGCGCCCGCTCCGACACCACGATCCTGCTGCACGTCTACGCCGACCACAAGCACGCCGTGGGCATCTCGATCCCGCGCAACGCCAAGGTCGAGCTGCCCTCCTGCAAGCTGCCCAACGGCAAGTGGACCAAGGGCGGCAACGTCGACCTGTTCAACGCCGCGTTCTCGATGGGCGGCAGTGACGACGGCAACCCGGCCTGCACCCAGAACACGGTGGAGAAGCTCACCGGCATCCGGGTCGACCACACGATGGTGGTCGACTTCAACGGATTCGCCGCGATGACCTCGGCCGTCAACGGCGTGGACATATGCCTGCCGCAGCCGATCTACGAGGGGGACATCAACCCCAAGCTGCCCAAGAAGGGCGCGCTCGTGCTGCCGCAGGGCAAGCAGACGGTGGACGGGCAGAAGGCGCTCGACTACGTCCGGCTGCGGCACGGCATCGGCGACGGCTCGGACATCGGCCGGATGAAGCGCCAGCAGGCGTTCCTGAGCTCGCTCGCCGGCAAGATCAAGAAGGAGGGGATGAACCCCACCACCCTCCTGCCGCTGGCCGACGCCGCCACCAAGTCGCTGGTCGTCGACCCGGGGCTGGACTCGGCCGACAAGCTGCTCTCCTTCGGTCTGTCGTTGAAGAACATCGACATGCACGACCTCAAGTTCGTGACGGCGCCCTGGCGCTACCGCACTCAGGACAAGGACCTCGACCTCGTCCAGCCGGACGCCAACAAGCTCTGGGAGACCCTCAAGGCCGACCAGACCATCGATGGCCAGAACGCCACCGGCCAGCAGCCGGACGCCGCCCCGACCGGCGGCGCCAGCCCGGCCCCGCAGCAGCCCGCGCCGGCCACCACCCCGGCCGCCCCGGCCGGGGACGCCGGCAACTCGGCGATCCGGGTGGCGGTCTACAACGGCACGCTCGTCAACGGCCTGGCCGGCAAGGCGACCGAGCAGCTGAAGGGCGCCAAGTTCATCGCCAGCACCGCGGGCCAGGCGGCGAGCACCAAGTACAAGACCACCACGATCGAGTACGGCTCCGGGCAGAAGGCCAACGCCGAGAAGGTCGCCGAGCTGTTCCCGGGCGCCGGCCTGGAGCCCAGCGGCGCACGGGGCATCTCGGTGATCGTCGGCCAGGACTTCGCGGCCGCCGCGGGGATGGCGTCCGGCGCGCCCGCCGGCGGCGCGGCGCCGTCCGCGGCCCCCGGCGTCCCGGCGCCCCCGCAGCCGCTGCCGACCACCATCACCAACGAGGCCCGTTCCGCGGACGACGACATCTGCGCGAACACCAGTTTCGGCAGCGGCGGCTGACCGGGCCGACCTGATCACCGGAGCACGGGGACGACCCCCGGGCCGGCGCCCTCCGGGGCGCGCGGGCCCGGGGGTCGTGCCATGGTGGGCCCCAGGGCGGGAACCCAGCGGTCACCGCGAAAGGCGGACCCCATGCCCGAGATCGCCCTCCAGCTCGACATCGCCGCGCCCCGGGACGTGGTGCTCGCCGCGCTCACCACGCACGACGGGCTGACCGCCTGGTGGACCACCGGGGCGGACCGGGACGGCGACGTCCTGCTGTTCGACTTCCCCGACGTCCCCGAGCCGTTCCGGCTGCGGGTGGAGCGCGCCGACCGGGACCGGGTGGTGTGGACCAACGCCGGCTCCTTCCCACCGCACTGGGCCGGCACCTGGATCAGCTGGGAGCTGTCCGACCAGCCCGCCACGCCCGACCAGCCCGCCACGCCCGACCGGCCCGCCGCGCCCGACCGGCCCGCCGCGCCCGACCGGCCCGCCGCACCCGAGGGGCAGCCCACCGCCCCCGAGCGCACCCGGCTGCTGTTCCGGCACGGCGGCTGGCAGCCGGGCAGCGAGGACGGCGTCCCGGCGGTGGCCGGCACCTGGGCCGAACTGCTGGTCCGGCTCAAGGACTACGCGCAGAGCGGCAAGGTGCAGCCCTACTTCGTCACCGCGCACCGCCACGACGCCCCGTGAACACCCCGCGGACGCCCTGTGACGGTCCGGCCGCCGGTCGCCCGCCAGGGCGCCGTCCGGTGGCGGGATCGCGGCGGCGGGCCGAAGGTGGCGGTGTACCGCCGTCCTCCCGGCCGGGCCGCACCCCCACCCGGCCCGGCCGGGACGGCGGCCCGACCACCCCGACAGCCCAGACGGCCGGACGGCTCAGGCCACCCCGACCGCCCCGACCACCACAGCCGGCCACCACCGCCTCCGGGAGGCCCAGCAATGCCCGTAGTCACCGATCCGTACATGCCCGGCACCCCGTGCTGGGTCGACCTGATGGCGAGCGACCAGCAGGCCGCGCTCGACTTCTACCGCGACCTGTTCGGCTGGCAGGGCGAGGTCGGCCCGGCCGAGTTCGGCGGCTACGCCGTGTGCATGCTCAACGGCCGGCCGGTCGCCGGGATCATGGCGCAGATGGCGCCCGAGGGGCAGCCGGTGCCGCCCGTCGCCTGGACCACCTACCTCGCCTCGGACGACGCCGACGCGGCCAGGACGTCCATCGCCGCGGCCGGCGGCACGGTCCTGTACGACCCGATGGACGTCGGCACGGTCGGCCGGATGCTGGTCGCCGCCGACCCGACCGGCGCGGTGTTCGGCGTCTGGCAGGCGATGGACTTCATCGGCGCGGGCGTGGTCAACGAGCCCGGCGCGCTGGTCTGGAACGAGCTCAACACCGCCGACACCGGCGCGGCCGGCCGCTTCTACCAGCCGGCCCTCGGGCTGCGCCCGGCCACCATCCAGGGCATGGACGGCTACTTCTCGCTCAACGTCGGCGACCGCACGGTGGGCGGCATGCAGGGGATCCCCGACTACCTGGCGCCCGGCACGCCCTCGCACTGGATGACCTACTTCTCGGTGGACAGCACCGACTCCACGGTGGACGCCCTGGTCAAGGCCGGCGGCTCGGTGATCCAGCCGGCCTTCGACATGCAGTCCGGGCGGATGGCGGTGGTCCAGGATCCGCAGGGCGCGGCCTTCGCGGTCATCGAGTCGCCCGAGGCCCAGATGCCCGACTCCCCGTAACGGCCGCCGTGGCCCGCCCCGCCCCGGCCGGTCGATCGACCCGGGCCCGCCGACCGACGGGCCCGCGGCCGGAAGCCGCCCTTCCCGCGACGCGCCGCCGGGAAATGGGCGGTTTCCCCCGCGTTCCCGGGTAAGACTGCACCCATGCTGGGGCTACCGGACGACATCCGTGCTTTCCTCTTCGACCTCGACGGGGTGCTCACCCAGACCGCGAAGGTGCACGCCGCGGCCTGGAAGGACACCTTCGACGCCTTCCTGCGCGCCGAAGCCGCCCGCAGCGGCGGGCAGTTCGTCCCCTTCGACGTCGTCACCGACTACGACACCTACGTGGACGGCCGCCCACGCCTGGACGGCACCCGCGCGTTCCTGCTCAGCCGGGGGATCGAACTGCCCGAGGGCACCCCGGAGGATCCGCCCAACTCCCGTACCGTGCAAGGGATCAGCCGGGCCAAGAACGACACCGTGCTGCGGCTGATCAGGGAGCGGGGCGTCCGGCCGTACCAGGGCTCGGTCGACTACGTGCACCGGCTGCGCGCGGCCGGGCTGCCCAGCGCCGTGGTCTCCTCCAGCGCCAACTGCCGCGACGTGCTGCGGGCGGCCGGCATCGAGGATCTGTTCGAGGTGATCGTCGACGGCAACGTCGCCAAGGCCGAGGGCCTGCCCGGCAAGCCCGCCCCCGACACCTACCTGTACGCCGCCCGCGCCCTCGGCGTCGAACCCGCCCACGCCGCGGTCTTCGAGGACGCGCTCGCCGGGGTCGCCTCCGGCCGGGCCGGCGGCTTCGGCGCGGTGGTCGGGGTGGACCGCACCGGCCAGGCCGCCGAACTGCGCCGGGACGGCGCCACCGTGGTCGTCCAGGACCTCTCCGAACTCCTGGGAGGCGAATCGTGAGCGAGCGGTGGGAGTACCCCCGGCCGGAGGCTGGGGGAGAGGGAGCCATCAAGAGGTGCGTGTGGGCGAATGCCCCTGCCGAGCGCAGCGAGGTGGGCGCGTGAGCCCGGAGGCCAACTTCACGATCGATCCCTGGCAGATCACCGAACAGGGCCTGGACCTGGCCTCGATGGCCCGCGCCGAGTCCGTCTTCGCGCTCTCCAACGGGCACATCGGCCTGCGCGCCAACCTGGACGAGGGCGAGCCGCACGGCCTGCCCGGCACCTACCTCAACGGCGTCTTCGAACTGCGCCCGCTGCCGTACGGCGAGGGCGGCTACGGCTACCCGGAGTCCAGCCAGAGCGTCATCAACGTGACCAACGGCAAGATCATCCGGCTGCTGGTGGACGACGAGCCCTTCGACCTGCGCTACGGCGAACTGATCAGCCACAAACGCTGGTTGGACTTCCGGGAGGGCCTGCTGCACCGCGAGGCCGAGTGGACCTCCCCGGCCGGGCGGACGATCAGGGTGCGCTCCTCCCGGCTGGTCTCGCTCACCCAGCGGGCCGTCGCCGCCGTCGAGTACAGCGTCGAGGCGGTGGACGGCCCGGTGCGGATCGTGCTCCAGTCCGAGCTGGTCGCCAACGAGCAGCTGCCCGGCGGCCCCGAGGGGGACCCACGGGCCGCCGCCGTGCTGGAGGCGCCGCTGCAACCCGAGGCGCACCACGCCAGCGCCACCAAGGCCGTCCTGGTGCACCGCACCCGCTACAGCGGCATCCGGGTCGCGGCCGGGATGGACCACGTCATCGAGGGCCCGGAGAAGTCCGACACCGTCGCCGAGGCCGAGGCCGACCACTGCCGGATCAGCGTCACCACCGTGCTCGAGCCAGGACAGCGGCTGCGGCTGGCCAAGTTCATCTCCTACGGCTGGTCCGGCACCCGCTCGCTGCCCGCCCTCCGGGACCAGGTGGAGGCCGCCCTGACCGCCGCCCGGTACACCGGCTGGGACGGGCTGGTCGCCGAACAGGCCGAGTTCCTCAAGGAGTTCTGGGAGACCAGCGACATCGAGATCGAGGGCGACGTCGAACTCCAGCAGGCCGTCCGGTTCGCCGTCTTCCACGTCCTGCAGGCCGGCGCCCGCAGCGAGGAGCGGGCCATCCCGGCCAAGGGGCTGACCGGCCCCGGCTACGACGGGCACAGCTTCTGGGACACCGAGACCTTCGTCCTGCCGGTGCTCACCTACTGCCTGCCCGCCGCCGTCAACCAGGCCCTGCGCTGGCGGCACACCACCCTGCCGCTGGCCCGTGAGCGGGCGATCCAACTCGGCCTGTCCGGCGCGGTGTTCCCGTGGCGGACGATCCGCGGCGAGGAGTGCTCCGGGTACTGGCCGGCCGGCACCGCGGCCTTCCACATCGGCGCCGACATCGCCGCCGCCGTCGCCCGTTACGTCCGGGCCACCGGGGACGCGGAGTTCGAGCGCGAGTACGGGCTCGAACTGCTCGTCGAGACCGCCCGGATGTGGCGCTCGCTCGGCCACCACGACGTGGCCGGGAGGTTCCGCATCGAGGGCGTCACCGGCCCCGACGAGTACAGCGCCGTCGCGGACAACAACGTCTTCACCAACCTGATGGCGCAGAGCAACCTGCGCGCCGCCGCCGAGGCCGCCGTCCGCCACTCGCACGAGGCGGCCCTGCTCGGCGTGGACACCGAGGAGACCGCCGCCTGGCGCGACGCAGCCGCCGCGATGTACATCCCGTACGACGAGGACCGCGGCGTCCACCCGCAGGCCGACGGCTTCACCCACCACCAGGTCTGGGACTTCGAGCACACCCCGCCGGAGAACTACCCGCTGCTGCTGCACTACCCGTACTTCGACCTGTACCGCAAGCAGGTGGTCAAGCAGGCCGACCTGGTGCTCGCCATGCAGGTCCGCGGCGACGCCTTCACCGACGAGCAGAAGGCCCGCAACTTCGCCTACTACGAGCGGCTGACCGTCCGGGACTCCTCGCTCTCCGCCTGCACCCAGGCGGTCATCGCCGCCGAGGTCGGCCAGCTCGACCTCGCCTACGACTACACCGCCGAAGCCGCCCTGATGGACCTGCACGACCTCGGCGGCAACACCCGCGACGGCCTGCACATGGCCTCGCTCGCCGGGGCCTGCATCGCCCTGGTGGCCGGCTTCGGCGGACTGCGCGACCACGACGACACGCTCTCGTTCCGGCCCCGGCTGCCCTCCGGGCTGATGCGGCTGAGCTTCTCGCTGCTGGTGCGCGGCCGCCTGCTCGGCATCGAGATCACCCACGAGCGGACGACGTACACCCTGCGCCGCGGCGAGGTCCTCCACCTGCGGCACGACGGCGAGGCGGTGCAGGTCAAGACCGGCGCCCCGGTCACCGTGCCGACCACCGTCCCGCCCGCCCAGGAGCGGGTCGCCCAGCCCCCGGGCCGGGAACCCGCCCGCCGCCAGCCCCAGGCCGGCCTCGTGGTGGGCAAACTCGGCCAACAGGACCACCTGGCGGCCGAGTAGCCCGCGCCCCGGCCGTCCCTTCCACCTCCGTCACTCCTTCGGCCCGCCCCGGCTGCGCCCCCGACCTCCCCGGCGGAGGGTGCAGGTGTCCCGTGGCGACCGAAGGAGTGCAGCCGTGCCCAGCGTGGCCGAACAGATGGTGGAGGTGCTCCGGCAGGCCGGGGTGGAGCGGGTCTACGGGGTCGTCGGCGACAGCCTCAACCCCGTGGTGGACGCGATCCGCCGGGCCGACGGCATCGGCTGGGTGCACGTGCGCAACGAGGAGGCCGGCGCCTTCGCGGCCGCCGCCGAGGCCGAGCTCTCCGGCCGGCTCGCGGTCTGCGCCGGCTCCTGCGGCCCCGGCAACACCCACCTCGTCCAGGGCCTCTACGACGCCCAGCGCAGCGGCCTGCCCGTGCTGGCGCTCGCCTCGCACATCCCGTCCGGGCAGATCGGCACCGGCTTCTTCCAGGAGACCCACCCCGAGCGGGTGTTCACCGACTGCAGCACCTGGTGCGAGATGCTCTCCACCCCCGCCCAGCTGCCCCGCCTGCTGCGGGTCGCCATCCAGCACGCGCTCGGCTCGCACGGCGTCTCGGTGCTCTCCTTCCCCGGGGACGTCGCCGCGCTCCCCGCCGCCGCGCCCACCGGCACCAGCCACTTCCTCACCGAGCAGGCCGTCGCCGCGCCGCCCTGGTCCCAGGTGCAGGAACTGGCCCGGCTGCTCAACGCGGCCCGCAAGGTGGTCCTGTTCTGCGGCGCCGGGGTGCGCGACGCGCACGCCGAGGTGACGGCGGCCGCGCAGGCCCTGAACGCGCCGATCGGCCACTCCCTGCGCGGCAAGGAGTGGATCCAGTTCGACAACCCGTACGACGTCGGCATGAGCGGCCTGCTCGGCTACGGGGCCTGCCACGAGGCGCTGCACTCCGCCGACCTGGTGGTGCTGCTCGGCACCGACTTCCCGTACGACTCCTTCCTGCCGCAGGCGCACACCGTCCAGGTCGACCACGACGCCACCCGGCTCGGCCGCCGCACCGCCCTCGACCTGGCCGTCCACGGCGACGTGGCCGCCACCCTGCGGGCCGTGCTGCCGCTGCTGGACGCCAAGTCCGACCGCGCCTTCCTGGACGGGATGCTGCGCAAGCACGTCCGGGCGCTGGAGGGCGTGATCGGGGCGTACACCCGGGACATCGAGAAGCACCTGCCGATCCACCCCGAGTACGTCGCCTCGGTGCTCGACGAGGTGGCCGCCGAGGACGCCGTGTTCACCGTGGACACCGGCATGAACAACGTCTGGGCCGCCCGCTACCTCCAGCCCAACGGCCGCCGCCGGGTGATCGGCTCCTTCCTGCACGGCTCGATGGCCAACGCCCTCCCGCACGCGATCGGCGCCCAGCTCGCTTGCCCCGGGCGGCAGGTGGTCGCGATGGCGGGCGACGGCGGGATCGGCATGCTGCTCGGCGAGCTGCTCACGGTGGCCAAGCACCGGCTGCCGGTGAAGACGGTGGTCTTCAACAACGGGGCGCTCGGCATGATCAAGCTGGAGATGCTGGTCTCCGGCTACCCGGAGTCCGAGATCGACAACGGGGACGTGGACTACGCCGGGATCGCCCGGGCGATGGGCATCCAGGCCAAGCGGGTCACCGAGCCGGCCCGGGTCCGGGAGGCGCTGGTGGAGGCGCTGGAACGGCCGGGCCCCGCCCTGGTGGACGTGGTCACCGACCCCAACGCGCTGTCCATCCCGCCGCACATCACCGCCGCCCAGCTGAAGGGCTTCGCGCTGGCGGCGAGCAGGACGGTGCTCTCGGGCGGCGTCGGGCGCATGATCGACCTGGCGCGGAGCAACCTGCGGAACATCCCGCGGCCGTGAGCGCGGGGCCGCCGGGACGGTTTGCCTCTGGGGCAAATTTCTTGCCCGTGCGGCACGGCGGGTGTCCACTGGACACATGACCAGCAGCTCCACCGGTGCCGCCGCCACGGGCGAACAGCTCGACGACCAGGAGGTCGCCGGCCTCGCCGCCCGCCTTCGTGAGCACCGGCTCAGCAGCCGGCTCACCCTGGAGGTGGCCGCCGGGAGGGTCGGACTCTCCCCAGCCTATCTGTCCCGGCTGGAGACCGGCCGTCGGCAGCCCTCGCTGCCCGTCCTCCTCGGCCTCGCCCGCGCGTACGGGACCTCGGTCTCCGGCCTGCTCGGCGAGACGCTGGCGGAGCCCGACCCGATCGTCCGCGGCGGCGCCATCGAGCCCGGCCGGGCCGGAGGCTGGGGCTACCGCCGGGCCGGCGCCCCCGGCCGCGCCATGCAGGCCCTGCGGGTGCACGTCCCGCCGGGCGTGCAGGACACCGTGGTCCGGGTCCACCCCGGCGAGGAGTGGCTGTACGTCCTCAAGGGCGCGCTCCGGGTCACCCTCGGGGACCGCGTCCACCACCTCGCGGTGGGCGACTCGGCCCACTACGACTCGCTGACCCCGCACTGCATCGCCGCGGAGTCGGACAGCGGCGTCGAACTGCTCTTCGTCCACACCCTGCTGCAGAGCCCCGGCGGCGAACTCTGCCTCGGCGGCGGTCCCGCCGCCCTGCACTGACCCGCCGTCAGAACACCCCGGAGGAGATCACCATGGCCGATCCCACCACCACCGCCGCCCCCGACACCGCCGCCGGCCCGAAGACCATGGACGCCGGCAAGTGGGCCAACAAGCGGATCTACCTCCGCCTGCTGATCTACACCGCCGGCGGCCACCTCTTCGCCGGCTTCATCATCCTCCTGTTCGAACTCGGCAGCCGCAACAAGTAGTTCCGCCCCCGGCGTCCGCCCCCCCCCCCCCCCGAGGGAGGCGGGCGGACCGCCGTTCCCGAGCCGGCCCCGCCGACCGACCCCGGCGGCGTTCCCCCTACGCCCCGCGCAGCAGCTCGCAGAGGGCCCGGACCGCTGCTGGGAAGGCGTGCTCCGGCGGGGTTCCGTAGCCGATGACCAGGGCGGGTGGGGCCTCGGTGGCGGACGGGGTGGCGCGGTGCCAGGTGAGGCCGTTGAGGGAGAGGCCGGCCTGCCGGGCGCGGGCGAGGAGTTCGGGTTCGGGCGTGGAGCCGGGCGGCAGCTGGAGGACGGCGTGCAGGCCGGCCGCGATGCCGGTGACCCGGACGTGCGGGGCGTGTTCGGCGAGCGCCGCGACCAGGTGGTCGCGTCGGCGCCGGTAGTGCAGCCGGCAGCGCCGCACGTGGCGGTCGTACGTGCCGGAGGTGATCAGCTCCGCCAGTGTCAGCTGGTCCAGCACCGGGGACATCGTGTCGGCCAGCGCCTTCAGCCGGGCGACCGGTTCGACCAGCGCGTCCGGCAGGGCCAGCCAGGCGATGCGCAGGCCCGGCGCGAGGCTCTTGGCGGTCGTCCCGGCGTACACCACCCGCTCCGGGTCCAGCGCCTGCATCGCGCCGAGCGGCTGCCGGTCGTAGCGGAACTCGCCGTCGTAGTCGTCCTCGATGACGTACCGGTCCTGCTCCCGCGCCCACCGCACCGCCTCCGCCCGCCGGTCGGCGGACAGTGCCGCGCCGGTGGGGTACTGGTGGGCGGGGGTGAGCAGGGCGGCGCCGGCCCGGGCGTCGAGCCGGTCGACCAGGGCGCCGTCCCGGTCCAACGGCACCGGGGCGGTGGTGAGTCCGGCGGCCCGGACGGTCGCGTGCTGCGGCGGCAGCCCGTACTCCTCGACGGCCAGCGTGCGGGCGCCGCGCTCCCGCAGGGCGGCGCAGAGCAGGGCGAGGCCCTGGGTGACGCCGGTGCAGACGAGCAGGTGGTCGGGGTCGGTGCGCACGCCGCGCACGCGGGCCAGGTAGTGGGTGAGTGCCTGCCGCAGTTCGATCCGGCCGAGCGGGCTGCCGTAGTCGAGGGCCTCGTGCGGTGCGGTGGCCAGGGCGCGGCGGGCGGCGGCGAGCCAGGCGGTGCGGGGGAAGAGCGAGAGGTCGGGCCGTCCGGACATCAGGTCGTGGCGGGCGGTGGGCCGTTGCTGTGCCGACCGGGTGGCGGGCCGCCGGCCGGGGGCCGGTTCGGGCACCGTCTGCTGGGCGACGGTGGTGCCGGAGCCCTGCCGGGAGCTGAGCCAGCCCTCCGCGGTGAGCTGTCCGTACGCCTCGACGACGGTGTTGCGGGCGATGCCGAGGTCCTCGCCGAGCGCCCGGGAGGACGGCAGCCGGGTGCCGGGGGCGAGCCGTCCGTCCTGGACGGCCTCGCGCAGCGCGTCCTCCAGGGCGGCCCGCAGTCCGGTACCGGCGGCCCGCCGTTCGGTGAGGTCCAGGTGCAGGTCGCCGCCGAAGGTGGTCCAGGAGGTGGTCCGGGAGGTGCTCACGGCCCCATTCTCGCCCGGCCGTCCGGAGGCCTCGGCATCACGGAGTCCGGGGCCGCCGTCGGGGCCACTCGACGGCCCGGGGCGGTCGTCACACTTCCTCCACGGGGTGTTTCCCGGTGCGTCCGGGGCCGCTGTCGCACCCGCGCGCTACCGTGCCGCCCATGGCGAACTATGTGCTGGTGGCGGGGGCCTGGCTCGGGGCCTGGGCGTGGGACGGGGTCGTGGCGGAGCTGCGCGCGGCCGGGCACGGGGCGTACCCGCTGACGCTCTCCGGGCTCGCCGAGAGGCGCGGCACGCCCGCCGGGCAGCAGGCGCACGTGGCGGACGTCGTCGCCGAGGTGGAGCGGCTGGACCTGCGCGACGTGGTGCTGGTCGGGCACAGCTACTCGGGCATCCCGGTGGGCCAGGCCGCCGAACGGATCGGAGACCGGCTGGCCGGGCTGGTCCTGGTGGACGCCAACGTGCCGGTGGCGGGGGAGTCCTTCGCCGACCAGATGCCGGAGCCGGCCGCGCTGCGGGCGGACCTCGCCGCGCACGGGGGCTGGTGGCCGCCGCTGCCGCCGGCCGAGTTCGCCGGGCAGGGGCTGACGGTCGGGCAGATCAACCGGATGGCCGCCGGGGCGACCCCGCACCCGGGCCCTTCGCTGACCGAACCCGCCGTCCTGGCGGGCCCGTTGAGCGCGCTCCCGACGGTGTACGTGAAGTGCCTGCTGGACTGGCCGGAGCCGCCGCCGGTGGCCGCCGAGCTGATCGCGGCGGGCCACTGGCGGCTGGTGGAACTGGACACCGGGCACTGGCCGATGTTCTCCCGTCCGGCCGAACTCGCGCGGATCCTGGCCGGGGCCGGGAGCCGGGCTCAGAGCGACAGGTAGACCGCGCTGCCGACGCCCGCCACGAAGCAGTAGAGCGCGAACGGCGTCAGGCTGCGGGTCTCGAAGTACCTGGTGAGGAACCGCACCGAGACGTAGCCGGCCGCGAAGGCGGCGACGCTGCCCGCGAGGACCGGGCCGAGCACGCCGGAGTTCTCCGGCCTGAACAGCTCGGGCACCTTCAGCACCGAGGCGGCCAGGATGACCGGGGTGGCGAGCAGGAAGGAGAACCGGGCGGCGTCCTCGTGGTGCAGTCCGCGCAGGATGCCGGCGCTCATGGTGACGCCGGAGCGGCTGATGCCCGGGAACAGCGCGAGGATCTGCGCGGCGCCGATCCAGGCGCCCTGTCCGTAGCCCAGCCTGGTCAGCCGGTGGTCGGAGGCGATCGCCGGGTCCGCGCCCGGCTCGTCGGCGGGTGCCGCGTGCCCGGCCCGGCGGCGGCCGGTGCCGCCGCGCTTGAGCCGCTCGGCGCCGAGCAGCACGAGCCCGTTGAGGGCGAGGAAGACCGCGGCCGGGACGGGCTTGCCGAGCGCGTTGCGCAGCGCCTTCTCCAGCGCGAGGCCGGCCACGCCGACCGGGATGGTGGAGAGGACGAGCAGCCAGGCGAGCTTCTCGTTGCGGGTCTCCACCCGGCGGTGCCGGATCGAGCCGACCATCCCCTCGAAGACCCGCACCCAGTCCTTGCGGAAGTAGACCACCAGTGCGAGCGCGGTGGCCAGGTGCAGGGCGACCAGGGCGGCGAGGTACGAGGATCCCTCGGCGGTCATGTCGAGGTCGTGCTGGATCCTCCCGCCGACCAGGGCGGGCAACAGGATGCTGTGGCCGAGGCTGGAGACCGGGAAGAGTTCCGTCACGCCCTGGAGCAGGCCGACGCCTATCGCTTCCGGGTAGGTCAGGGTCGACATCGCGCACCTTCGCTCGGGGGTCGGTGGCCGGCCGGATCCGGGGCCCTCGCGAAGCTACTACGCGCATGTAGACGTTCGCCAACCCCGCCGTCGGAAGTTCACCGACCGTACGGCTGCGGGACACCGTGGCCGAGGTGTCCGAGCAACACCGCTGCCACGGTGGCCAGGACGGTGGCGGACGGGACGGCCCGGTGCGCCGCGTCGCCGAGCAGCACGACGGCGGTGACCGCGGCCGGTGTGCCCGCCAGCGGCAGGGCGACGGTGAGTACGGCGAGCAGGCGGCGGGGGCGGTGCGGGCGGCGGTCCGGACGGGTCACGGCGGGGCTCCTTCGGGCTCGACCCGCGCCACGATGCCGCCTACCGCGACGTCAGGTTCAAGTCCTTTTCTCCGCGGACGCGCGCCCTCGGCCCGCCACCACCCGCCGTCAGCCCGCCGCGACCCGCCGCCAGCCCGGCCCGTCCGCGCTCACCGGCGCGGCCGCGAAGTCGTAGCGCAGCAGGTCCGGTCCGAGTGCGAGCAGCGAGATCGACGAGGAGCCCCAGATCCGCCCGTCGCCGAAGTCCCGCCGCTGGATCAGCGCGGCGTCCGCGTCCGGCGCCAGCCCGTCCCCGGCGACGACCGGCAGCCAGCCGCCCCAGGCCGTCGCGGCCGGCCCGTCGGCGGTCGGCTCCGGCCGGGGCTCGGCGGTGAGGCGGGCGCGGAAGTGGGCGGCCCGCGCGGCCATCAGGGCGCGGATCCGCGCGGAGGTGGTCCGGCCGGCGGCCAGGCCCTCCAGCCCGTCGTTGAGCACCACGCTCAGGCCGGTCGGCAGTTCGCGCTCCTCCATCCGTCCGCCGTCCCAGCTGAACACCCGGGCGCCGTCGGCCCGGACCAGGACGAGGTGGAACGGGTCGTACGGGGTGAGGTCGAGGTGGCCGATCCCGTTCTCCCGCACGGCGGTGAGCGGCAGCCGGCCGCGGGTGCGACGGGCGTCGGCGGGGGCGAGCGGGCCGAAGCCGTTCAGCAGGCAGCCGGCGGTGCGCCGGTCGGGGTCGACGGCCAGCCAGGTGCCGCCGGCCGCGAGGTCCAGGCCGCCGAGCAGTTCGGGCCGGTCCGGCCAGTGGTGGTCCGGTGGCAGCCAGGCCCGGCCCAGGTACTCGTCCCGGACGGACAGCAGCAGCACCGGGACGGCCGCTTCCGGCTCGATGCTGACGAACGCCGTGCACACGGTCGTGCCCCCTGACCTCGTCCTGTCGGCGATCTCCTGCCAGCGATCCTCGCACGGCCGTTCGTACGCCGGAAGTGGCCCAAGGAACGGATGGCCGATCGCACCAGGACGGCGGGCCGCCGCGCTCCTAGGCTGGCGGCCATGACGACGAACGAGACGACGGACGAGACGACGCGTACGAACCAGGGCCCGGTGCCCGCCCCCGAGCAGCGGCTGGAGATGTTCAAGGTGGCCCCCGCCTACTACCAGGCGATGATCGCCGTGGAGCGGGCCTCCCGGCAGGGCCTCGACCCGCTGCTCGCCCACCTGGTCAAGGTGCACGCCTCGATGATCAACGGCTGCGCGTTCTGCATCGACATGCACTCCACCGAGGCCGAGAAGGTCGGCGAGCTGGACCACCGTCTGCTCTCCCTCCCGGCCTGGCGCGAGGCCCCGTGGTTCACCGCCCGCGAGCGCGCCGCCCTGGCCCTCACCGAGTCGATCACCCTGGTGGCCCAGACCCACGTGCCGGACGACGTCTACGCCGAGGCCGCCGCGCAGTTCGACGAGACCGAGCTGGCCCAGCTGATCGCGCTGATCGCCACGATCAACGTCTGGAACCGGCTCAGCATCGCCACCCGCATGAGCCCGGCGGCGAAGTGAGCGCCGTCGATCGGAGCGTCCGGCGGGAGAAGGCCGGGCTGCTGCGCGAGCTGCACCGCCCGGGCGAGCCGCTGGTGCTGGCGAACGCCTGGGACGTGCCGAGCGCCCGGCTGGTGGCCGGCACCGGGGCGCGCGCGGTGGCGACGGCCAGCGCGAGCGTGTCCTGGTCGCTCGGCAGCGCGGACGGCGGCGGCGCGGACCGCGAGCAGGTGCTGGCCCGGACGGCCCAGATCGTCCGGGCGGTCGACCTGCCGGTCACCGCGGACCTGGAGGGCGGCTACGCGGACAGCGCCGCCGGGGTCGGCGAGACGGTCGCCGGGCTGCTCGCCACCGGCGCGGTCGGGGTGAACCTGGAGGACGAGGGCCGCCCGCTGGAGGAGGCCGCCGAACGGATCGCGGCCGCCCGGGCCGCGGCGGACGCGGCCGGTGTGCCGCTCTTCGTCAACGCGCGTACCGACGTGTTCCTGCGCGGGATCGGCGCCCCGGAGGGCCGGCTGGACGAGGCGGTCCGCCGGTTGCGGGCGTACGTCGCGGCGGGTGCGGACGGGGTGTTCGCCCCCGGGGTGTCCGACCCGGAGACCATCGCCGCCCTGGTCGGGGCCGTCCCGGCGCCGCTGAACGTGCTGGCCGGTCCCGGCGCCTCGGCGGTCGCCGAGCTGGCGAAGCTCGGGGTGGCCCGGATCAGCCTGGGCCCCGGCCTCGCCGAGGTGGCGTACGCGGCGGTCCGCCGGGCCGCCGAGGAGGTGTACCGGAGCGGCACGTTCACCGTGCTCGCCGAGGGGCTGAGCTACCCGGAGCTCAACCGGCTGTCCGCGAGCTGATCGCCGACCGCCGGGTGCCGACCGCCGCGGGGGCTCGGCACCGTGGGCCGACGGAAGCGGGCCGACGGAAGCGGGCCGACGGAAGCGGCCCGACGGCCGTGGGCGGCCGGCCGTTCGGGGGTCGGCCGGCCGCCCACGGGTCGAGCACCCGAGCGGCCGTCAGTTCAGGACGTGCCCGCTGAGCCCCGGGTGTTCCATCTGGTTGTCCCCGATCGCCTCGATCTCGTTGGCGGCCTTTCCGACCACCGGGAGCTTGCCGGCGGTCCTCAGGGCGAGGTCGGCCGGGGAGAGGGTGAGCCCGTCGGTGAGCCCGCCGGTGACGTCCGGCGAGGCGGCGGTCTGGGTCGTGGCGGAGGCCGCCGGGACGGCGAGGGCGAGGCCCGCCATGGTGAGGGCGGCCAGGGTGGCGAGTTTCTTCATGCCCTGCCGAACGACCCGGACCGCCCTCAGGTAACCGGCGGGATCAGACCGTCACCCACAGGGTGTGCACGCTGTTGCTGACGAACGAGGCGATCGGCTCGTCGGTCCTGCCCTCCGCCGGGGCCAGCCCCGGGAAGCGGGCGAACAGGTGCCGCAGCGCCGTCTCGGCCTCCAGGCGGGCGAGCCCGGAGCCGAGGCAGAAGTGCGGGCCGTGGCCGAGCGACAGGTGCCTGGCGGGCTGCCGGGTGAGGTCGAAGCGGTCCGCGTCCGGGTGGTGCCCGGAGTCCCGCCCGGCCGCCGCGTACGAGGCCAGCAGCGCCTCGCCGCGCCGGATCACCACGTCGCCGACCTCGATGTCCTCGATCGCGTAGCGAAGCGGGAACTGCCCGACCGGGGAGTCGTAGCGCAGCGTCTCCTCGACCACCGCCGACCACGGCTGCTCCCCGTCCAGGACGAGCCGCAGCTGGTCCGGGTGCGCGAGCAGGGCGCGGACGGCGTTGGTGATCAGGTTGAGCGTCGTCTCGTGCCCGGCGACCAGCATCAGCAGCAGGGTGCCGACCAGCTCGGCCTCGCTGAGGCGGTCGCCCTCCTCCCGGACGGCGATCAGGTCGGAGGTCAGGTCGTCGCCGGGCTCGGCCCGCTTGGCCGCCACGACCTTGGCCAGCAGCGCGTTCAGGCCCCGCTGCGCGGCGACGGCCGCCGCCGGGGTGGCCGAGCTGGAGACCATGGTGTCGGACAGCTCGTGCAGCTCGTCCTGCTGCTCCAGCGCGAGGCCGAGCAGCTCGCCGATCACCTGCATCGGCAGCGGGTAGGCGAAGTGCCGCCGCAGGTCGAACTCGCCCTCCAGCTTTGCGACCTCGTCCAGCAGCGCGATCGTCCGGGCCTCGACGGCGGGGGCCAGGTCGGCTATCCGGCGCGGGGTGAAGGCCTGGGAGACCAGTCCGCGCAGCCGCCGGTGGTCCTCGCCGTCGGCGGTGACCATGCCGGGGACGGTGACGAAGTTGAGCAGCGGCCAGCCCTCCGGCAGCCGTCCCTCCCGGAAGGTGTTCCAGAGCCGGGCGTCCTTGCCGACCCTGGGGTCGGCCAGCAGCGCCTGGAGGGTGTCGTGGTGGGTTACCGCCCAGACCACCACCCCGCCAGGGAGCTCCACCAGGACCGCGGGGCCGGCCGCCCGGAGCCGGGCGTTCTCGCCGTGCTGGTCGCGGCCGAAGGGGTCGAGCTTGACGGGCTCGGCGCGGGTTCCGTCGTCGGTGGTGTCCATGCGGGCCTCTCGGGGGCTGGCGGACGGGGTGGGGTGAAGGCGCTGTAGAGCACCGGAAGGGCGTTCAGGGCCCGCGCCCACGGGGACGGGCGCCAGGTCAGGTCGCCGGCCGGTACGGCCAGTTGGAGGTCGGGGAGGCGGTGCAGCAGGGTCTCGACGGCGGTCTCGACGATGATCCTGGCCGGCTGCTGGGCCGGGCAGACGTGCTTGCCCGCGCCCCAGGCGAGGTGGGCCCGGTTGCCGCCCAGCGAACCCTGCGCGGCGGCCGAGACGCCCTGTGCGGCCGGGTCGGCGTTGGCCGCGGCCAGGCCGAGCACGAGCAGGTCGCCGGCGCTGATGTACTGGCCGCCGAGGACGGTGTCGCCGGTGGCCCAGCGGCCGGGGAAGTTCTGCGTCGGCGGGTCGCGCCAGAGCACCTCCTCCAGCGCGTCGGAGACGGTCAGCCGCCCGCCGGTGAGGGTGGCCCGGAAGCGCCGGTCGGTGAGCAGCAGCCGCAGCGTGTTGCCGGTCCAGCCGATGGTGGTCTCGTTCCCGGCGACCATCATCACCACCAGGTGGTGCACCGCCTCCTCGTCGGTCAGCGCGGCCGGGTGGGCCAGCAGCCAGGAGGTGAGGTCGGCGCTGGGCTCGGCCCGGCGGCGGCGCACCAGGTCGACCAGGATCGCGTGGAACTCCTCGTTGGCGCGCACCGATTCGGCGCCGCTGTCGGAGATGTCGTTGATCAGCCGGATCAGGTGCGGACCGGCGTCGGTGGGCAGGCCGAGCAGCTGGGTGAAGACCAGCAGCGGCAGCCGGTTCGCGTACTGGGTGACCAGGTCGGCGGTGCCGTCCGGGCCCCAGCTGTCGATCAGCCCGTTGGCGGCGGCCTCGGTGGTGCCGCGCAGTTGCCGGTGGTCGATCTGGGCGAGGGTGTCGGCGACGGCGGTGCGCAGCCGCTGGTGCTCGGCGCCGTCCAGGTTGAGCACGGTGGGGCGCCAGGAGGTCATCGGCTGGAGCCGGGAGTCGGGGGCCAGCCGGCCCTCGGCGGGCACCCGCCAGCGCCGCGAGTCCTTGGAGAACAGCGCCTCGTTGCGGGTGAGTTCGAGCAGCTCGGGGTAGCCGAGGACGAGCCAGGCCTCGACCCCGGGCTCCAGCTCGATCGGCGCGACCGGCCCGTAGCGCTCGCGCAGCCGGGCGTACAGGCCGTGCGGGTCCTCGGCGAGGGCCGGGCCGTACAGCGGGGTCAGCGGCACGCCCACGGGCAGCCCGCCGGGCAGGCTGCCGCCGTGGGCGACGGGGCACCCGCCGGAGGCGCCGGGGGTCACGGGGTGTTCGGGAGCGGTCATCGCTGGAGCTCCAGGATCGAGCTGCGGTGCAGGTGGTCGACGAAGTCGATCAGCAGGTCGTAGGACTGCCGGCGGTCGCGCGCGTCGCAGTGCAGGATCGGCACCTCCGGCAGCAGGTCCAGCGCGGAGCGCAGCTCCTCCTCCGGGTAACTCGGCGTGTTCGGGAAGGTGTTGACCGCGACCGCGAACGGGATGCGCTGCTCCTCCAGCCGGCCGAGCACGTCGAAGCTCTCGTCCGGGCGGCGCAGGTCGACCATGGCGATGGCGCCGAGCGCGCCGCGCGACAGGTCGTCCCAGAGCGGCCAGAACCGCTGCTGCCCGGGCGTGCCGAACAGGTACAGCGCGAGCCGGGAGTTGAGCGTGATCCGGCCGAAGTCCAGCGCCACCGTGGTGGTGGTCTTGCCGGGGCGCCCGGTGAGGTCGTCCACGCCGGCGCTGGCGGCGGTCATGGTCTCCTCGGTGCGCAGCGGGGTGATCTCGCTCAGCGAACCGACCAGGGTGGTCTTGCCGACCCCGAACGGACCGGTGACCAGGATCTTGACCGCGCCCTGCACCGAGGAGGGCAGGTACTGCGGCCCGTCGGCGGACCCGGCGGACCCGGCGGACCCGGGGACGGCTTCAGCGGAGTTGGCGGAGGCCAACGAGCACCTCTTCCAGGAGGGTTGCGGGCAGGCGTTCGGCCTGCGGGACGGGAGGGAGCACCTGCACGGCACCGAGGTCCCACAGGTCCCCGACCAGCACCTTGACGACGCCGAGCGGCAGCCCCAGGTGGGCCGCCACCTCGGCGATGGACAGCAGGCTGTGGCAGAGGTCGAGGATGCGCCGGTGTTCGCGGTTCAGCAGCTCGTGCTCGGGCAGGTCCGGTGGTTCGGGTGACGCGCTGACCAGGCTCTCCACGGCCAGCTCGGCCCGGGTGGGGCGGCTGCGGCCACCGGTGATGACGTACGGCCGGACCGGGCCGCTCACCGGTGGCCCCCCGCCGCGTGGTCGACGCGCGGCGGGCTGGTGAGGTGGGTGCCGATCCGTTCGACCAGGACCTGCATCTGGTAGGCGACCAGGCCGGCGTCGACCGCCTCGCTGGTCACCACGGCCAGGTGCGCGCCGGCCCCGGCGGCGACGACGAAGAGGTAGCCGCCGCCGTACTCGATGATGATCTGTCGGGTGGCGCTGCCCGGTCCGCCGAAGCCCGTCGCGACGCCGCGGGCCAGCGACTGCAGTCCGGAGCAGGCGGCGGCGAGCCGTTCGGCGTCGTCGCGCCCGATGCCCTCGCTGCGGCCGATCTCCAGGCCGTCGTTGGAGACGACGACGGCGTGCTGGACCTGCGGGACGGCGATGATGTCGGCGAGCAGCCAGCCGAGATCAGGGGTGGTGGTCATGGAACTCTCCGGAGCGCTGGGGAAGTCGGGGGGAAGCGGGCAGGGAAGGGTCGAACTGGGCCTGGGCCCGGGCGGCGGACCGGCCGCTGGCGGTTCCGGCCTGGAACATCGCCATGAACGCCTGCGCGTCCCGGGCCGAGCGGTAGGGCGGCGCGGGCGGCGGAGGGGGAGCGGCGTGCTGGGCCGGGCGGCTGTTGCGGTCGCGCCGGTGGCTCCGGCGGGGCAGCGGGGGAGGGGTGCCGTCGGCGGCGTGCCGGCCGGTCGGTGGGGTCTCCACCAGGGGGTGGCCGGCGGGAGAGGCCGGCGGGGGGCCGGGGTTGAACGCGCGGTCGTCCGGCCCGAGGCCGGGGACGGTGGGCGGCAGCGGCTCGGTGAGCAGCGCGTTCGGGAGCAGCAGGACGACGCGCACGCCGCCGTACGGCGAGGGCGCCGAGCTGAGCGTGACCCGGAAGCCGTACTGCTCGGCGAGCCGGCCGACCGCGGCCAGGCCCAGCTGCGGCACCTCGCCGAGCCGGGAGACCTCCAGGGTGCTGCCGCCGGCCAGTGCGGCGGCGGCCTTGGCGACGGCCTGTTCCGGCATGCCGACGCCGCCGTCGTCGATCTCGATGACGGCGCCGTTGTGCACGGGCATCAGGGTGACGAACACCTGGGTGCTGGGCGGGGAGTAGCGGGTGGCGTTGTCCAGCAGCTCGGCGATCGCGTGGATCAGCGCCTCGGCGGCGGCGCCGACCACCGCGGTCTCGATCCGGCTGCGCACCACCACGCGCTGGAACGGCAGGATGCGCGACTGGGCGCCGCGGACGACGTCCTCCAGGGAGACGGGTTCCGGCCAGTGCCGGCCGGCCCGGGCGCCGCACAGCACGGCCAGGGTCTGGGCCAGCCGGGCCTGTTGGGCGGCCGCGTGGTCGGCCTTGAGCAGGCCCTCCAGCAGCGCCGGGTCGTCGTGGGTGCGCTCCATCTCGTCCAGCAGCGCCTGCTGGTCGTGGGCCATCACCAGGATCCGGCGGGCGACGCTGAGGAAGGCCCGCTGGGTGGAGGCGGTGTGCTCCTGCTCCTGCTGGACGGCGGCGAGGTCGGCGCCGCGGCGGGAGAGCTCGGCGGCCAGCTGTTCCTGGGCGGCGGCGAGTTCGCCGTGCAGCCGGTCGGCGCGGCCGCGCTGGGTGACGGACACGGCGCGGTACCGCGCGGCGGCCACGAGGGCGAGGACGGCGAGTACGCCGGTTGCCGTTACGGACCACTGAGTCATCGTCACGCGGCGAATTCTAGGGTGATGATCCTACGAAGGTGTGAACGGATCTCGCCAAGTGACCGGATCTCGTCAATATCGAGTCAATTCGGCGGCAATCGGCACTCGTTCGACCCCGATCCCACCGCCTGACGAGGGGGCCGACCGGCCTGACCGGCACCGGCGGGCAGCGTCGGAATCGAGCCGGGTGGCCGGATCGCGTTCCACGATGTGTGGGGTCTGTGCGCACGGTGTTCGGAAGGGGCGCGTCCGGGTGCGGAACACCGGCGCCGGGCCGCGCCGGCGCCGGTCCGCTACGCGGGCCAGGCGCGCAGGCCGGTGGTGAGGGTGGCGATGAGGCGGTCCTGGGTGGTGGTGAGGTCCTCGGCGAGCTGGAAGGCGCCGGCGGTGGTGAGCGAGGCGAAGCCGTGGGCGAGGGAGCGGACGGTGCGGGCGGCGTGGATCGCCTCGGAGCCGTCGAGGCCGTACTCCCGCAGGACGGCGACGATCACTCCGACCAGCCGGGCGGCCGCGCGGGCCAGGTCGTCGTCCGGCTGCGGGGCCTGGGGGAGGGCGTTGTAGCGGTGCGGGTGCTCGGTGGCGTACGCGTGGTAGGCGCGCAGCACGGCGGCGACGGCGTCGTCCCCGCTGCGTCCGACGGCCGCCTCGGCCAGCCGGTCGGCCAGTTCCCCGGTGACCCGGACGGCGATCAGCCGCCGCAGTTCGGCGAGGCCGCCGCTGACGTGCTTGTACAGCGAGGGGGTGGCGACCCCGGCCCGGGCGGCGACGGAGGCCAGGGTGAGGGCCTCGGCGCCCTGCTCGTCGATGAGGGCGAGGGCGTGGTCGACGACCTGGTCGGGGGTCAGTCCTACGCGGGGCATGGGCTCGGGCTCTCCGTACGGGTCGAAGTCGGGTGACGTCGGGCGCTGCCGGACGCTGCCGGGCGGGTGCCGGTGACGTCGGCGGGTCGGGCAGGGTCGGACGGGATCGGGCAGGGCTGGGCGGCGTTCAGCCGAGCTCGGCGAGGAACGGCAGCAGGGCGTCCGCGGTGGCCGCCGGGTTGTCGGCCATCGGGTAGTGCCCGGACCCCTCGATCATCGCCTTCCGCCCGCCGAGCGCGGCGGCCTGCCGGTCGGCGACGAGCTCCGGCTTCGGGAAGTCGGGGTCCTTGTCGCCCATGACCACCAGCGCCGGGCACCGCACCGCGGCCGTCCAGCCGACCGGCGCCGAGTCGCCGTGGACGTACCCGCGGGTGGCGGTCTTCCGTCCCGGGGTGCGCAGCGCGGCGACCAGCCCGTCCACGTACGCGTCGAAGTCGGCGGGCGTGGCGCCGGGGAAGGCCATCCGGCGCAGGTAGAAGCCCCAGGAGGCCGGCCAGTGGACGAGGGCGGTGCCCATCAGGGCCATGACGCCGCGCATCAGGGCGCCCGGCGGCGGGCTCTCGACGAAGGCGTCGATCAGGACGATCCCGGCGACCCGCTCGGGCGCGTCCCCGGCGGCCTTCACGACCGTCGCCCCGGTGTACGAGTTGCCGGCGAGGACGGCGCGCTCGATGCCGAGGTGGTCGAGCAGTGCGAGGACGTCGTCGGCGATGGCGGCCGGGCCGTAGTCGTCCCAGCTGATCGAGGATTCGCCGAAGCCCCGCAGGTCCATGGTGACGACCCGGTGGCCGGCGGCGACCAGCAGCGGGCGCAGGTGCCGGTACGCGGCCCGGCTGTCGAGCATGCCCGGGAGCAGGACGACGGGGGTGCCGTCGCCCTGCCGGGTGTCGTCGAAGGCGATCCGGCCGCCGGGAACGGTCAGGTACTGGGTGCTCGGGGTGATGGTGCCGTTCACGGGGTCCTCCTCGGGCCGCGGGTGCGGGGCATCGGCGGTACTGCCGATAGCCACAAAGCTAAGGCTAATAGCCTTAGCCGTCAAGCGGTCGGCGGGCCGGGGGAAACGGGCCGAGGGAAGGGGGCACGGTCGGACGGGTGCGGTCAGACCCCTTCCACCTTGAACGGGTCGTGCTCGCTGAGCAGCTTCTCCAGTCGGGCCTGGTCCACCCGGGTGACCATCTCGCTGGACTCCTGCCGGTCCCGGACCACCTTCGCCAGCGTGAACGCGGAGGTGACGGTGTAGAGGAGGCCGATCCCGAGGAAGGCCCGGGTCCACCCGCCGACCGGCAGGTAGGCGATCCCGGCGGCGAGGGCGATGCCCGACAGGGCGAAGGAGAGGATGGCCTGGATGTGGTACGCGGCCGTGGTGCGGGTCTGCATCGGTGCGCTCATGGCGTCAGGATGCGGCCGCCCGGCAGGGCCGCACATGAGTAGGGGTACTCAGATGGGGCCGTGCGTGGGGGGCCGTTCGTTGACGTCCGTTCACCTGCCATCGGGCGGCCCGAAACGGATGGCTTGGAATCAGAGCCTCCTAGGATTAACGTTTGATAACGCAGCGCGGTTGTCAACGCCGTACCCAGACGGCACCGTGCGCCGTCGCCTAATCCCGCCGACCCGCCCCCGGGCAGGTCAGGGAGCCGGGGAACCACGTTCCTTGGGGTGAATCGGCGGGGCTCCGGCCCGGCCGTAGGAGACCTTCCTGCTCCGAACCCGTCAGCTAACCCGGTAGGCGCGAAGGAAGGAAAGGAGCGCGCCTCCGTGGCGTCGACGCACACCCCGGCACACCCGGCCGGCCCCGCAGCCGGTACCCAGCTCCTCGACCACCCCGGCCCGGACGGCCCCGAGGCCTTCGGCCCGGAGGCGTTCGCCGCGGAGGCCGACACCAACCGCCACCGGATGCCGCGTCAGACCCGCGGGGCCTCCCCGCTGCTCGGCGTCACCGCCGTCGCCGCCACGCTGGGCGCCACCGGCTTCGCCTCGGCGACCCCGGCCGCAGCCCCCGCCGTCGAGGTCCCGGACGAGACCCCGGTCGCCCTCGCCGCCGACCCCGGCCTCGCGCTCGCCGCCCGCATCCAGCACCAGGCCGACAGCCAGCGCACCGCCGCCGAGGAGACCGCCCGGCTGCAGGCCGCCCAGGAGGCGGAGGCCAAGGCCGCCGCCAAGGAGGCGGAGGCCAAGCGCGCCGCCGAGGAGGCCGAGCGGGCCAAGGCCGCCGCCCTCACCCTCCCGGTGGACGACTACCGGCTCTCCGCCCACTACGGCCAGAGCGCCCGCTACTGGGCGAACCTGCACACCGGCCTGGACTTCGCCGCCGACACCGGCACCCCCGTCCACGCGCTCGGCCAGGGCACCATCACCTCGGCCGGCTGGGCCGGCTCGTACGGCTACCGGATCGTCGAGACCCTGCCCGACGGCACCGAGATCTGGTACTGCCACCTCTCCTCGATCACCAAGGGCTCCGGCAACGTCGCCGCCGGCCAGCAGATCGGCAAGGTCGGCGCGACCGGCAACGTCACCGGCCCCCACCTGCACATGGAGGTCCGCCCCGGTGGCGGCGCCCCGGTCGACCCGGAGCCCTGGCTCCAGCAGCGCGGCCTCAACCCCTGACACACGCGCACCGACGCACCCGCGGGAGGCCCCCGGGCCGGGGGCCTCCCGCGCCGCGTCTCACTCCTCGACGGGCAGCTGCGCCAGGTACGCGTCGATCTCCTCCGGGCCCGGCTCCGGCGCCAGCTCCGGGAACTCCGTCACCAGCAGCCGCGGCAGCCCCGGCACCGTCCAGTCGCCGAACAGGTCGAGCGCCGCGTCCACCGCCGCCTCCTCGAACCTCCCGAAGTCCCCGGTCAGCTCGTCCGGCATCGGCCGTCCCAGCGCGGTCAGCTGCGCCAGGTTGCGGTAGCTGCGCCGCATCAGGCCCTGCTCCAGCAGCCGACGCGCGCCGTCCGTGGCCATGCCCACCGAGAGCACCCGGGCCGGGCCCCAGCCCCGCTCGTCCGGCTCGTCCAGCCAGCCGGCCGACGCCAGCGCCTCGAACGCCGCCAGCCGCTCCTCCTCGGTGAACTCCCCGAAGCCGGCCAGCCACTCCCGCACCGCCTCCGGGTCCGTGACGTCCGCCCCGTGCGCGTGCAGCAGCAGCGCGTACAGCCGGGGCCAGGTCACCAGGTCGGCGCGGCGCAGCAGCCCGGTCGCGACCTCGCCCTGCCACTCGGCCTCCTCGTGCAGCCGCTCCTGGCGCTTGGCGTTCAGCCGGCGGGCCGCCCGCTGGTGGTCGACCAGCAGCCGGACGGCGTCGCCGTAGGCGAGCGGGTCCTCCTCGGGCGCGGGTTGGACGTACAGGTGGAGCCGCTCGTGGAGCAGGTGCTCCACCGCGTCGGAGGTCAGTTCGGGCCAGCCGTCGTGCATCCTGCCCTCGCCCAGCTCCAGCAGCGCCAGCACCGCGCGCAGCGGCCCCTCGGCCACCGGCGCGCGGCCCTGCTCGGCCGCCCAGGCGAGCAGGTCGGCGGCCTTGGTGCGCGGGGCGAGCCGCAGGTCTTCGTCGTTCATAGTCCGAACGGTAGCCGCCGGGCGGGGATAGGGTCGGCAGCCATGGTCCCCGTACGACTCACCGGCCCGCGACTGGCCGTCCGCGAGTACCACCACACCGAGGGCGACGTGGACGCGCTGCACGCGCTGTTCGGCGACCCGGAGGTCACCCGGTACCTGCCCTTCGGGCCGAGCGACCGGGAGGACTGCGCCGACCAGGTCGAGCTCTACCTGGAGGAGGCGATGGCCGAGGAGCGGGACACCTACCGGCTCGCCGTCACCAGGCTCGCCGACGCCGAGGAGCCGGACGACGCGATGCCGATCGGGCAGGCCTCGCTCACCCTCGAAGGGCACCGCGCCGGCTGGCTCGGGTGCGTGCTGGCCCGCGAGTCCTGGGGCCGCGGCTACGCGGGCGAGATCACCGACCTGCTCTGCGGCCTCGCCTTCGGTCTCCTGGACCTGCACCGGTTGGCCGCCCGGGTCGCGGTGGACAACGCGGCCTCCGTCAAGGTGCTCACCGGGCTGGGGTTCCGGCGGGAGGGGCGGTTGCGGCACGACGGGTTCAAGGACGGCGTCTGGTCCGACTCGTACGTCTACTCGCTGCTCGCCGACGAGTGGCCGGGCCCGGCCGTCCGGGCGGAGGGGGGTTAACCCCACCCCGGATCCGCCGGGCCTCCGGATCCCCGCCGGCCGGCGCGTCCACCAGACTGGACCTCGTCAGCGGGACGAACGACCGACAGTACGAGGGGCCGGGGGCCGGGAGCATGAGCAGCAGCCGCAGCATGGAGGACCGGGAGTGGGACGTCCTGGGCGGTCACGGTGACGACCAGCGCCCCGCCCGGGCCCGCCGGACCGCGCGGCGGCCGGCGCTGTGGCGGGCGCCGTTCTCCGCCTACTACTACCGCGAGGTCGGCTTCGCGCTCAGCGGCCTGCCGGTGGCGATCGCCGGGTTCGCCTCCTCGATCATCCTGTTCTGCCTCGGCCTCGGCACCTTCATCACCGTCATCGGCCTGCCCGTGCTGGGCGCCCTGACCGGCCTCGCCCGCGGCTTCGGCCGGCTGGAGCGGGCCCGGGTGCGCGGCATGCTGGCCCTGGACGTCCCCGGCCCGGAGCCGGTGCGCCAGGTCCGCCCGGGCGGCTGGGGCGCCGTCACCGCGCGGCTGGCGGACGGGGCCGGCTGGAAGGCCGTGCTGTACCAGGTGGTGATGTTCCCCTGGGCGCTGTTCAGCTTCGTGGTGACGCTGGTGTTCCTGGTGCTCGGCTGGGTCCTGACGCTCTACCCGCTGTACCACTGGGTCTTCCCGACCTACACCCCCTGGAACGGGTACCGGGTGTTCGACTTCACCGACGACGAGGGCATCCGGCACGTGTACGACGTCCAGGCGCCGTGGCAGATCGCCGGACTCGCGGTCCTCGGACTGGTGCTGGTCTTCCTCACCACCCAGCTGGTCCGCGGCCTGACCAACGTCAACCGGGCCGCCGCCCAGGGCCTGCTCGGCCGCTGACCGCCCGTTCTCCCACTTCGGCCCCACCTGCATCCGGACCGTACTCCGGATGCGGGCGGGGCCGCCGCGTGTTCGGATGGCCGGGTGGCCGCCGGCATCCCCCTCGTCCCCCCGGACGTCCTGGTCACCTCCCGTCCGCTGGACGAGTACTGCGCCCTGTTCGGCCTCACCCGGGCCCGGCTCGCCGCCCTGCCCGGGCCGCTGCTGGACTGCCCCGGCGGCGCGGCCGGCCTGGCCGCCGAGGCGCGCGAGCTGGGCTGCCGGGTGATCGCCGTCGACCCGGCGTACGCGCTGCCGCTGCCGGTGGTCGCGGACCGCGCCCTGGCGGCCCGGGCGGCGATGGCCGCCGCGATGGCCGCCCGCCCGCACCTCTACCCCTCGCCCCGCCCGTACCGGTCCGAGCGCTACCTGCGCAGCTGGGACCGCGCCCGCCGGCTGTTCGCCGCCGACTCGGCCGCCCACCCGCAGCGGTACGTGGCCGCCGAGCTGCCCCGGCTGCCCTTCGCGGACGGTGCCTTCGCTCTCACCCTGAGCGGATACCTGCTCTTCGCCTATCCCGAACGCTTCGGCCTGGAGCGGCAGCTGGCCGCGCTGGTGGAGCTGGTCCGGGTCACCGCCGTGGACGGCGAGGTCCGGGTCCAGCCACTGTGCGACGGGTACGGCCACCGCTGCGGCCACCTCGACCCGCTGCGGTACGCGCTCGGCGAGCACCGGATAGCCAGCGAGGTCCGCCGGCTGCCCGGCGCGGTGGACGGCCGCACCCATCGAGTCCTGGTGCTGCGGGCAGCCGACCGTCGTCGCCGGGCCGCGCTCCCCGTGAGCATGTAATAGTCAGTGTGGGGGTGCGCTCCTATACTCACCGGCATGAACGAGACCATGATCCGGCGCGCCGACGAGACCGACGCCGACCTGCTCACCGACCTGGTCCAGGCGTCCTCCGCCTACCACGGCCAGTACGCCCCGATGCTTGAGGGCTACCGGGTGACGCCCGAGTACATCGCCCGTCACGAGGTGTTCCTCGCAACCGATGAGGCCACCGGGCAGCTGCTCGGCTTCTACGGCCTGATCCGCGAACCGGCCGAACTGGACCTGATGTTCGTCGCCGACGAGGCCCAGGGGCGCGGCACCGGCCGCGAGTTGATCGCGCACATGCTGGAGCTGGCCCGCAGCGCCGGCATCGCCGAGGTGCGGGTCGTCTCCAACCCGCCCGCCGAGCAGTTCTACCTGCGGGTGGGCGCCGAACGCGTCGGCACCTTCCCGGCCGCCGGGCGGATCACCTGGGACCGCCCCGAACTGCGCTTCACCGTCCGGGTCGGTTAGGCGTACACGGGTGAGGGCGGGGCGCTGTTCCGCCTGAGTGCGTCTCTGGCCTGGGCGGCATGGCGGTGGACGGCGGCCGGGGGGAGCGTGCCGGGGCGGGGCGGCGGGGGTGCCGGGGTGCCTCGGCAGGCGCGGCAGAGGCCGCCGAGGAGGGCTTGGGGACGGCAGGGGGTGCGGCAGGCCGTGCACTCGGGGATGCGGGTGAGCTGTTGGGGCGGGTGGGGGCGTTCCGGAGGGAGCTTGTCGAGGAGGCGGCGGCGGGTGAAGGCAGCCGGGCTGTGGACGTCGGGCGGGAGGCCGTTGGTGAGGGCGACGGTGAAGAGAGCGGGCGTGGCGCCCCGGGCGAACCACTCGGCGGCGAGCGGTTCGAGGGCGGTGCAGTCGGCGGCGGAGAGGGCGAGACGGGGGTCGGCGAGGCCGAGGCCGGCGAGGGCGGCGTAGGCGGCCGAGGGGAGGGGCGTGTGGTTGCGGACGGCCGTTCGCTCGTCCGGGGGATCGGGGTCGGCGGGCGTTGACGTGCCGCCCGTGTCGCCGCTGCCGCCGGTGGCGAGGAAGCGGTTCCACCAGGCGTCGGAGCGGGGCGTGCGGGAGAAGTAGGTGTGGAACACCCAGCGGCAGTCCTTGGAGCTGAGGCGCTCGCGGACGCGGCGCAGGTGACCTGCGGTGGAGAGCCTGTTGAGGGCCGTGCGGCAGGCTGCCTGCCCGTAGTGGGGCTGGAGGACGGCGAGGGACTTGATGTCCATGGCGGCGCCGTCGGGGAGGTGGTCGATGAGCGAGGCGAGGTAGGCCTCGCGGACCGGGAGGTGGGCGAAGTCGCTCGCGGAGCGGGGGAGTTGCTCCGGCGCGGACTGCTTGCCGTACCCGGGGACGGCCATGGCGGTAGAGTTGTGGGCAGCCACAGGATCGATTCCTTAGAGTCCGTCGATCGTGCCGGTCAGACCCCCGTTCGGTGCTGCTAACACCGGCGGGGGTTGTTTCGTTGCTGCGCACGCTACATGGCCGAACTGCCCGTGGAAAAGTCGTGACGATAAGTCATATCTGCTGCTCGCAGGGGTGGTTGGAAGGTGGTTTACCCCACCGTTCCATTGAGGGTCACTCGGCCCGTGCGGCTTGAGCTTCGGCGGCGAACGAGACGAAGGCGGACCAGGCCTCGGGGGAGAAGGCGAGGGTCGGGCCGGCCTTGTCCTTGGAGTCGCGGACGTGGATGGTGGAAGGGCAGGCGGCGACCTCGACGCAGTCGCCGCCTTGCGAGTCGCTGTAGCTGGACTTCACCCAGGCGACAGCGACTTCGACGCAGTTGCCGCCCCCGGTCCCGCTGTAGCTGGACTTCACCCAGGTCAGGTTGGTGCTCATAGCTCCTCCGCCAACTTGCTGATGAAACGAGCTGACTCCTCAGGGCTGAGAGCCTGCCGCTGAATCATTGCATGGCGCTGCCACAGTCCATTGACCTTCTCCGGCTCGGAGTAGAGGAGGCCCATGGCCTGACCTTCCTCGTAGGCGAGGCGCTCGTGCTGGGGGGTCTCCAGCAGGACGAATGCGCCGTTGACTCCCGGGTGGAGTGCGGCGCCGGGCACGACCTGGATGTCGATGTGCCGGGGCTTGCCGACCTCAAGGAGGTGCTCCAGTTGCTTCTTGTGCTCGGCGCTGGTGCCGATCCGGCGCAGAAGGGCGAACTCGTCGATGAGGAAGTTGAACGACTTGATCTGGTTGCCGAGGATCTCCTGGCGGGCCAATCGGGCAACGAGCCGCGCCTCCAGGGTTTCGTCGTCCAGCGGCGGCCAGTGCACGTTCAGCAGGGAGCGGACAGTGGGCTCGGACTGAAGCAGACCGGGGATGAGCTGACTTTCGTAAGAGCTCAAGACGGCAGCCTCGCGCTCGTGCTCCATGAAGTCCTGCGAGTAGGGCAGAAACTTCTCCGGGACCATGAATGCGGCTGCCGCGACCAGCATCCCGTTCGCGTCACACAACTCATCAGCAGCTTGGAGCAGTTGAAGTGTCGGCTTTCGCCGCCCCGCTTCCATCGACCGCACGCTCTCGATGTCGTAGTGGGAGGCCCCGGCCAACTGTTCCCGTGTCACGCCCGCCCGTTGGCGAGAACGCTTGACCTGATCGCCGCCGTACTTCCAAGCCATCGGGTACTGCTTCGGCGTGCTCACGGCTCCGCGCCCCCTCCTGCCCTGGTCGCAGGGCGGTCAAGCTCTCGCTGCAACTGCGCTGTTGCTCCCGAGGCTATGCCTGCCTGTCGGCGCTTGATGAGTGAAATGGCCGAACTCAGCCCTTCAGAGTGAAGCGGACCGTCCGCATCTCCCTAGGAGTTGCCCCCGGCGTCCGGCTGCACCGGCACTCCCGCCGCCGGCTGCTCCGGCAGGACGGCCGCCGCCGGGAGCCGGGAGAGGATCTTCTCCGCCAGCCAGCTGCGGTCCGACCCGTACGGAATGCCCCGCGGGTCGACCAGCTGCCGCGCCACCGCGTCCCGCAGCCGCTGTGCCCCGTCGGCGGGCAGCCGGTACAGCAGCCCCCGGGCGGCCAGCAGCGCGTGGTACTGCTCGAAGTCGGAGCGCGGGTGCTCGATCGCGTCCAGCACGCTCGACAGGTCCGCCAGCGCCGGATCGCCCTGCATCAGCGCGAGCGCCTGGATCCGCCGGCCCTCGGAGCCGTCCGTGAAGAGGGCCCGCACCTGTTCGGCGGTCAGCGCCGAGCGCCGAGCGGTCGAGCGGACCTCCGCCACCACGCCCTCCGGCCCGGCCGGCGCGCCGGAGGAGGGCGGCAGCTGCCCGGCCAGCGCGGCCGGGCGCTCCGCGGTGCCGCCCAGCAGCCCGAGCTGCTGCATCGCGCGGACCCGGAGGTCGTCCGCGCCCACCTTGTCGCCGTGCCGGTCGCGGTCCTGCCCGGCGAGGAAGAGGTCCAGCGCCTGGTCGGTCTCGGTCAGCGCCTGCGGCAGCGCCAGCCGGGTCACCAGCCAGCCGGCCAGGAAGCCGAAGACCAGGAAGTACAGCACCAGCGCCGCCGCGAACGGCACCGCCGCCTCGCCCCCGCCGAGCACGGGCGCCAGCGCCGTACCGAGGTCGTGCAGCCGTTCGCCGAGCGAGCCGAGCTGGGTCAGCCCGACGCCCAGCAGCACCTTGGTCAGCCAGTCCGAGACCTGCTCCAGATTGGTGTTCGGCGCGTACGAGCCCGGCGGGTCGTCGGAGCCGGCGCCGCCGCGCACCCGGGGCACCCCGAACAGGAAGCCCAGCCCGCCGCCCAGCACCACCGAGGCCCCGACCACCACCAGCCCGCCGCCGAGCGCCTGCCAGACGTGCTCCCGGCCGAGCGCGAACAGCAGCAGCCCGACCAGCCCCGTCCCGGCCAGTGCCCCGGCGGCGCCCCACCGCGCCGTCCGCAGCACGGTCGCCCCGCCGCCCAGCCGTCGCGCCTTCGCCATCGCCTACCCCCTGTGTCCGCGCCGCTCCGCTCCGCCCCGGAACCCGCGCCGACTCTAGCGCCGCGGCGCCGCGGCCGCGGCCACGCCCCGGGCTGACCCCGGACACGCCGCGGGGAGCCTCCGGAACCTGCCGGAAGCTCCCCGGGAACGCAGACGGCCCGCGGGCTGCTCCTCCGCGCCGGCCCGTGCACTGGCCAGGCGCCGAGGCACCGGGGATGTACCGGTGAGCCCGCGGGCCGGGTGACTGCTTGGATTTCGCCTGCCGGAGGCCGAGGGCCTCACCCTGCGCAGGCAGGGGCGGCTCTAGCGAGCAGCCACCTCACGCATCCTGATGTAACTCAACTCAGGATCACCTCCCTTCAGTGTGCTGCCAGCGTAGGCAGCGCACCGGTCGGAGGGCAACGGATTTATTGCGTGGTTGCCGCGTCCGTCGCTCAGGCGCTCTTGATCTGGTCCTTGAACTTGGTGAAGTCGATCGTGTTGTCGGGCGACGGGACCTGGATGGTCAGCGGCTTGTCGAAGTCGGAGAAGTCCATCTTGCCGTTGCCGTCCTCGCCGCCGGAGTGCTCGACCCGCACCGGGTAGGGCTTGCCCTCGGTGGCGATCTGCATGGTCGAGACCCCGCCCTTGGGGTCGGTGGACTTCAGGCTGAAGGTCTTCACGCCGTTGACCTCGCCGGCGGAGCCCTTCTCGGCCTTCTCCTTGGCGCTGCTCTTGTCCTCGGTGATCTTCTTGCTGAACTCGGCCAGGTTGCAGATGCTGGTGAGGGAGCCCATCGTCGGGTCGTTCTCGAAGCCGGTCAGGTAGCGGCCCTTGAACAGCTCGGCGGCCTTGGCGCCGTTCGGGCCGCCCACGTTGGTCCAGAAGGCGGTGTCCGGCTTGACGTAGGAGGTCTTGCCGTCGCTGATGATCTCGAACTTGCCCATGCCCGGCATCGCCATGGTGCCGGTGCACTGGCTCTTGTTGTCCATCGACAGGTTCATCTCCATCTTGCCCTCGCCGGCGTCGACGGTGCCGGCCATCTTGAGGGAGGTCGCGGAGGCCAGGGCCTCCTTGGCCTGCTTCATGATGTCCTGGGCGCTGAGCTTGTCGGTGTCGAGCTTCTTCGAGGCGCCCGCCTTGGCGTCGCCGGCCTTCCCGTCGCTCTTCTCGGTGCCGCACGCGGCGGTGCCGGCGGCCAGGACGAGGCAGATCGCGGCGGTGCTGACCAGTCGCTTCGACAGCATGAGGTGATTCCTGTCCGGGGCGGCCCGAACAGCCCGCCCCAAATGTGATGAATTTTTCATCAGTATGGTTCAGGCCCCCGACAGTGGATCACCGGACCGGCTGCTGTTACAGCTTCGTGGCAGGACCGTGTTCTGCCCGTACCCGGAAACGCGAAAGGCCCGGAGGACGAATCCTCCGGGCCTTTCGGCTACTGAGTAGCGGGGACAGGATTTGAACCTGCGACCTCTGGGTTATGAGCCCAGCGAGCTACCGAGCTGCTCCACCCCGCGTCGGTGAACACAACAATACGGGGAAGTCGCCCAGATGGGAAATCGGTTCCTCAGGACACCCCGGTGCCCGGCACCCGGCCGGGCACCGGATGCCGGGCCGTACGGCATCTCGCCCAGGCCGCGAAGCAGACCAGCGCGGCGAAGCAGGGCACCATCAGGGCCCCGTACACCACCAGGAAGCCGTCCGTGCCGAGGTCGGCGGCGGCGTTCCAGGTGCCGTGCAGCGCCATCGCCAGCAGCAGCCCGGCCGGCGCCGCCAACCGGGCCAGCCAGCGCCGCGCGGTCGTGAGGGCGACGGCCAGGCCGATGCCGGTCAGCGCGGTGAACAGCGGGTGGGCGAAGGGGGAGAGCAGGGCGCGCAGCACGAAGGTCTGCACGGTGCTGTCGAAGTCGCGAAGGCTGGGCGGGTCGCCGAGGCCGATGCTGTCCAGCCGCTGGCGCTGGTCGCTGGTGAAGGCCCGGCCCAGGTAGAGGGCGTTCTCGGTGAAGGCGAAGCCGCAGGCGGTCATCCCGCCGAGCACCACCCCGGCGGCCAGGGTGCGCGGCCGGGAGCGGTGGTGCGGCGCGCCGGAGGGCGGGGCCGGGCGCAGGTAGGGCAGCGGCCGCAGGTACGGGCGCAGCCGCAGCCGGCCGCGGGCGTGCGGCCCGACCGGGTGGCGCGGGTACGGGCGCGGGCTCCGGGGCGCGGGCGACCGGCGCAGCAGCGGCGCGCAGGGGCGCCCGGTGTGGCGGCCGCGGCAGCGCAGCCGCTGGCCGAGCGGGAGCAGGAGCACCAGCAGGGCGGTGGCCTTGGCGGTCTCCTCGATCACCGGGGTGGCGATCCCGGCGCCGAGCAGCTCCCCGAACGGGCCCCGGTGCCGGGTCAGGTAGCTCGCCGTCCAGTTGTTGGCGAGGATCGCGACGGTGGTGGCCGCGCAGGCGCCCCAGCCGAGGCAGAAGACGGTGTGCCGCAGCGGCACCCGGGCGGTCAGGTTGAGCCAGGCCAGGCCGCCGAGGACGAACGGCAGCGGCACCATCGCCAGGCCCAGGCCGACCAGCAGGCCGACCGTGCCGGTCTGCCGCTGGACCAGGTGGAGGATCAGCACCCCGCAGCCGATCAGGGTCAGCACGGTGGTCGCGGTGACGGAGGAGAGCGCCATCGAGCGGCCGCGGCCCGGCGGGGCCCCGGCCGGCTCCTGGCGCCGTTCCCCCGGGCCGACGGCCGGGACCGGTCCGGCGGCGGTACCCGGCCGGGACAGCAGGCGGTGGGCCCGGCGCCTCCGGGGCCCCGGGATGGTCCGGGTGCCGCCGGTGCTCGGGACCGTCTCCGGTGCGTCGGCGGCGGCGCCGGCCGTCGTCCGGCCGTTCGTCCGGAACCCGCCGCCGGACGGGCTGCCCATGCGGCACAGGGTAGGCCACGGTGGCGGCCCGTCGGGAGGAATCGGGCCGGACCGGCCGTCCCCGGCCGGCCCGAACGGCCGCCGCGCGGGCGTCCGTTCGAACGGTGCCGGTGGGTCAGCGGCGGCGGAACAGCAGGTCGTGGACGACGTGGCCCTTGGCGATCCCGGCCCGTTCGAACTTGGTGACCGGGCGCCAGTCCGGCCGCGGGGCGTAGCCGGGGATGCTGCCGTCCGGGTGGTCCGCGGGCTCCAGCCAGCCGGTCCCGTCACCCTCGGGGTGCAGGTTCTCCAGCTCCGGGGAGTCGGACAGCACGGCCAGCATCTGCTCGGCGTACGGCTCCCAGTCGGTGGCGCAGTGCACCAGGGCGCCCGGGGCGAGCCGGGGCAGCACCAGGTCGAGGAAGGCGGGCTGGACCAGTCGGCGCTTGTGGTGCTTCGGCTTGGGCCACGGGTCGGCGAAGTAGACCCGCAGACCGGCCAGCGAGGCGTCCGGGAGCATGTCGCGCAGCAGGATCACCGCGTCGCCGGCGGCCGTCCGGACGTTCCGGGAGCCGTCGCGCTCCAGCAGGCCGAGCAGGTTGCCGTGGCCGGGGGTGTGCACGTCGGCGGCGAGGATGCCCGTGTCCGGGTCGGCGGCGGCCATCGCGGCGGTGGTCTCGCCCATGCCGAAGCCGATCTCCAGGGTCACCGGCAGGCCGCCGAACAGCTCCGGCAGGTCCAGCGGGGTGCCGTCGATGGGTATGCCGTACGTCTCCCAGCTCCGGTCCAGGGCGCTCGCCTGGGCGTTGGTCATCCGGCCCCGGCGCGGCTGGAAGCTGCGGATGCGACGCTCGCGGTGCTGGGCCTCGGTGGCCTTGTGCGGGTACATCGGCGCGGGGTAGGCGGCCGGCGCGGCGGACAGCCGGGCGGACGGCGAGGGCTGGGGGATCGGGGCGGTGGCAGTCACAATCACCCGAGTCTACGGGGCTGTCGAGACGCTCCGGCGGGGCCTGTGACCGGGCTCATCCGCCCGGCCGCCGGGGGCGGACGCGGGGGAGGGGAGAGGGGAGGGAGCCGTTCCCTTCGGTGGCTCCCTTCCCTCTCCCCGGCGCCGTCCCGGCGTTCCGCTACTCCTCCCAGGGCCAGTGGGCGTTCGCCCCGGCCTCCAGGAGGGGGATCAGCCGGAAGGCCGCGTCGCTCAGGCCGCCGAAGGTGTGCCGGTGGGCGCCGCCGCTGGGGCCGTGGCCGGTGGCGTAGCCGGCCAGGTTCCAGGTGTAGACGGGCACGTGGGCCGGGACGGCGGCGAGCGGGTCGCCGCCCCAGTGGTTCGGGCCGGTCTGCTCGTCGGTGACGATCACCACCCGGTCGTGGCCGCGGTAGTGGGTGCGGACGGCGTCGGCGGTGTTGGTGCCGCCGAGGTCGGAGAAACGGTCCAGCACCCGCAGCACCGCCTCACCCCGGCCGACCTCGACCACCCGGCTGGTGGTGCCGAACTCGACCAGGTCCGCCTCGGCGGCCCGGACCTTCAGCGCGGTGCCGAAGATCGCCGCCGAGTCGGCCCGGTTGAGCTCGGTCGGCCCGCCGGAACGGTCGAACATCGATCCGGAGCGGTCCACCAGGACCAGCGTCCGGCCGGGCAGTTCGGGCACGTTGGACAGCGAGTGGCCGAGCGCGGTCTCCAGCGCGTGCCCCCAGCGCAGTGAGGTCACGTTGCGGTGCGCGGCCAGGTAGCGGAACGGGAACTGGCGCGAGCGCCGCACCTCGCCCCGGTCGGAGATCCGCCGGGCCACCTCGGCCGCGACGGCGTCCGAGACCCCGGCCCGGTCGAAGTTGCGCAGGTTCCGCACCAGCGCCATCGGTCCCATGGAGGGGATGACCGCCTCCCAGGCCGCGGCGTCCAGCGGCCCCTGCAGCCAGCCCGCCAGCGCCTCCCAGGTCAGCCCGGCGGCGGCCAACCGCTCGGCGCCGCCCTCGGCGGTCACCGCCGCCCGGCGTTCCTCGACGGGCAGCGCGAGCAGCGCCCGGTTGGTGGTCAGCATCCGGTCGGCGGCCGGCGGGACGGCCTCCTCCGGGCGGTGGCGGCGGTCCAGCGCGTACGCGAACAGGGCGCCCTGCCACTCCTTCCCGGGGGCCGGCGAGGGGTGGGTCAGCTCGATCACGTCGCCGAAGCGGTAGCCCTTGCCCGCGGTGTCGTACTTGAGCAGCGAGCGGGCGTCGTACAGGTGCCGGACGGCGTCCGCGACGCCGCGCTTGAGCGGCTTGGGCAGTGCCCGGCCGTAGCGCGAGGTCCAGTAGGCGAGCAGCTCGCCGGGCTCGTCGGCGCGCCGCAGCACCGCCGCGACGGCCTGCCGGGAGTGGCCGTGGGTGCCCGCGTCCAGCCTGGCCCGGGTGAACTCGGCGGCGCCGACCAGGGCGGCGGTGCGCATCTGGGCGCCGTGGCGCAGCCAGCGCAGCAGCCCGAGGGTCCACTCCGGCTCGGCGACGGCGAGTTCGCGCACCAGCGCGGTGTAGCGGTCGTCGCGCTCGCCGCCGCGCTCGTGGAAGGTGTCCTGGCCGACCATGTTGGCCACCGCGAGCAGGAAGAGCTCGGACTTGCGGTCCCGGACGAATCCGGTGCCGCCGTTGTGGTTGACGGTGCGCCGGCCGGTGGTGGCCACCGGCGAGCTCGGACTCGCCTTGGTCTTGCGGAAGTTGAACCTGGACATGTGGCGGCCCCCCTCGGCCTGCTGGTGTCGGTGGGGAGGGAGGCATGCCGCGGCCTGGGGTGCCCGAGATCGTGCCGGCCGCGGGGCGGCCGACGTCGGTGGAGGTGTATGCCTTGTGCTCTACCGGATTGAGCTAGCGGCCGCGCTCGCGCACGGCACGCCCGGGACTTGAACCCGGAACAGCAAGATCCGAAGTAACCCCCGCCTGCGCACCGGGCACTCCGGGGCGCGTTGCCTCCCGAGATCAAGGATGGCGGCGGTGTTTCGCGGGCTCGAACCGCAGCGTCCTACGGACGCCTCACCAAGAAGTAACCGCTGCCGTCGCACCGGGAGGTGCGGAATCTATTCACGTGTGGGTGTCCAGAGATCGAAGGCGGCTGAGGTGACGAAGCTGCTCTGGCCGACTGAGCTACACCGGCACGGAGCACCGATGACGGGATTCGAACCCGCGACCTGCCCATTTGGAGTGGAAGTAACCTCTGCCTGCGCACCTGGACGGGAGAAACCCTAGCCAGGCCCCTCCCGCCGCCGCACGCCATTTATCGGCGGGATTCACCGGCGGGCCCGGATCGTGGCCCCGGGCCCGCCGGCCGGGCGCGTACGCCGCTCACGCCGGAGCGACGATCACCGCCCGGGCCCGCTCGGTCAACTCCCGTACCCGGCGTTCACCCTGGAAGGGCTCCAGCCGCCGCAGCATCTCCACCACGTACTCCCGGCTGCGCTGCGAGGAGATCCGGCCGGCCACCTCGACGGCGCGTTCGCCGGCGGCGACCGCGGCGTCCAGGTTGCCCGCCTCCGCCTCGGCCATCGCCGAGACCACCAGCCGCAGGCCGTGCGAGCGGACGAAGCCCTCGGTGGGCGTGGCCAGCGCCTCGCGGGTGAACTGCCGGACCTTGGAGGGCACTCCGAGGTCGCGGAAGCACTCGGCGGCGTCGGCGGCGAGCCGGTCGTAGGCGTAGAAGTCGATCCACGCCGGATCGGGATCCCCGGCGCGTGCCCGTTCGAGAGCGCTCTCCGCCGCGCCGAGCGCCGTCGCACACGCCGCCGCGTTGCGCGCCTTGGCCTGGGCCCTGGCCTCCACCAGGTGGAAGAAGCTCATGGTGCGGGCGGTGGCCAGGCCCCGGTTGCGCTCCAGCGCGGCCTGGGCGAGGTCCACCGCCTCCTCGGCGAAACCCCGGTAGCCCGCCTGGAGGCTCATCGAGGCCAGCACGTAGCCGCCGAGCGGCACGTCGGCGGCGGCCCGGGCGAGCCGCAGCGCCTGGATGTAGTAGCGCTGGGCGGCCTCGTGCTGCCCGGTGTCGAAGGCCATCCAGCCGGCCAGTCTGGTCAGTTCGGCGGTCGCGCCGAACAGCGCCCGGCCGACGGCGTCGCTGTACGAGGCGAGCAGCAGCGGCGCCGCCTCCACCCGCAGGCACTCCGGCACCATCGACGAACGCCAGTCCCCGCCACCGTACTTGGAGTCCCAGCGGCGGGCCTCCTGGGCGGCTTCGCGGAGCTTGGCGGCGTCCGAGTGGCCGACCCGGTAGGAGGAGGTGTCGGTGGGGGAGCGCGGGACCTCGCGGGCCACCGAGCCGTCCGCCGGGTTGATCAGCCAGCGGGATACGGGGGTCGCGTAGGCGGCGACCGAGAAGGTGCCGGCCAGGCTGTCGCTCCAGCGGCCGCCGCCGGGGCCCCGGCGCAGGTCGAGGTCGATCCGCCACAGGTCGGTCGCGGAGCGGACCGCGTCGGCGACCTCGCGCGGGAAGGCCAGGCCGAGTTCGGGCGCCGGGTCGGTGTCGCCCAGGCCGATCTCCTCCAGCGGGACGGGCCGGCCGAGCTTGCCGCCGATCGCGGTGGCGATCAGGTGCGGGACGGGCCCCTGCGGCACCATGCCCTTGCTGACCCAGCGGGCCACCGAGGTCTTGTCGTACCGCAGGGTCAACCCGCGTTGGGCGCCGAGGTCGTTGACCCTGCGGGCCAGCCCGGCGTTGCTGATCTGGGCGAGGGTCAGGAGCGTGCCGAGCCGTTCGTTCGGTCCACGTGGGCTGACGGTCATGGTGGCGGCTGCACCTCCTGCGGCCTTGTGCGCGGGGCCCGGGCGGCACCGGGTCGTAGCTGCAGTACCTAGCGTAGTCGGACGCGTTCCGACGGTTAAGAGGTCGCATTCCGGATGGCGGGATCGCGCACTCGGCGGTGCCGCGCCGGAGTTGGTCCGGACCACTCGGATCCGGCCGACCGCGCGGCGCTCCGGAGCCTCGTGCTCCGGTCCCGTGTTCACATGCGCCCGGCCGTGCTCCCTGGCCCGACCGGCAGGTCGGCGATTCGCTGGTGGTCGTGGGTCGGCCTGCCGTCGAGGACCCGGCGGGCCGGGGGAAGCCGCCGCCTCAATCCCCGCGGGCGGTGGTGAAGTCCGGGAGGGCATGCGGATGCCCTCCCGGGCCGGGCGACGCCTTTCGGCCATCTCGCGATGCCCATGTCAAAGGTGTTCGCGGGTGGTTCCGGGCCGGGGAGGGGGAGGCCCGGCCCGCCCGTCCCCCGGGGCGCCGGGCGGATCGAACTCGCCTCCGGCGCGCGGAACTTGCCCACCCGGAGTGATCGAGGGGGCGAAGGGGCCCCGCCCCGGAGCGGTCGGGGAGAGCCCGCTGCCCGCCGCCGTCGTGGCCGCGGCGGCCGTCGAACGGCCGGTCCGAACGGAAACGGAACCCGGAACACCGACCACGGCGGCGCCCCGCGGTGGCACGATGTCTCCTGACGGCGCGTCGAGCTTCGGGGGCACGCCGGGACGCGCGGGCCGGTCCGGCACCCCACCCGGCCGCCCGGCGGGGGCGAACGCGTCGTACGGATGCAGGTCCTCGTCCGGTGGAGGCGCGATGCGGTGGCTGACGGGCTGGTGCACGGGCGTGCCGAGCGTGGGCACCCCGGCGCACGAGATGCTCGGCATGGTCGAGCCGATCGCCGCGCGCCCCCTGTGGGCCGGGCCCGACCCGCTCTGGGCCGTCGGCGACTGGCGCCCCGGGGAGATCCGCCTGGTCACCCTCCGCCCCGGCGCCCCCGCCGTGGTCAGTACCGGCCCCACCGTCCCCGACCAGGTCGAGGACACCCCCGCCACCTCCCGGCTCGCCGTCCTCGGCCACTGCGGCGCCACCGACGCCGAACTCGCCGCCGGCCTCGCCGCCGCCCGCGGCGGCGCCGTCCGCCACCTGACCGCCTGGCCCGGCAGCTACACCGTCGTGCTGCGCTCCGGCACCCGCTCCACCCTGCTGCTCACCGACCTCGCCGACGCCCGGCCCGTCTTCCACACCCCGTGGGCCGGCGGCACCGCGTACGCCACCGCCGCCCTGCCGCTCGCCGACCTGGTCGGCGCCCCGCTGGACACCGGCCACCTCGCCGCCCGGCTCGCCTGCCCCGAGTCCCCCGAGGCGCTCGGCACCGGCACCCCGTACCTGGGCGTCCAGCGGGTGCCGCCCGGCCACGTGCTCGGCATCCGCGGCGGCCGCCCGTACCTGTCCGGCTACGACGACCCGGCCGGCGCCGAGCAGCCGCGCGACGAGGCGCCCGCCGTCCGCGAACTCACCCGCGCCCTGCTGGAGTCCGTCCGCTCCCGGGTCCGCACCACCACCCCGGCCCTCGATCCGGTCGGGCGGGCCCGGCTCGGCGTCGACCTCTCGTACGGGACGGCCTCCGCGACCGTCGCGCTGCTCGCCGCCGCCGTCCCGCTGCCGCCGGTGCCGACGGCCGCCGCGTCCACGGCGTCCGTCCCGGCGGCCCGGGCCGCCACCGCCGGGGCCAGGAGCGGCGCGGTCAAGGGCTCCTGGGCCCGCGCCACCGCCCGGGAACCCGCCGCCCCCGAGCAGTTGGCCGCCGTCACCCTCGGCGAGACCGAGCCCCCGGCCGGCCTCGCGCTCGCCCCCGACAGCCCGCGGCTGCGGCACACCGTGCTCGACCCCGGCCCGGACACCCTCCCGTACGCCGGGCTGGACGCCGACCCGCAGTCCGGCCGGCTCACCGACGAGCCGGGGCCCGAACTCGTCGCCGCCGCCCGGGCCGAGGCCCGCTTCGACGCCGGCGGCACCGACCACCTCACCGGCTACGGCGCCCGCCAGGTCCTGGACGGGCACCCGGCCCGGCTCGCCGACCTGATCCGGGCCGGCCGGCCACGCGAACTCCTGTCCCCGGTCGTCGCGCTGGCCGGCGCCGACCGGGAGGCCGCGGGCGTCCTCACCGGCACGCTGCGCACCCCGCTCACCGTGCTCCGGGCCGCCCACCGGCTCTCCCGGGTCCGCTACGCGGACGCACTGGACGAGGCGGCCGCCAGACTGACCGCCCGCCACGTCCCGGACGGCGACGGCACGGCGGGGGCCCGCTCGGCCGTCGACCTCGCCTGGTGCGTGCCCGGCCCGGCCGCCCGCTGGCTCTCCGACGAGGCGCTCTCCTCGGTCGCGCTGCGGCTGCGCCTGGCGGCGCGCAGACCGGCGCCCGAGGAACATCCCGGCGCGCACCGGGCCCGGCACGCCCTCTACCGGCAGGCGCGCTCCTTCCGCACCCTCGTGCACGCCGCCGAACAGCCCGGCCAGCGGCTGCACGCGCCCTTCCTCGACAACCAGGTGGTGCGCGCCGCCCGGCTGCTGCCCGACGACGTCCGCCTCCAGCCCGGCGCCCGGCACGCCCTCCTGCACGCCGTCCTCACCGGCGCCGGCCGCACCGACCTGCCCCCCGACTGGGGCCGGAGCCCCCGCCCCGACCGCACCGCCCCCACCCGCGCCGGCCTGCGCCTCGCCGCCGACGGACTCGCCGAACTCTTCGACGCCCCGCTGCTCGCCGAAGCCGGCCTGATCGACCTCCCGGCCGTCCGGGCCGACCTCGCCCGCTCCGCCGACCCCGCCACCCCGCTCTCCCCGGCCGCCCTCGCCGGCCTCGCGGACCTCGTCTCCACCGAGCTGTGGCTGCGCCGCGTCCGCGCCCGCCGCCACGGCGCCTGCTGGACCGGCCTGCCCACCCCCCACCAACCCGCGCTCACGTCCTGAACGCCGTCACGCTCCCCCCTCGCCCCGGTGTCCGGCGAGCTGTGGTCGCGTCGCGTCCGCGCCGCCGCCACGGTGGCTGCTGGACCGGCCCCCCGGCAGCCACACCCCACCTCCTGTCTGCCGATCACTGCTCGGGTGCCTGCTCCCGCCCCGACCGGTCCGCCCTCGGGCGGGCGACGGGCGCGATGGCGACCGTGCTCCCGGCAGACGCCGCGGCCGGGCGGGAGTGGGCCCCCGCTTGCGGTCCCGGCCCGCCGTCCGGGCGCCGGTCGGATGCCCAGCCGTCCGGCCGACGCCCTGGCGCGCCCGTCGGCGGGGAGCCGCCGACCGCTTCGGCCCCGGCCGAGCAGCCGCCGGTGCTTTGCCTCTCCCGGTCGTGCCTCCCGTCCCCCGGCCCTCCCGTCCCCCGGCCCTCCCGTACGTCGGCCCCGGTCTGCGGCGCGGTTGCCGGGCCCGGGTGGGCGGGGCGGTGATGATGGCGGGGGTGTGGGTCCGGGGCGAGGAGGATGTGCGGTGGCCGGTGGGAGCACGGGGCGGGAGGTGCCGGTCGTGCTGTCGGTGCTGGGGCGTCCGCCGTCGGGGCGGCCGCCGGGGGTGTTGGCGGCGTGTGACGGGTCGGACGGGTCGCTGTGGGCGCTGGACCGGGCGATGACGGAGGCCGAGCTGTTCGGGCTGCCGCTGTACGTGCTCGCCGTGGTCAACCCGGCGCCGGCCGGCTACCCGCCGGGCATGGCGGAGCTGGTGCAGGAGAGCGTGGAGACGCTGGTCGAGAGCATGGCGGACGGGCTGCGCCGCTCGGTGGCCGCCGTGCAGCGCCAGCGCCCCGCGCCGTACGCGGGGGAGCTGTCGCTGCACGTGGTGCTGGGCAACGTGATCGAGGTGCTGCTGGAGGCGGCGACCCGGCAGCACACGCTGGTGGTCGGCACCCGGGGCAACGGCGGCTTCGCCCGGCTGCTGATGGGCTCGGTGAGTTCGGCGGTCGTGCACCACGCGGCCTGCCCGGTGCTGGTGGTCCCGGCGCCGCCCGCGGCCTGATCGACGGGGTGCCGGGAATGTACCGAGATGGTTCACCGTTCACCCATCTTGTCCATACCTGACAAGACGCCCCCTGGAGCCCCCCGCATGAAGGTCGAGATCTGGTCCGACATCGCCTGTCCCTGGTGCTACATCGGCAAGCGCCGTTTCGAGCAGGCCCTGGCGGACTTCCCGGGCCGGGAGCAGGTCGAGGTCGTCTACCGCCCGTACCAGCTGGTCCCGGACGCCCCCGAGACCGCGAGCCCGCACCGCGCCTGGCTGGCCGAGCGCTACGGCCCGCAGTCGGTGGCGATGGACGCGCGGGTGGCCGAGCTGGGCCTCGCCGAGGGCATCACGTACGACTTCGACGCCGCGCTGCACGCCAACACCTTCCTGGGCCACCGCCTGCTGCACCTCGCCGAGGTCGAGTACGGCCCGGCCGTCCAGGGCCGGCTGAAGGAGGCGCTGCTGAAGGCGCACTTCACCGACGGTGTCGACGTCGGCGACCGCGCCGCGCTGACCGACGTCGCCGTCTCGGCCGGCCTGGACCGCGACCGGGTGGCCGCCTACCTGGCGGGCGACGAGGGCACCGCCGAGGTCGACGCCCAGCTGGCCGAGGGCCGGGAGCTGGGCATCAGCGCCGTGCCGACCTTCGTCTTCGAGGGCAAGTGGGCCGTCCAGGGCGGCCAGGACGCGGCGACCTTCCGCAAGGTGTTGGAGCAGGTCGCCACCGAGATCGGCGAGCGCCGTCCCGCCCCGGTGCAGGTCGCCCCGGCCGGGGAGGCCTGCGCGGACGGCTCCTGCGCCATCTGACGGTCGACGCCACCCGACACGGTCACCGTCGCCCCGAGGCCCGTTCCAGGACGCCCTGGAGCGGGCCTCGGGTCATGACCGCCCGGACCGCGTCCGGGTCACGAGCACCGGAAGCGGGCCTGGGCCCAGTCCGCGACGTTCAGCGCCGACCAGATCCCGTTCACCGGCGTGACCGTCAGCTTGACCGACTTCTGCCCGGCCAGCGGCACGTGCACCGGCACCGCGTCGTCGCCGACGGCCAGCGGACGGGAGCGCCACAGGGTGCTGCCGTCGGAACCCTGGACGGTGAAGACGACCCGGCCCGGCGAGATCGTCGCGTCGTCCACCCCGGCCACCGCGTCGAAGGACGTGCAGGTGCGGTTGAGGTCGATCACGGTGCTCGCCGGGGCGTGCACGGTGATCGCGTGCGGCTGGTAGTCGCCGCCGATCCAGCCGCCGTCACGCTGCCAGAAGTTGTCGCTGCCCTTCTGCCGGATGCTCGGCTCGGGCGGCGGCACCCGGTTGTTGCCGGGCTTCAGCACGGGCAGCGAGTCGCCCCAGAAGTCGCTGAGCACCGGCGGCGTCGGCGTGCTGACGGTCGGGGTCGGCACCGGCGGCAGGGTCGGCGTCGGGACGACCGGCACGTCGGGCGTGGGCAGCGGCGGCAGGGTCGGCACGGTGACGACCGGGGGGGTGAAGCTCGGCGCCGGCGGTTTCGGGCCGCCGGGTGCGGGCGTTCCGGACTGCGGCGCCTGGTCGGTGGCGGCCGGCGGAACCGGCGTGGACTTGGTGGTCGGCTTGGCCTCGGGGCTCGCCGCGGGCTCTTCCGGGGCCGCGGCGGCGGCGCTGGACGCCGGGGCCGGAGCCGCCGTGGGCGCGGGTTCGGGCGCGGGCGGGGCCGCGGGCGTCCCGGGTGCGGCGGCGGCCGGCGCGCTGGGGGCCGGGGGAGCGGCCGCCGGGGGCCTCGGCTCGGGCGAGCCGGTGAACGCGTACGCGGCGACGGCGGCCGCGGCCACCGCGACGGCGGCGACGATCCCGGCCTTGGCCGCGGTGCCCAGGCCCTCGCCGACCGCGGCGGCACCGGCCCCGCCGGAGGCCGCCCCGGTCGAGCCGGCGGCAGCCGTACCGGCGGCCGCACCGGCCGCCGCCCCCGAGGACCCGGAGGCCGCGGCGGCCGTCCCGGCCGCCGCCGCACCGCCGACGGCGGCGGCACCGCCCACGGCGGCCGCGGCGGCGCCGAACCCGCCGACGCCGATCCAGACGAGCACCCCGCCGGGCAGCAGGGCGCGCAGCCCGGTGTTGATCTCGGTCAGTTCGAGGCAGGCCGCCGTGCAGCGGTCGCACTCCTGGAGGTGCCGGCCGACCTCCGCCGAGGCCCGCTTGCGCAGCGAGCCGCGCGCGTACGCCCCGAGCCGGTTGGCGTACGCCTCGCACGCCCGGTCCTGGCTGCCCGAGACGTGCGCCTGGAGGAACGCGGCGGCGAGCCGGTCCCGGGCCCGGTGGGCCTGGACGGCGGTGGCGTTGGCGGTCTTGCCGAGCATCACCGCGACGGTCTTCGGGGATTCCCGCTCGACCTCGGTGTGCCAGAGCACCACCCGGTCGTCCTCGGGCAGTTCGGCGTAGGCCTGCATGACCATCCGCTGGTCGGCCATCGCCATCGCCCAGGCGTCGGCGCCCGGGTCGGCGAGGTCGAGGTCGACCACGGCGGCCGAGGTCTGTGCGAACACGGCGAAGTCGTCGACGAGTTGCTCGCGCCGCTCGCTGCGGTGCCAGGCGGCGGCGACGTTGCGTACGGCGGTCAGCAGGTACGCGCGGACGGCGAACTCGGGGCCCTTGCCCGCCCGCAGCGCCTGCAGGGTGCGGGCGAACACCTCGCCCGCGAGGTCCTCGGCGGTGAAGCTGTCCCGGCAGCAGGTGCGCGCGTAGCGGCGCACCGAGTCGGCGTGCCGGCGGTAGATCTCCTCGTACGCGGTGTCGTCGCCGGCCCGCACCCGGGCGGTCAACTCGGCGTCGGAGGCGGGGCGCTCGCCGTCCACCGGATCGGCGGGGGCGGGCACGGTCGGCCGGGCGGTCCGGCCGTCGCCGGTGAACGGTTCGCCGACGAACGCCTCGGGGGAGACACCGCCGCGGCCCGCCGGGGCCTGCCCGGGCACCCGGCCCGGGGGCAGCGCGGCGGCGGAGGCGGAGAGCGTCTCACGGCTGGGCATCCCGGCCTGGTCGGGGACGTGTCCCGCTGCCGTACCCGGTGCGGAGCCCGGCACTTGGGCCGCCCCGCCGGTCTTGCCGAGACTGCAGGGGCCCGTGACGGACCCCTCGGCGCCGTCACCGGAGAGGCCTCCGAAGTCGAGCCCGTACCCGTAGTCGTTCTGTTCCTCGGCGCTCACAACGGACCCCAGATTCCACGACAGCCCCCGTAGTGTGGCAGGGCGCGCGGGCGTGCGCGGGCGCACGGTTCCCCGGCGTACGGCGCCGACGGCGCGCGAACGGCGCGCATCGGGACATTGGCTCCAACCACGGGCAAAGGATGGCATAGCGCAGGGGCGGGCGGTAGCCGGAGCGACCGCCTTCCACCCCTCCGACGGGCCGTCGCGGGAGCGTTCGCCCAGCGTGCGGCGGTGGGGTGTGCGACTCCCACACCCGGCGCGCGCACCCGGGCCGCGCGCCGGTCCTTCCTCCAACTCCCGTGCCCGCCGGGCGTGGCGGACCGGCCGACCGGCGGGCGTCAGCGCTCCCGCAGGCCGTCCAGCAGGATCTGCAGCAGCCGGTCCGAGGGCCCGGCCGCCGGTTGACCGTCCGTCTGCGGAGAAGTCGGCGAGAAACCGCCGGCCGCCGGCGCGGAGAGCGACGGACGGACCGCGTGCACCGGCACCGAGGCGGTCAGCACCAGTACCACGTCCGACACCGTGACGCCCGGCCGCAGTTCGCCCGCGGCACCGGCCCGCGCCACCAGGGCGGCCAGCAGCTGGAGCAGCAGCCGGGGGTCGGCGTCGGCCGCCGACGGCTCGACCACCCCGCCGGAGCGGGCCTCCTCGCCCCGCAGATCGAAGCGGACCGCCGCGGGCTGTTCCGCCGTCCGCTGCTCGGGCACCCGGCCCAGCTCCTCCGCGTAACGGAACGCCTCCGGCGGCAGCAGCCGCCCGGCGCCGCTGCTCACCGCGCGGGCCAGGTAGCCGGCCAGCGCGTCCCAGGCGCCGTCACCGCCGTACAGCGACTCCCGCGCCTGCGCGGTCAGCCACGCCACCTCCTCGGCGGCGATCCGCTGGACCAGCACCTCCTTGCTCGGGAAGCGCCGGTAGACGGTGCCGACCCCGACCCCGGCCCGGCGCGCGACCTCCTCCATCGGCGCGCCGTAGCCGAACTCGCCGAACACCTCGCGAGCCGCCCGCAGCACGCTCTCCAGGTTCCGCCGGGCGTCCACCCGCAGCCTGGCCCCGGGCACCGCCGCGGCGGCCGCCGCCGACTCGGCCCGGTACGGGACGGCCGCCTGGACCATGCCGACCTGCGCGAGCCCGCTCTGCGACGGCGGCTCCACCGGGCCACGTTGCTCGGGGACCATGCCCGGCCCGGCCTGCGGTGCGACCGTCCGCCCCAACACCTGCTCCTGATCCATCATCCCAACTCTCCCCCGCAGGCGTCCGAAACCGGACCCTGTCGTCGCCCGCCCCTGCACCCCCCGGTGCAGCTCAGCCCGTCAGAAATGACCCGATGACCCATTGCTCGTGCCGTCCGTCCCGATCCGGTGACCACGGTTCGTGCCGCCGTGCCGGGTCCACGTCCGGCTCGGCGCGTCGGCACCGTCCGGGGCCCTGTCCGGGAACTACCCTTCCCCGGATGACTGGCCCCCAGTCGGGTTTACACGCCAACGCTGGAACTGGCCGTAGTGGCCGCTCCACGGTGCGTCGCCGCCGATTGTCATGGCGACGGCCGCTCCGGTACACAATCCGACCATAGTTCACCAGTCTCCGAGGCCGAAAGTGCGTCAGAAAGTCGCCCAGTAGGCACAACTGGCCACGGTGGTCACTCGTGTCGCAACCAGCCCCGTACGGACTGTGGACAAGACCGCCTCCGCCGGTCCTTCATAGGGGGCGTGATGGGGGGACACACCCGGCCGCGGGGCGGCCGGGGACGAAACGTCGCATCGGCAGGAGGCGCACCATCAGGATCCTGATCGCCGGCGGCGGCTGCGCCGGAACGGCCGCCGCACTCCACCTCCAGCGCGCCCTGCGGGAACGGCTGCGGCGCGGCGAGGTGGAGATCACCGTCGTCGAGCCCCAGGCCTACTTCACCTACCACCCGCTGCTGGCCGAGGTGGCGGCCGGCTCGATCGACCCGAGACACGTGGTCGTGCCGCTGCGCCGGGTCCTGCCGGACTGCCGGGTGGTCACCGCCCGGATCACCCGGATCGAACACGCCGCCCGGCGCGCCCTGGCCGACGCCGCCGGCCCCGGCGAACCCCCCGCCCCGGTCGAGCTGCCCTACGACATCCTCGTGGTGGCCCCCGGCTCGGTCTCCCGCACGGCTCCGGTGCCCGGACTCGCCGAACACGGCCTCGGCTTCTCCACCGTCGGCGAGGCGGTGGGCCTGCGCGACCACGTCCTGGAGCAGCTCGACCTGGCCTCCGCCACCCGCGACCCGGCGCTGCGCCAGTCCGCGCTCACCTTCGTCTTCGTCGGCGCCGGCTACGCGGGCGTCGGCGCGCTCGCCGAACTGGAGGACATGGCCCGCACCGCCGTGCGCGGCTACCACAACGTCGGCGCCGAGGACCTGCGCTGGGTCCTGGTCGAGGCGACCGGCCGGATCCTCGCCGGGGAGTCGCCCGAACTCGCCGAACACACCCTGGGCGAACTGCGCGAGCGGGGCGTCGACATCCGGCTGCGCACCACCCTGGAGTCCGCCGCCGACCGGGTCGTGGCGCTCTCCGACGGCAGCCGCTTCGGCGCCCGCACCCTGGTCTGGACGGCGGGCGTTCGGCCGTCCCCGCTGCTGCGCGAGACCGACCTGCCGCTGGACACCCTCGGCCGGGTGCGGTGCCTGGCGACGCTGCAGGCCGTCGGGCCGGACGGACGCGCCCTGCCCGGGGTCTGGGCGGCCGGCGACTGCGCCGCCGTACCCGACCCGAACGCGGACGGCGCCCCCTGCGCCCCCAACGCCCAGCACGCCTTCGCCCAGGCCGAGCTGCTCGCCCGCAACGTCGTGGTGGCGCTGGACGGCGGGCCTCACGACCCCCGCCTGGCCGACTACCGGCCGGGCCCCGCCGCCTGCTCGACCTCGCTCGGCCCGCGCCGGGCCGTCGCGCACACCCGGCGGGGCGGCACGCTCACCGGCCGCCGGGCCTGGTGGCTGCACCGGGCCCGGCACCTGCGGCGGCTGCCGAGCACCGAACGCCGGGTGCGGGTGCTGATGGACTGGGTGCTCGGCGGGGTGTTCTCCCGCGAGGTGGTCTCGCTGGGCGCGACGGAGCACCCGCGTTCGGCCTTCGAGGGAGGGTTCGACCCGAAGCCCGGACGGCGGTCCGACGCCGGCCCGGATGCTCCCCGGTGAACGCGCCCGCCGACCCGGCCCGGCAGTCGTCCGGACGGCCACGCCGGGCGTGCGACTTCCGGAACCGGGCCTCCGCCTGACAGGATCAGCCCGACCTGGTCATTACCCCTTGTGGTGCTGCGCACACAAAAAGTGATGATATGCCTGGAAAACGAGGAAGCGGCCGTCGTTTGAACCTCATGCGCTGGAGCGCCCGGCTCGCCGGAGTCCCCTGGCGTGCCCTCCCGCCCACCGGGACCGGCACCGAGGACGGTGCGCCCTGCCCCGACGGCGTCGTCGTGCCCAGCCCCCGAGAGCCGACCGGCCCCGCCGCCACCGCCGAACTCCTCGACCCGCACAAGCCGCAGAACCTGCGCGAGGTCCTCAACCGCATCCCCGCCCCGGTCGCCGTCACCTACGGCCCGCTCCACCAGCTCGGCTACGCCAACCGCGCGTACCGCGAACTCTTCGGCGAACGCCCCACCGGCCTGCCGGCGGCGGAGGCGCTCCCCGAACTCGCCACCATGGGCGTCCTGCCCCTGATGGACCAGGTCATCCGGGGCGGCCGCCCGCGCAGCGTCAAGGCCCGCTGCATCCTCGGCCTCACCGGCAACCGCTACTACAACGTCTCCTGCGTCCCGCTCGGCGCCGGGGAGAACGGCGACACCCCCGTGGAGGGGCAACCCGCCGGAGTGCTGATCTTCGCCGCCGAGGTCACCGACCAGGTCCTCGCCGCCGCCCGCCTGCGCGAAGCCGAACGCCGCCAGCGCGAGGCCGCCGTCACCCTCCAGCGCAGCCTGCTCCCGCAGAAGCTCGACCAGCCGGCCGGCCTGCGGGTCGCCGCCACCTACCAACCGGGCGGCGCCGAGGCCGCGGTCGGCGGCGACTGGTACGACGTCATCGCCATCGACGGCGGGCGCACGGCCCTCGTCATCGGCGACGTCATGGGCCGCGGCCTGCGCGCCGCCGCCGTCATGGGCCAGCTGCGTACCGCCGTCCGCGCCTACGCCCGCCTCGACCTGCCCCCGCACGAGGTGATGCGCCTGCTCGACGGCCTCGCCATGGAGATCGACGCCAACCAGATCGCCACCTGCACCTACGCCGTCTGGGACCCGCAGCGCCGCACCCTCTCCTACGCCTCCGCCGGACACCTGCCCGTCCTGCTGCGCTGCCCCGACGGCACCATCCTGCGCAGCGAGGAACAGAACGGCCCGCCGCTCGGCACCGGCGGCGGCCTGCACGTCTCCCACACCCTGCGCCTGCTCCCCGGCACGACCGGCGTCCTCTATACCGACGGACTGGTCGAACGCCGCGACGAGGACATCGACCAGGGCCTCGACCTCCTGGCCCGCACCCTGACCGGAGCGATCGGCGCCCCCGAGGTGGTCTGCGCCAGGCTGCTGCGGGCGATGGGCGTGACCTCCGAGCACGACGACGACGTCGCCGTCCTGGCCTTCCAGCTGCCGGCGGAAGAGAGAGCCGGAAATCCGCTTGCGCCACTTGACCCGGAGGGTCCAGAGGTCTAACGTTCTTCGAGCTGCCTGACAGGGAGCACCGGACACGCACTGCGCGGACGGTCCCGGGGCAGCCAATCCTCTGAAACACCACTTCCGGTTCGCACCGGTCGTTTCGCTTTTTCGCGTGACGGCCTGGGGCTTATTCGGCGTGCTCGTTTTATCGGGTTGCGGCCGGATTCGCTTTTCGGAGCGGAGATCGGCTAGAGTTTGAAACGTCGGACAGGGCGTCAAGCCCCGGAAGACACCGGCGAGTTGGATGAACGAAGCCCCGGAAACGGAGCGGAAAACATCTGATAAGCTGGAAACACGAAAGAACGAAGCCCGGAGGGCCTGCTGGAAGGCAGTCCGAAGGAAGCGTCCGTTCCTTGAGAACTCAACAGCGTGCCAAAAGTCAACGCCAGATATGTTGACATCCCCGGCCTCAGGTTTCCTGGGGTT
>NZ_JBICYZ010000062.1:0-58943 GCF_043201465.1 Kitasatospora sp. NPDC048298
TGCAGGGGGGACCCTGTGGGAGAGTAGGACGCCGCCGAACAATTCTTCTGAAAAGCCCCTGATCCATTCGGATCAGGGGCTTTTCGCATTTCCGGTGACGTATCGTCGGTGCATGGACGATCAGACAGCGGTCATGGCGAACGATGTGCTCCGGCCCGAGCAGCGCGACGGTGCTCTGCGTGTTCTGGCGGAGGCCCAGGCGGTGGACGGTCGGGCAGCAGTGTCCGAGCAGGGCCGGCTCCGGCTGCGGAACGCGGAGACTCCGCGCCCGGGCGTCATCCACCTCGTCGAGACCGAGACCTCGACCCAGGCCGAGGCCGAGGCCGGCACCGGGACCGAGGAGAAGAACCCAGCCGTCCTCGGCTACGGCCAGCTCGAAGTGCCGGAGAACCCCGCCGCGAACCCCGCCGCCGAGCTGGTGGTCGACCCGGCCGCCCGCGGTCGTGGCCTGGCCCGCCCGCTGGTGGACACCGTTCTGGCGCAGGCCCACCGGGCGGGGCACGACGCGGTGGACTTCTGGGTGCACGGCGGCCACCCGGCGGCCCGGCACCTTGCCGAGGCGTACGGCGCCGAGCTGGTCCGCGAGCTGCGGCAGATGCGCCGCACCGGCCGGCAGACCGAGGAGGTGGCCGTCCCCGGGGGCATCGAGCTCCGCACGTTCCGTCCCGGGGAGGACGACGCCGAGTGGCTGCGGCTGAACGCCCTGGCCTTCGCCCACCACCCGGAGCAGGGCTCCTGGACCGAGCAGGACCTGGCCGAGCGGATCGCCGAGCCCTGGTTCGACCCGGCCGGCTTCTTCCTCGCCACCCGTGACGGCAAGGTGGTCGGCTTCCACTGGACGAAGGTGCACCCGGCGAGCGCCACCGAGCCCGAGCTCGGCGAGGTGTACGTGGTCGGGGTGGACCCGGCCGAGCAGGGCAGCGGCCTCGGCCGGGCGCTGACCGCGGCGGGCCTGCGCCACCTGACCGGCACCGGTCCGGGCGAGCGCGGGCTGGACACCGTTCTCCTCTACGTCGACGCTGACAATCCGGCCGCCGTGCGGGTATACGAACGATTGGGGTTCGCCGTTCACGAGGTGGACCTCATGTACCGAGCCCGGTACCGGGCGAACCGGCCGTCCTGAGCGCTGGGGACGGCCCCCCGAGCGGTCGCGGGCGAGGGACGGGACGGCGACGCCTCTTGCCCCGACCGACTCAGCTTTCCTCCTGGCCATGCGGTGTTTACCGTGGATTCAATTGCTGCCGCGAAGATCACAGGATGAAGTCCGTAGTGTCTCGCTCGTGCAGAGTCGACCGCCACGCGCCGGCCGGTCCTGTACGGACCGCACCCGGAGGGTGGGTGCTGTCCCCGGGTCCGGCCCGGGGCGAGGGCGACGGCCCGCAGAGCCATTCGCGTCCGGACGCCGTCCTGCTGCTGGAGGAGCTGGAGCTCATGAGCATCCCCCGCCCCGTCTCTGCCCCGCTGTCGCCTACGGCCCGGATGTCCGGTGCGCTGGGTGTTCCGCCGGAGCTGCCGGCCACGGACGAAGAGGAGTTCGAAGCGTTGCCGCAGGGCCGCTTCCTGGACCGCGAGCGCAGTTGGCTCGCGTTCAACGAGCGGGTCCTGGAGCTGGCCGAGGATCCGGGTATCCCGCTGCTGGAGCGGGCGAAGTTCCTGGCGATCTTCGCCAGCAACCTGGACGAGTTCTTCATGGTCCGGGTGGCCGGCCTCAAGCGCCGGATCGCCACCGGCGTCGCCCAGCGCAGCGCGTCAGGCCTCCAGCCGCGCGAGGTGCTGGACCTGATCTGGACCCGCTCGCGCGAGCTGATGGCCCGCCACGCCGCCGCCTTCCAGCAGGAGGTGCTGCCGGACCTCGCCACCGAGGGCATCGAGGTGGTCCGCTGGTCCGAGCTGGCCGAGAAGGAGCAGGCCCGGCTGCACACGCTGTTCCGCCAGAAGATCTTCCCGGTCCTGACCCCGCTGGCCGTCGACCCGGCGCACCCCTTCCCGTACATATCGGGGCTCTCGCTCAACCTGGCCGTCGTGGTGCGCAACCCGGTCTCCGGGCACAAGCACTTCGCGCGCGTCAAGGTGCCGCAGTCGCTGGCCCGCTTCCTGGAGGCCTCGCCCCAGCGGTACGTCCCGCTCGAGGACGTCATGGGCGCCCACCTGGAGGAGCTCTTCCCGGGGATGGAGGTGCTGGCCCACCACGCCTTCCGCGTCACCCGCAACGAGGACCTGGAGGTGGAGGAGGACGACACCGAGAACATCCTCAAGGCCCTGGAGAAGGAGCTGATGCGGCGGCGCTTCGGCCCGCCGGTCCGGCTGGAGGTCGAGGAGTCGATCGACCCGTACATCCTGGACCTGCTGGTGCGGGAGCTGAACATCACCGAGGCGGAGGTCTTCCCGCTGCCCGGGCCGCTGGACCTGACCGGGCTGTTCGGGATCGCCGACCTGGACCGCCCCGAGCTCAAGTACCCGAAGTTCGTGGCCGGCACGGCCCGCGGGCTGACCGACGTCGAGTCGGCCTCCCAGCCGGACATCTTCGCCGCGATGCGTGAGCGCGACGTCCTGCTGCACCACCCGTACGACAGCTTCTCCACCTCGGTGCAGGCCTTCCTGGAGCAGGCCGCCGCCGACCCGGACGTGCTGGCGATCAAGCAGACCCTGTACCGCACCTCCGGCGACTCGCCGATCGTCGACGCGCTGATCGACGCGGCCGAGTCCGGCAAGCAGGTGCTGGTGCTGGTCGAGATCAAGGCGCGCTTCGACGAGCAGGCCAACATCAAGTGGGCCCGCAAGCTGGAGGAGGCCGGCTGTCACGTGGTGTACGGCCTGGTCGGGCTGAAGACCCACTGCAAGCTCTCGCTGGTGGTCCGGCAGGAGGGCGACACCCTGCGCCGCTACTCGCACGTCGGCACCGGCAACTACCACCCGAAGACGGCCCGGCTGTACGAGGACCTCGGCCTGCTCACCTCCGACCCGCAGGTCGGTGCGGACCTCTCGGACCTGTTCAACCGGCTCTCCGGCTACTCGCGCCGCGAGTCCTACCGCCGCCTGCTGACCGCCCCGCGCGGTCTGCGCGACGGGCTGGTCTCGCGGATCCACAACGAGATCGCGCACCACAAGGACGGCCGCCCGGCCTACGTGAAGCTCAAGGTCAACTCGATCGTCGACGAGGCCGTGATCGACGCGCTGTACCGGGCCTCCCAGGCCGGGGTGCCGGTGGACGTCTGGGTGCGCGGGATCTGCGCGATCCGCCCGGGCGTGCCGGGGCTGAGCGAGAACATCCGGGTCCGCAGCATCCTGGGCCGCTTCCTGGAGCACTCCCGGATCTTCGTGTTCGGCAACAACGGCGATCCGGAGGTCTGGATCGGCAGCGCCGACATGATGCACCGCAACCTGGACCGCCGGATCGAGGCGCTGCTGCGGATCACCGATCCGGCGCACCGCGCCGAGCTGTCCGGGCTGATCGACCTCGGGGTGTCGGACGAGACCGAGTCCTGGCACCTGGGGCCGGACGGCGCGTGGGCCCGCCGATCCCAGGACGCCGAGGACCGGCCGCTGCGACACGTCCAGGACCTGCTGATCGACTCACGCCAGCGCCGCCGGGCCGCCACCTCGCGCTGACGCGTCCACTGATGCGAAGCCGCCGGGGCAGTGGCCCACGAGAGGGCACAGTCGCCCCGGCGGTCGGCCACCAGCTCCGGGACCACCCCGGGGGAACGGGGATCTACCACGCCATGACCGAAGCGCCGATGACGGCCCAGGCGGCCTCCACAGCGACCGCCGGGGACATCCTTTCCCGCCACCTCACCGCCCAGGCCGGCGCCTTCCTGCGCGCGCTGCCGCTGGCGGTGGGCGAGGTCGGTGCCAGACCCGGGGCGGCCTCGATCGTCCCGTCGGCCGGCACCTCGGACCTGCTGCGGGCCGTCCGGCGGGTCGGCGGGCTGCTGCACACCTTCGGTTCGCTCTTCGAGCAGACCTGGGCGCAGGAGTCGCGCACCGAGCTGCGCTGGCTGCTCAACCTGCTCGCGCTGGAGCCCGGTTACGTCCGCCGCTCGGCCCGGCTGCTGGGCGCGCTGGACTCGCTGAGCGCCACCGATCCGGGCGGGACGGGCATGCTGGCCGGCCACGCCGGCGCCCCCAAGGCGCGGGCGCTGCTGGACCGGCAGCTGACCCTGGCCCGGACCAGGGCGCACTCCACGGTGCTCCAGGAGCTCCGCTCCGCCCGGCTGCACGCGCTGGCGGACCGGATGACCCTGCTGGTCGGCGAGGCGCCGCTGCTGGAGTCGGCGGGCGGCCGGGCCCCGGCGGTGCTGCTGCCGCAGGCCGCCGCCGCGTTCGCCGCGCTGTCCGCGGGAGCCCAGCAGCTGCCGCTGCAGCGGGCCGCGACGCCGTACGGCGGGGACGGGCTGCGCCGGCTGGGCACGGTGCCGGCGTCCCGCGGGGCGACGGACGCGGACACCGCGCTGGCGGCCGACGACGCGCCCTGGTCCCGGCTGCGGATCCTGGTGAAGCGGGCCCGGTACGCGCTGGAGGTGTGCGGCCGCTCGTCCTCCGAGCTGGACGAGCTGGACCTGGTGCTGGCCCGGCAGCAGGAGGCGGCGGACGCCGCCGTCACCGCCGCCACCGCGGCGCGCACCCCGCGGATCACCCCGGCGACCGCGTACGTGCTGGGCGTGGTGCACGCCGACCAGCGGCTGGAGGTGGAGTCGGCGCGGTACGCCGTCGGCCGCCGCTGGCCCGACCTGCCGCCCGGCCCGGACGGCTGGCTGGAGCTCGTGCCGGCCGACGCCTGGGGGCACCCGGGCGTGCCCGGGACGGTCTGAGGTGGGCGAGCGCCCGGGCACCGGACGGGCGGCGGCCCGGGCCGGGAGCGGGGCGGAGCACGCCCCGGTGGTGCTGGCGGCGGGTGCGGTGCTGTGGCTGCCGGGGCGGCCGAAGAAGAGCGGCCGGCTGGGGCGGCCGCGGATCGCGGTGATCCACCGGCCCAAGTACGACGACTGGAGCCTGCCGAAGGGCAAGCTCGAACCCGGCGAGGGCGTGGTCGAGGCGGCGCTGCGCGAGGTCCGGGAGGAGACCGGGTTCGGCTGCCTGCTGGGCCCGGAGCTGCCCACCCGGCACTACCGGGTGCAGGGCCGTCCGAAGGAGGTCCGCTACTGGGCGGCGGTGCCGTCGAGCGGGTCGTTCCGGCCCAACCGGGAGGTGGACCGGCTGGAGTGGCTGCCGGCCGGGAAGGCCCGTGCCCGGCTCACCCACGACCACGACCGGGTGCTGGTCGACGCCCTGCTGGCGGTCCTGGGGGCGGAGCCGGTGCGGGCGGAGGGGCCGCAACGGTGAAGGAACGGTGGAAGTGATCTCCCCGCGCCCTTGCCGTGACGCAACCGTTACTACCTGGCGTAGTTTCCTGTCATCCCTTCGAGGTTCACTCTCCGTTCACTTGTGACCGGCTGTCGTGTCACTTACCCGGCCTAACTTCGGGACCACCGGAGGGCCGAACGGGCCCCGGACCACAGCAGAACCCGCGCTGGGCCGTACGCGTACGGCCTGCGCAGAGGGCAATGCCACAGAAAGGGACACCCCTGTGAAGCTCCAGCGGAACGGCCGCTCCAAGGCCCTCGCGATCGGTGCCATGGCGCTCGTCAGCTCGCTGTCGCTCGCTGCCTGCGGGTCGGACGACAACAACAACACGACCGCCTCCGGCGGCTCCAGCGGCTCCGCCGCGGCCGCCGGCGCGATCAACTGTGGCAAGCCCGGTTCGCTGATCTCCGCCGGTTCGACCGCCCAGGGCGCCGCGATGGACGTCTGGAAGACCAGCTTCGCCGCCGCCTGCTCCGGGACCACGATCAACTACCAGGGTGGCGGCTCCGGTGCCGGCATCCAGCAGTTCAACCAGGGCAAGATCCAGTTCGCCGGCTCCGACTCGGCCCTCAAGCCGGCCGAGGTCGACGCCTCCAAGGCGGTCTGCACCGGCGGCCAGGGCATCGACCTGCCGATGGTCGGCGGTCTGATCTCGCTGGTCTACAACGTCGACGGCGTCGACAAGCTGGTCCTGGACGGCCCGACCGCCGCCAAGATCTTCGACTCGCAGATCACCAAGTGGAACGACCCGGCGATCGCCGCCCTGAACCCGGGCGCCAAGCTGCCGGACGCGGACATCCAGACCTTCCACCGCTCGGACGACGCCGGCACCACCGAGAACCTGACCAAGTACTTCGCCGCCGCCGGCGGCGGCGCCTGGTCCTACCCGGCCGGCAAGGCCTGGGCGGGCAAGGGCGGCCAGTCGGCCAACGGCAGCGCCGGCGTCTCGGCCCAGGTCAAGCAGGTCAAGAACTCGATCAGCTACGTCGAGCTGGCCTACGCCCAGACCAACAGCCTGAAGAGCGCCGCGATCAACACCGGCGCCTCCAAGCCGGTCGAGGCCACCGCCGAGAACGCAGCCTCCACCATCGGCAAGGCCCAGGCCGCCGGCACCGGCAGCGACCTCGCGCTGAAGCTCGACTACGCGACCAAGGAAGAGGGTTCCTACCCGCTGGTCCTGATCACGTACGAGATCGTCTGCGACAAGGGCAACAAGGCCGACACCCTCGACACCCTGAAGTCCTTCCTGACCTACACGGCCAGCGACGCGGGCCAGAAGGCCATCGGCGAGAAGGGCTACGTCCCGCTGCCGAAGGCCGTGACCGACAAGGTCAACGGCGTCATCACCACCCTGGCCTGACCCGACAGGACCCCCGGTGGGGCGGCCCCGTGAGCGAGGGGGGCCGGGGCCGCCCCCACCGGAACGCACCACACCCAGCACCACGTCCGGGGCACCGCCGCCATGGTGCCGTCCCCCTTCCGGGGCGGCGCCACCAGACCGGAGTAGACCAATGACTTCATCCTCCCCTGCCGCCCCGCGAGGCAGGGAACGCCGACCGCGCGACAGCCGGGTCGGCGACAAGATCTTCATGAACCTCGCCCGGGGCTCGGGCATCCTGCTGCTGGTCATCATGGCCGCGATCGCCGCGTTCCTGACCTGGCGGTCGGCGCTGGCCCTGAGCACCAACGAGGGCAACTTCCTCACCACCTTCGAGTGGACGCCGGACGCCCCGAAGCCCGTCTTCGGCATCGCCGTCCTGGCCTTCGGCACCATCGTCAGCGCCGTCATCGCGATGGCCATCGCCGTCCCGGTCGCCATCGGGATCGCGCTGTTCATCTCGCACTACGCGCCGCGCCGGATCGCCCAGCCGTTCGCCTACCTGGTCGACCTGCTCGCCGCCGTCCCCAGCGTCGTCTACGGCCTGTGGGGCGCGCTCTTCCTGGTGCCGCACCTGGACGGCCTGACCAGCTGGCTCAACGAGTACCTGGGCTGGACGTACATCTTCGACCAGACCCGGACCGGCACCCCGCGCAACCTGTTCACCGTCGGCATCCTGCTGGCGATCATGATCCTGCCGATCATCACCGCGGTTTCCCGCGAGGTGTTCCGCCAGGTGCCGCGGATGCACGAGGAGGCGGCGCTCGCGCTCGGCGCGACCCGCTGGGAGATGATCCGCACCTCGGTGCTGCCGTTCGGCCGCCCCGGCATCATCTCGGCCTCGATGCTCGGCCTCGGCCGCGCGCTCGGCGAGACCATCGCGGTCGCGATCGTGCTCTCCGCCAGCAACGTCCTGTCGCTGCACATCCTGGACGCCGGGGGCGGAACCTTCGCCCAGAACATCGCGCTGAAGTTCAACGAGGCCGGCACCAACGGCCGCGACGCGCTGATGGCCTCCGGCCTCGTCCTGTTCGTCATCACCCTGCTGGTGAACGGCGCCGCGCGAATGATCATCGCCCGCCGCAAGGAGTACTCGGGGGCCAACGCATGACCGCCACCGTCGTCGTCGAGGACGCCCGGCCCGTCGCCCGTCCGCTGACCACCAACCGACTGCCCAAGTGGGCCCCGGCCGCCATCGCGGCCGGCTCGATCGCCCTCGGCTGCGGGATCGGCGCGGTCGCCGGACTGGCCAGCCACATCCAGTGGGGCCTGATCTCGGCCCTGCTCTTCGTCCTGGTCACCTACGGCCTCGCGGCCCGGGTCGAGGGCCGCCGGCAGGCCAAGGACCGGGTCGCCACCTCGGTGGTCTGGGTCGCCTTCATCCTGGCGGTCATCCCGCTGGTCGCCCTGACGGTCTACACCGTCCAGCAGGGCATCGAGGTGGTCAACGGGAACTTCCTGAGCCACTCGATGAAGGGCGTGATCCAGTCCGGTCCCGGCGGTGGCATCTACCACGCGCTGATCGGCACCCTGGAGCAGGTCGGCCTGGCCACCGCGATGGCCGCCCCGATCGGTCTGCTGACCGCCGTCTACCTGGTCGAGTACGGCCGCGGCAAGCTCGCCAAGGCGGTCACCTTCTTCGTCGACGTCATGACGGGCATCCCGTCGATCGTCGCGGGTCTGTTCGTCCTCTCGCTCTGGAACCTCGCCCTGGGCTTCGGCTACTCCGGTTTCTCGGGCAGCCTCGCGCTGGCGATCCTGATGATCCCGGTCGTGGTCCGGTCCACCGAGGAGATGCTGAAGCTCGTCCCGAACGAGCTGCGCGAGGCCTCCTACGCGCTCGGCGTGCCGAAGTGGAAGACCATCCTGCGGATCGTCCTCCCCACCGCGATCGGCGGCATCACCACCGGTGTGATGCTCGCGGTCGCCCGCATCACGGGCGAGACCGCCCCGGTGATGATGCTGGTGTTCGGCGCCGACTACATCAACAGCAACCCGTTCGACGGGCCGCAGCAGTCCCTGCCGATGTACATCTGGACGCAGTACTCGCAGGTCAACAACGACTTCGGCTACGCCCGTGCCTGGGGTGCGGCGCTGGTGCTGATCGCCTTCGTGATGGGGCTCAACCTCATCGCCCGGGGCATCGCACGCTGGCGCTCGCCCAAGGGCGGGCACTGAGCGACCGACTGACGTACGAGACAGACGAGAGAAGCAACGATCATGGCCAAGCGCATCGACGTCAGCGGACTGTCGGCCTACTACGGCTCCACCAAGGCCATCGAGGACATCTCGATGAGCATCGAACCCCGCTCGGTGACCGCCTTCATCGGCCCCTCCGGCTGCGGCAAGTCCACCTTCCTGCGGACCCTCAACCGGATGCACGAGGTGATCCCCGGCGCCCGGGTCGAGGGCAAGGTCCTCCTGGACGACGAGAACCTGTACGCCTCCAACGTCGACCCGGTCGCCGTGCGCCGCTCGATCGGCATGGTCTTCCAGCGCCCGAACCCGTTCCCGACCATGTCGATCTACGACAACGTGGTCGCGGGCCTGCGGCTCGCCGGCGTGAAGAAGAAGTCCGTGCTGGACGAGGTGGTGGAGCACTCGCTGAAGGGCGCCAACCTCTGGAAGGAGGTCCACAACCGGCTGAACAAGCCGGGGGCCGGCCTCTCCGGCGGTCAGCAGCAGCGCCTGTGCATCGCCCGCGCCATCGCGGTCGAGCCCCAGGTCCTGCTGATGGACGAGCCCTGCTCCGCGCTCGACCCGATCTCCACCCTCGCCATCGAGGACCTGATCGGCGAGCTGAAGGAGCAGTTCACCATCGTCATCGTGACCCACAACATGCAGCAGGCGGCCCGCGTCAGCGACCGCACCGCCTTCTTCAACCTGGCCGGCGTCGGCCAGCCGGGCAAGCTGATCGAGCTGGACGACACCCAGCGGATCTTCTCCAACCCGCAGGTCCAGGCGACCGAGGACTACATCTCCGGCCGCTTCGGCTAGACCGGACCCCGTCGCGCCCCCGGCACGGGGAGCGCGACGGACCCGAGCTGTCCCGTGGTGCTGCATGGCGGTGCCGCCGCGGGACATGGAAAAGGGCCCGCCCCCGAGATGTGGGGGCGGGCCCTGTCCGTTCACGCGTCCTGCCGGGGCGTCAGCCCCAGAACAGGTGGACGAACCAGTACACCAGCGCTGCGACGATGGCGGCCGCCGGCATCGTGATGAACCAGCCGAGCACGATGTTCTTCGCGACGCCCCAGCGCACCGCGCGGATCCGCTTGGTGGCCCCCGCGCCCATGATCGCCGCGGTGATCACGTGGGTGGTGGAGATCGGCGCCTTGAAGACGAACGACGTGATGTACATGACCGTCGCGGAGGTGGCCTCGGCCGCGAAGCCCTGCGGCGGGTCCAGCTCGATGATCTTGCGGCCGAGCGTGCGCATGATCCGCCAGCCACCCGCGTAGGTGCCCAGCGACAGCATGGTCGCGCAGGAGATCTTCACCCAGACCGGGATCCCGTTGCCGGACTGGTGGCCGGAGATGGTCAGGGCCAGGACCACGATGCCCATGGTCTTCTGGGCGTCCTGGAGGCCGTGCGCCAGGGCCATCGCGGCGGCCGAGGCGGTCTGGGCGACCCGGAAGTTGCGCTTCGCCCGGTGCGGGTTGGCCCGGCGGAAGATCCACAGGATCGCCAGCATCACCAGGAAGCCGCCGACCAGGCCGACCACCGGCGAGACGATCATCGGGATGATGATCTTGTCGAGGACGCCGCCCCAGATCACGTCGACGCCGCCGGCCAGCGCCGCGCCCACCATGCCGCCGAACAGCGCGTGCGAGGAGGAGGACGGGAGGCCGAAGTACCAGGTGACCAGGTTCCAGGCGATCGCCCCGACCAGGGCCGCGAACAGGATCACCATCCCCTGGTCGCCGGTGGGGGTCTCGATGATCCCCTTGGAGACGGTGTGCGCCACGCCGCTGCCGAGGAACGCGCCGGCCAGGTTCATCACCGCGGCCATCGCCAGCGCCGCCCGCGGGGTGAGCGCCCGGGTGGAGACCGAGGTGGCGATCGCGTTCGCCGAGTCGTGGAAGCCGTTGGTGTACGTGAAGAAGAACGCAACGCCGACGACGGCGATGAGTGCTGCCATGTCCACGGGGGTCAGGACTCCTTGACGGCGATGGTCTCCACCGTGTTGGCGACGTGCTCGAACGCGTCCGCCGCCTCCTCAAGGACGTCCACGATCTGCTTGAGCTTGAGGACCTCGATGGCGTCGTACTGACCGGAGAACAGGTGGGCGAGCAGCTTGCGGTGGATCTGGTCGGCCTGGTTCTCCAGCCGGTTGACCTCGATCCAGTACTCGGTCAGGTTGGACATGCTGCGCAGGTTCGGCATCGCCTCGGCGGTGAGTTCCGCGGCGCGCGCCAGCACCTCGATCTGCTGCTCGATGCCCTTCGGCAGGGTCTGGATGTCGTAGAGGACGACCAGGTCGACGGCCTCCTCCATGAAGTCCATGATGTCGTCCAGCGACGAGGCGAGGCTGTAGATGTCCTCGCGGTCGAAGGGCGTGATGAAGGACGAGTTCAGCTGGTGGAAGACGGCATGGGTGGTGTCGTCCCCGGCGTGTTCGGCGGCGCGCATGCGCTCGACGATCTCCGCACGGGCCGACACGTCTGATCCCAGCAGCTCCAAGAGGAGCTTCGATCCGACGACGAGGTTCTCCGCCGCGGCGGCGAACATGTCGTAGAAGCTCGTCTCCTTCGGGGTCAGGCTAAAACGCACGGAAATCTCCGATGTGCGGGGTAGGGACTGAACGATGCTAGGTGCAACCAAGCGCAATCACGCAAGCGGGGTGTCGGGGCAGGAGCCGGAACCTCCCCTTCCGTTCGACGGTCGCACCGGCTGTCCGGGCCGCACCACCACACGTGGACTCGAACCCTCAGTCTGACGGAACCTCGACCGGATTGTCCCCGTCGTGCGCACGGAAGACCGGGTCGCCGCCCAGACGGGCGAACCGGCGGGCACCCCCTCCCGAGCCCCGTGGCACATGCCGGGTCGGCCGTCGGAACACCACGGAAGGCCCCGGTGTTGGACACTGGTGGCCGACGCAGCCACCAGGCACTGAGACGAAGGCGGGGCCGATGACCACGACGCAAGCGCGCACCGAGCCGGAGCAGGCGCAGGGGACCGACCCGCACGCCGACCACGCTCCGACGGGGCACCACGGCCCGCACGGCTACAGCGCGCAGAAGGACGCCCACCTCAAGCGGCTGCGCCGGATCGAGGGCCAGATCCGCGGCCTGCAGCGCATGGTCGACGAGGACGTCTACTGCATCGACGTGCTCACCCAGGTCTCGGCCAGCACCAAGGCGCTGCAGTCCTTCGCGCTCTCCCTGCTGGAGGAGCACCTGCGGCACTGTGTCGCCGCGGCCGCCGAGGAGGGCGGCACCGAGCTCGACGCCAAGGTCGCGGAGGCCACCGCCGCGATCAGCCGCCTGCTGCGCAGCTGAGCGTGGCCCCGGGGGCGCGTCGCCCCCGGGCGCCCGCTAGCCGTCGGCCTCCCGGTCGGCCTGCCCGGGCTCGGCCCGGTCCAGCAGCACCTCGTCGATCCGCTCGGTCGGCAGCCGGTCGCCGGAACTGGCCGTCGCGGCGATCATCAGCTCGCCGGCCAGATCGATCTCGTCGAGGGCCGCGTCGTCGTGGCCGCCGCTGCGGCCACCCGTGGACGACACCACCTGCACCACCCCTTCAGTGCCTCGCCAGCCCGGGCGGCAGCCACCCGGAGTCCAGCCTAGGCACTTCGGGGCCCGTCCACATGGCACGGACGGGCCATCTCGGCGCCGCCGAAACGGGTGGCCGTCGCTCCCCGGACGGCCACCCGCCCCGGTGGCACCCCGTCTCGCCCCGGCGCCGGAGCGCTGCCCCGGCGACCCGGGGCGTGTCCGACCCGCCCTACTTCGGGCTCTCCGTGGGCTTCATCTGGTAGATGTCCGAGGCCGAGGGCTCGGCCGCCTCCACCGGCTTGCCGAAGTCCGTCAGCGAGGTCGTCGACGTCACCTTCACCTGGTCCTTGGCCTCCTTCGACCCGGCCACCCCGGCGAAGGTGAACACCTCGACCACCTTGCGCAGCCGGCCCTGGTCGTCCAGCCAGGCGTCGTACGGGACCTCCTTGACGGTGAAGGTCTGCCCGCCCATCCGCAGGCCGTCACCGCCGCGGCCGCCGGTCGCGTCGGCCGCCTTCGCCAGGTCCAGAGTGCCCCGGTAGTGGTGCAGCGCGACCCCGTCGACGGTCTCGGTGCCCACCGCCTCCGCCTTCTGGGCCCCGCGCAGCGCCCCCGCCGCCGAGGCCGGGTCGGTGGCGCCGCTGCTGACCAGGTTGCCGTCCGGCAGCTGGCGCACGTCCAGCTTGACCCACTTGCCCTCGGGGACCTTGGCGCCGCTGTTCTGGAGGTAGACGGTGCCCGGCAGGACCACCTCGACGATCTTCCCGGTGGTCGCCGCGCCCGGCGGCACCTGGACCTCCAGCCGGCCGATCCGCTTGACGTAGTCGTAGCCGCCGGTGCCGCTGAACGAGGCCTTCTTCTCGGCGGACTCGGTGACCAGCTCCGTCGCGGTGTGCGCGGAACCGGTGCGACCGGTGATGTCGGCGGCGTTGCGCACCGCCGTCAGCGCGTCCGCGGCGAGCTGGTCGGGGGCGCCCGACTGCTGGTCGGAGGAGCCGTCGACGGAGCCGCCGGAGCAGCCGGCGGCCCCCGCCGCCAGTGCGGCGGCGAGCAGGGCGGCCCCGGCCGCCGCGCGCAGGTGCGGACCCGGACGGCGTGCCGACCGTCCGGTGCGCTGCTGGTCGGTCATCTTCATCCTCGCGACAACCCCCTCAGGCCCGACTGCCCCGCCGGCCACCACCGGGTGGGCAGAGCTCTTTCCGGGCAAACGAGTTGGGAGGCAAAGGGTTACGGCGGCCGGTGTGACGGGAGCTTCGCGCCGGGGCCCGTGGCGCGTTACGGTGAGCGACGTGCACAGTGAGCTGCCGGTCGCCCCCGGCGCCGCCCGGATGCCCGAACACCGCCTCGCGATCAGCGAGCGCGGCTCCTTCGCCTTCGCGACCTGCAGCTGTGGCTGGTACGCCCCGGCCCGCCGCTCCCGCGACCTGGCCCGCCGCGAGGGAGCCGACCACCTCGCCGAGAACGGTGCCGGGAACGATGCGGCGAACGGTGCCGAGCCGGACTGATCCGGAGCCGGACTGATCCGGAGTCGGACTGATCCGGGGCCGGACCCCTGGCACCCCCGCGGGGCCGCGGGAGGGGCGGCCGCGAGGTCAGGCCGCGAGGTCGGACTCCGGCGGCTGCTCCCCGGTCCGCACCGCCCCGCGACCGCGCCGACGCCCGCGCGCGGCGACCCCGCCGCGGGCCGCTCCGCCGCGCTCGGGCGCCCGGATCAGCGGGGCGACCGCCGTCCGGCTCAGTGCGTGGCAGAACGGCACCAGCACCGCCATCGCGATCGGCGCCAGCAGCAGCACCACGGCGACCGCGAGCGCGAAACCGCCGATCACGTCGGTCGGGTAGTGGACGCCCATGAACATCCGGCAGAAGCCCTGGAGGAGCGCCAGCCCGCCGGCGATCCAGCCGAGCCTGCGGTTCACCAGGAACAGCGCCACCGCCACGCCCATGGTCATGGTCGAGTGGTCGCTGACGAAGGAGTGGGTGCCGGCCTTGCCGTCCACCAGCACCAGCAGCCCCGGATGGTCGACGAAGGGGCGCGGGCGGTTCACGATCGCGGCGATCGGGAGGTTGGCCAGCTCGGCGACGGCCACCGAGAGCGGCACCCAGAGCAGCCCGGCCATCGCCACCGGCGCGTCCGGACGACGCCTGGCCTGGAGCCAGGCCACCAGACCGAGCATCGCCAGGCCGATCAGGATGCCGTACTCGCCGATCCACGAGACCAGGTGGTCCAGCCACTGCGGGGAGCGCTTGGCCAGGCCGTTGACGGCGTAGAGCAGGTCGAGGTCGGGGTTGGTCGTGTCGGCAAGCGGCGTCGACACGCCGCACCTCCTTCTGGTCCGCTGCACCTGGTCGTCGTGGCCGGGGCCCGCCCGGTGCGGGGTGCTGACGAGGGGCCACCGGAGGAAACGTCATTTCCGGGGCACAGCGTTCCACGGAAACGCGCGGTTATCGAAACTTGACTCAGCGTCCACAGTGCGCACACAGGTCCCGGCCGTCCCCGCCGCACCGGGCCTATCGTCCCGACCCGGCGGGGCTCGGCCCGGCCGGCGCGGGCGGCGCCGCGACCGCCGACCGTGCGGGGGCCGCCGGGGCCGCGGCGGCGCCGCCCTGCGCGCCGCCCTGGTTCCTCGCCGGGGCGGTGGGCTCCGTTCCGCCCGGCCGGCTCGGGGCGTTGACCGCGCCGTCGTCGTTGCGGGTCGGCAGCGCCTGGGCGCCGTCCGAGGTGACCCGGGTCGCGCCGATGTACTCCCTGGTGTCGATCTTGTCGTAGCGGATCACCGCACCGGTGTGCGGCGCGTTGATCATGTACCCGCCGCCGACGTAGATCCCGACGTGGTGGATGCTCCGCGGATCGCTCAGGTCCGTCGCCCAGAACACCAGGTCGCCCGGCCGCAGCTGATCGCGCGACGGGTGCGGCCCGGCGTACCACTGGTCGTTGGCCACCCGGGGCAGGGTGATGCCCACACTGGCGAACGCGGCCTGGGTCAGGCCCGAGCAGTCGAACCGCCCGTTCTGCGAGGGCAGGCCCTCACCGCCCCACAGGTACGGGGTGCCGAGCTTGGTCTGCGCGAAGTAGATCGCGGCCGACGACTGCGGGGACACCTCCAGCGGAGCGGTCGGCGAGGCCGGCGCGGCGAAGCTGCGGGCCATCGCCTGGATGTTCCGCACGTAGCCCTGGGTCTCCTTGTACGGCGGGACCCCGTTGTACTTGATGACCGCGCCCTCGCCGGCGTTGTAGGCGGCCAGCACGTTGGCCTGCGGGTCGCCGGGAACCTTCGCGACCTCCTTGGCGATCGCGCAGTCGTAGGTCGCCGCCGAGGCGATCGCGTCCAGCGGATCCCAGACGTCCGCCTTGCCGTCCCCGTTGCCGTCGGTGGCGTAACTGGGCCAGGTGCCAGGCATGAACTGGGCCATTCCCTGCGCCCCGACCCCGGACCGCGCCCTGGGGTCGAAACCGCTCTCCTGGTACAACTGCGCCGCGAGCATCGGCGGGGAGATCTCCGGGCAGAGCGAGCCCCACCGCTGGATCGGATCCTGGTAGGCCGCGGGGACCGTTCCGGGGGACAAGGCGGAACGATTCGCCGACTGTTGCGGCGTCCCACTTGCCGCAAAAGTCCCCATCGTCACCAGCCCGATGAACCCGAAACCAACAACTCCCGCAGCGGCGGCGGCCGTACCGGCCTTCCGGAGTACCATCAGCACCATCCCGACGAATCGTCAGTCGAAGTGTCCCGGAAGGCGTTGCTCACCGCAATCATCAGAGATACGAACAGTGAGCGCTATCCTTCGTACGGTGTACATCCTCGCGTACGTGCCCGATGCCTCACGACCAATTCGCGAGAAGTAGCCAAGTCGACATCAGATCTGGCCAAGAATAGGTACCGACCCTTCGCGCGGGCCGGGTCCGGGCCCTTGAATTTGCCTGATCGGGCGGTGAGATGGAAATGAACCTGAGCAGCGTGCACACCAATGCGGTCGGCCACCTGGCCGAGGACCCCCCCAAGAAGCCGAACATCGACACCATCATCGGCGGAATCGCGCCGGACTGGGGGCCGTTCGCGAGCCTCGGGTCGGAGGCGCGGGTGATGGTCGAGGTCATCATGGCCGTCGCCATCCTCATCTGCCTCGGCCTCGCGGTCTGGGGTGCGGCCAAGCAGCGGATCGGAGCGACCGCGATGCGCGACAGCTTCGGCGCCGAACAGGGCAAGGGGCTGATCGTCGCCGGCCTGACCGGCGTGTTCATCATCGGATCACTCGGCACTCTGTTCACCATTGTCTACGGCATGGCGATCTGACGATCGGACAGCAGTAGTCCGACCTGCCTGAGGCCGGGGCCCCGTCCGGACCCCCTCCGACGGCCGGCCCGCCAGGAGTCCACCCCCGTCCCCGCCCTCCGCCCGCGCCCGCCCCCGGGCGGAGGCCCCCCGGAGCCGCCCCGGCTCCCCGCACTTGGAGGGCCGCCGTGCCGTTGTCCGACGACCAGCCGCGCACCCGCACGCGCCTGCCGGTCGGCGAACAGTCCTCCGCCCAGCCGAACCCCCGTCAGGCCCGACCGCTGCGCGCCCTGCTGGCCGTCCTGGTCGTCGTCACCCTGCTCGTGGTGGCCGTCGCCATCGCCAACCGCGTTACATCCGGCACCGGAGGCGGCGGCCCCTCCGCCGACCGCGCCGACGCCGGTGCCGGCCCCGCCCCCAGCGGCGACCAGCCCGTCGGCACCACCGTCAACGGCATCCCGACCGGCTACCCGCACACCGAGCCCGGCGCCCAGTCGGCCGCCACCAACTACGCGGTGGCGATCGGCTCCGCGGACATGTTCCGCACCGACAGCCGGCACGGCATCGTCGCCACCATCGCCGACCCGGGCGCACTGGCGGGGCTCCAGAGTCGACTGGACCAGGGCTTCGGCGGCGACACCGTCACCCGCTACGGCCTCGACTCCCAGGGCCGCGCACCCAAGGGCCTCACCTTCGTCAGCCGCACCGTCCCGGTCGGCGCCAAGTCGACGGGCTACAACGAGGGCGACGCCAAGGTCGAGGTGTGGTGCACCGGCCTCACCGGCCTCGCCGGCGAGCGCTCTGTCCAGCCGGTGACCACCAACTGGTTCACCCTCACGCTCTCGCTGCACTGGACGGGCAGCGACTGGAAGCTCACCGACTTCACCAGCAGGCAGGGCCCCGCGCCGGTGCCCGCAGACCAGCAGGCCGCCACCGCCGATGAGATCACCGGCGCCGTCCAGCAGTTCGGGGGGTTCCGCTTTGCGCGCTGACCAGACCTCACACACTTCCGGCGCACGGCGCCGCGTGGGCACCCTTGCCGGTGTGCTGGCCACCGTGCAGGTGGCGGCGCTGTCGACGGCCCAGCGGGTGTTCGCAGAGCCGTCGCCGACAGCCACTCCCACTTGTCAAAAGGTCGATCTCCCGATCCCTGGCAGTGACGCGGGCTGTGCTCCCGGGGGAGCGGTCGTCATCCCCGGGAGCGGCACCGTCGGGACTGTGACCGATCCGCTCGGGTCGTTGGCCAAGAGCTGTGCGCAGGCCGCGGCGTGGGTGGTGCGGAAGTTGTCGGGGGCGATCGACGGGACGACGCAGGTGGACTTCACCAATGCGTCGTTCCTGCAGCAGTACGCCGTGGTGTTCGCCGTGTCGACGGTGATCACGTTGGTGCTGTGGCTGCTGGCGGTGACGAAGCGGGCGGTGCGGGGGGCGCCGCTGACGACGGCGTTCTCGGAGGCGATCGGTTTCCTGTGGTTGACGGTGGTGGCGTCCGCGTTCACGCCGTTGATCCTGTTCACCGTGGTGAGTGTGACGGACGGTTTGACCAAGGCGATCGCGGTCGGGACGAAGACGGACACCGGGTCGTACCTGGGGGGGTTCGCCGACACGCTGGAGAAGGGCGACGTGGGTGGTGGTCCGCTGATCCTGGTGATCGTGTCGCTGGTCGCGGTGCTGGCGGCGGCGGTGCTCTGGATCGAGCTGCTGATCCGGGCGGCGATGCTGTACGTCGGCGCGCTGTTGGGTACGGCGGTGTACGCGGGGCTGGTGGACCGGCAGTTGTGGAAGCACGTACGGCGCTGGGCGGGGGTGATGCTGGCGGTGGACCTGGCGAAGCCGATCATCGTGGTCATCCTGGGGCTGGCGGGCGCGGTGGCGACCGGGTCCGGGGCCGACGACGACTTCGCCCGGGTGTTGTCGGGGCTGGCGATCCTGTTCCTGTCGATCTTCGCGAGTGCCTCGGTCTACCGCTTCGTGCCGGGCTTCGGCGACGAGATGCTGAACATGCGCGGGGCCCGGGCCAACGCCGTGCAGGCCGGTTCGGCGATGATCAACGGCACCGCGAACCTGATGAAGCAGGGCATCACGACTCACGGCGACCGTGGTCCGCAGGCGGCGGGTACGGGTGGCGGCGGGGGTGCGGGCGGCGGTTCGGTCGCGCCGGGCATCGCCGCCCACGCCGGCCGGACGCCGACGCCACCGCCGCAGGGCGGGCCGCCGCAGGCTTCGGTTCCGATCCGCGACAGCAATCCAGCGAAGGGAGGGTGACGGGTAAGTGAGCAGCGAACCGCTGGGCCAGTACGGTGCCCAGTACGCCCAGCCGTACGTGCACCAGCGCCGCACCTACCTGATCGGCAAGGCCCGCCCGAACGCGCCGATCGGCCGGAACCGGGAGTCCGGCGAGATCATGCTGATCATCCTCGGGGCCTTCCTCGGCATGCTCTGGGGCCTGTTGATGCCGATCCTGCCGCTGCGGATCGGCGGGTTGGTCGGCCTGCCGGCGCTCGCCATCGCGGCGGTGTACGTGCCGTACCGCAAGCGGACGTTCTACAAGTGGGTGGAGATCAACCGCACCTACCGCCGGACGGTCCGCAGCGGGCGGGCGGTGTGGCGCTCGGACGTGATGGACGCCGGTACCCGGCTGGACGGCCGGGAGGTGGAGGTCGGCCCGCCGCCGGGGGTGGGGCGGCTGCGCTGGCTGACGGCGCCGTTCGGGCCGGACGAGGTCGGGGTGCTGATGCACCTGGAGCGTCGGACGGTGACGGCCGCGATCGAGATCGAGGGACCGGGCGTCGGCCTGCGTGACTCGGAGGACCAGGAGGCCCTGGTCGACCGGTTCGGGACGCTGTTGAAGCACGTCGCCAACGGGGACGGCTTCGTGACGCGGCTGCAGATCCTGGCCCGGACCCTGCCGGCCGATCCGGACGCGCACGCCAAGGACGTCGAGCGGCGCGGCGACCCGTCGTCGGCGCGCTGGCTGCAGGACTCGTACGACCAGCTGCAGTCGATGGTGTCGACCTCCTCGGAGCAGCACCGGGCGTACCTGGTGGCCTGCATGCACTACACCCGGGACCTGGCCGCCGAGGCGCACGCGATGGGCCGGACGGCCACCGGGCGGCGGGCGCGGGACGACGAGGGACTGGCGGCCGTGATGGCGCGCGAGCTGACCGACATCTGCGCCCGGCTGGCCGAGGCGGACATCCGGGTGCGTCAGCCGCTGGGTCAGGCCCGGCTCTCCTCGCTGCTGCACTCGATGTACGACCCGGACCACCCGATCGACCACATCCAGGCGATGTCCCGGCGCAACGCCTGGCCGGCCGAGCTGGACGCGACCCAGCCGCAGTACCTGCAGGCGAAGACCCGCGAGTCGGCGACCCGGGAGCCGTGGTGCCACGCCACCGCGTGGATCAAGGAGTGGCCGCTCACCCCGGTGGGCGTCAACTTCCTGGCGCCGCTGCTGGTGCACACCCCGGACGTGATCCGGACGGTCGCGGTGACGATGGACCTGGAGCCCACGGACGTCGCGATCGAGCGGATGCTGACCGAGAAGACCAACGACGAGGCCGAGGCCAGCCGTGCGGCCAAGATGAACCGCACGGTCGACCCGCGCGACCTGGCCCACACCGGCCGGGTGGACCAGCGCGGTGACGACCTGGCCTCCGGCGCGGCCGGGGTGAACCTGGTCGGCTACATCACGGTCTCCTCGCGCAACCCCGACGCGCTGGCCCGCGACAAGCGGACCATCCGGGCCTCGGCCGGCAAGAGCTACCTCAAGCTGGAGTGGTGCGACCGCGAGCACCACCGGGCCTTCGTCAACACGCTTCCGTTCGCCACCGGCATCCGCCGCTGAGCACGGCCGCACGCCCCCCGTACACCCGTATCCCCGTCCACCGCTGACCCGTCAGGAGGCCGCCCATGGCGCTCGGCAACCTCACCGATGCGTTCACCAGCCTGATGTTCGGCAAGGTGGAGACCACCCGCCTGCCGGTGCGCACCTCCACCGGCCAGGCGCAGGCCGTCTACCTGCCTACGGCAGCTCCGGGCCTGGGCGACTCCGGTGTGATCATCGGTCGCGAGGTGTACAGCGGCAAGGGGTACGTCTACGACCCGTTCCAGCTGTACGGGCAGCAGCTGCCCGCCCCGCACTGGCTGGTGCTCGGTGAGTCCGGCAACGGCAAGTCGGCGCTGGAGAAGACGTACGTGCTGCGGCAGCTGAGGTTCCGCGACCGCCAGGTCGTGGTGCTGGACGCGCAGGGCGAGGACGGCGTGGGCGAGTGGAACCTGATCGCCGACGCGCTGGGCATAAAGTCGATCCGGCTGGACCCGATGGCGGCCAGGGACGGCGGGGTGAAGCTCAACCCGCTGGACCCGGCGATCACCCAGACCGGCCAGCTGTCGCTGCTGCGCACCATCGTCGAGGTGGCGATGGGGCGCGGGCTGGAGGAGCGGGCGGGCTTCGCGCTGAAGGCCGCGCACGCCCACGTGGCGGCCTCGGTGAAGGGTCGTCAGCCGGTGCTGGACGACATCATCGACACGCTGCGCAACCCCGACCTGTCCTCGGTGGAGTCGCTGGGCGTGGCGGTGGACGAGGTGCAGTCCTGGGGCCTGGACGTGGCGCTGGTGCTGGACCGGTTGGTCGACGGCGACCTGCGCGGCATGTTCGACGGGTCGACCACCGAGGGCATCGACCTGGACGCGCCGCTGATCGTCTTCGACCTCTCGCACATCGACCGCAACTCGATCGCGATGCCGATCCTGATGGCGATCGTCGGGGTGTGGCTGGAGCACACCTGGATCAGGCCGGACCGGAAGAAGCGCATCTTCCTGGTCGAGGAGGCCTGGCACATCATCAACAGTCCCTTCGTGGCCCAGTTGTTCCAGCGGCTGCTGAAGTTCGGCCGCCGGCTCGGGCTGTCCTTCGTCGCGGTGGTCCACCACCTGTCCGACGTGGTGGACGGCGCGGCGGCCAAGGAGGCCTCGGCGATCCTGAAGATGGCCTCGACCCGGACGATCTACATGCAGAAGGCCGAGGAGGCGCGGGCGACCGGCCGGGTGCTGGGCCTGCCGCGCTGGGCGGTGGAGATCATCCCGACCCTGTCGCCGGGCATCGCGGTCTGGGACGTCAACGGCAACGTCCAGGTGGTGAAGCACATCGTCACCGAGGCCGAGCGTCCGCTGGTCTACACGGACCGCGCGATGACGGAGGACGCGGTGGCCGAACGGGACCGTGCGGAGCGGCAGTTGGCGGCCGAGCCGGGGGTCTGAGGGCTCCTCGGGAGGGCCCGCGCGACGGCCGTCTCCGCGGGCTCGGCGCCCCTCGGACGGCGATGGTTCGTCAGTAGGTAATCCTCTCGTTACGTTCGACGTCCTGACAGCTACGCGCGTTGACCATAGGCTTCGCAGTCGCAACACATGCCCGAACGCCGATGCTGTCCACAGCCGGTGCTCCTTCCAAGGTGCAGGGGAACCCTTCATGCTCACCGTCAGATCCCGACGGACGGCGCTCGCCGTCGTCGCCGCCGCAGGTCTGTTCGGCACGGTGGTCGTGCCGACGGCCGCCCAGGCCGCCGACGCCAACGCCAAGCGCCACAAGACCGTCAACCTCCAGCTGCTGGCGATCAACGACTTCCACGGCAACCTGGAGCCCCCGGCCGGCTCGTCCGGCACGATCAAGGAGATCGACCCGGCCACCGGCAAGGAGGTCTCCACCCCGGCCGGCGGCATCGAGTACCTGGCCACCGAGCTGCGCAAGGCGCGCATCCCGGCCGACGACTCGATCACCGTCGCCGCCGGCGACATCATCGGCGCCAGCCCGCTGACCTCGGCGCTCTTCCACGACGAGCCGACCATCGAGGCGATGGACAAGCTCGGCCTGGACGTCACCTCCGTGGGCAACCACGAGTTCGACGAGGGCGCGCAGGAGCTGCGGCGCATGCAGGACGGCGGCTGCCACCCGACCGACGGCTGCTACGAGCCCGGCCGCACCTTCAAGGGCGCCAACTTCAACTTCCTGTCGGCCAACGTCACCGACGAGAAGTCCGGCAAGCCGCTGCTGGCCCCGTACTGGATCACCAAGTCCCAGGGCGTGAAGGTCGGCTTCATCGGTGTCACCCTGGAGGGCACGCCGAACATCGTGACCGCCGAGGGCGTCAAGGGCCTGAAGTTCGCCAACGAGGTCACCACGATCAACAAGTACGCCGCCGAGCTCAAGGCCAAGGGCGTCAACTCGATCGTCGCGCTGATCCACGAGGGCGGTTACCCGGCCAGCGGCACCTACAACTACGACTGCGGCGCGGCCGGCCAGGGCATCTCGGGCCCGATCGTCGACATCGCGAAGAAGATCGACCCGGCGGTCGGCGCCATCGTCACCGGCCACACCCACAACGCGTACGCCTGCAGCATCCCCGACCCCGACGGCGTCCCGCGCTCGGTGACCAGCGCCGCCTCCTTCGGCCGGCTGTTCACCGAGATCGACATGAAGCTGGACAAGACCACCGGCGAGATCGTGCGTCCCTCGGTCAAGGCCGAGAACCACGTGGTGCGCCGCACGGTCGAGAAGGCGCCCGACATGACGGCGCTGGTCGACCACTACTCCAAGCTGGCCGCCCCGATCGCCAACCGTCCGATCGGCTACATCGCCTCGGACATCAACGGCCGCGGCAACGGCGACCCGGAGAAGCCGCTCGGTGACGTGATCGCCGACGCGCAGCTCGCCGGGCTGGCCCCGGCCGACAAGGGCGGCGCGCAGGTCGCCTTCATGAACCCCGGCGGCATCCGCTCCGACCTGGTCTACAAGGCCTCGGGCGGCGAGGGCGACGGCGTGGTGACCTACGGCGAGGCGTTCACCGTCCAGCCGTTCACCAACATGATGCAGGTCAAGACGCTGACCGGCGCCCAGCTGATCCAGCTGCTCCAGCAGCAGGTGAGCGGCTCCAACACCGCCGCGCCGAAGATCCTCCAGGTGTCCTCGAACCTGCACTACACCCTGGACATGCGCAAGACCGGTGCGGACCGCGTGGTCCTGGACTCGGTCCGGCTGAACGGCGCCCCGGTCGACCCGGCCGCCACGTACCGCGTCGCGGCCAACGAGTTCCTGGCCGGCGGCGGCGACGGCTTCCCGGCCTTCGCGGCCGGCGCCGACAAGCTGGTCGGCGCCTCGGACCTGGACGTCTTCACCGCCTACCTGGGTGCCCACAGCTCGGCGGCCGCGCCGCTCCAGGCCCCGGCGCAGGACCGGATCAAGATCATCGGCCCGGGCAGCACCATCGACTGACCGTGAGCCGGCCATGGGGCGGGTGGGAGCGCTGTCGGGGCGCCCCCACCCGCCCTTCCGTCATTCCGGGGCGGGGCCGCCGGGCAGGCGGACGGTGGCCAGCGCGCCCGGGCCGCCGTCGGCGGCGGGGCCGAGGGTGACCTCGCCGCCGGCCTCCCGGATGCTCTGGGCGACGATCGAGAGCCCGAGGCCGGAGCCGGGCAGCTGGCGCGAGGACGGCGAGCGCCAGAACCGGTCGAAGACGTACTGGAGCTCGTCCGGCGGGATGCCGGGGCCGTGGTCGCGGACGGTCAGGACGCCCTGGTGCAGCCGGACGTCGATGGTGCCGCCGGGCGGGCTGTACTTGACCGCGTTGTCCAGCAGGTTGATCACGGCCCGTTCCAGCCCGGCCGCGTCGCCGTGCACGTACCAGGGCTCGGTGTCGGTCTCGAAGACCAGCCCCGGGCCGCGCAGCTCGGCCCGTTCGACGGCCCGTCCGGTGATCTCGTGCAGGGCGACCACGGTCGGCGCCGGACCGCTCTTCGGGGTGTCCGGGCGGGAGAGCTGGAGCAGGTCGCCGATCAGGACGGTGAGTTCCTGCATCTGCGCCTTCATGTTGCCGAGCAGCTTGGTCTTGGTCGCGGCGGGCAGCGGGCGTCCGGTGTCGTTGCTGCGGATCAGCAGGTCGACGTTGGTGCGCAGGGAGGTCAGGGGGGTGCGCAGTTCGTGTCCGGCGTCGGCTATCAGCCGGGTCTGCCGCTCGCGGGAGTTGGCGAGGGCGGTGCTCATGGAGTTGAAGGAGGTGGAGAGGCGGGCGATCTCGTCGTCCCCGCGGACCGGGATGGTGGTGCCGACCTCCTCGGTCCTGGCGATGTGTTCGACGGCGTCGGTGAGCCGGTCGACGGGCTTCAGGGCGGAGCGGGCGACCAGGCGGCCGGCGATGGCGGCGAGCAGGATGCCGCCGGCGGAGACCGAGCCGAGGAGGATGGCGAGGCCCTGGAGGGACTCCTCGATGGGCTGGGTGGAGGTGGCCACCATCAGCAGTGCCGGGCGTGATCCGTGGGTCGAGGAGATGCGGACGACCGCCGGGGTGCCGTCGGTGAACCGGCCGTCGCGGATGATCGACTGGCCGTTCTGGAGCTTGAACCCGGTCAGGTCGCCCGGCTGGACCACGATGGCCTTGCTCGCGTTCGGCGGTAGGCAGACGGCGGTCGGGCCGGCCACCACGTACTGGGTGTCCCGGACCACCGCGCCGCCGTTCTCCGTGGTGAGGCCCGTCGGCTGTTCCGCCAGGGCCTGGTCCGCGGTCGGGTAGCAGCTCAGGAGGACTCGGGGGGCGGGGGGCATCGGTGCGCTGAGGAGGTCCGTCCGCACCTGCCCGTACAGCTGCTTCTCCACGATGAACCAGCACGCCAGCGCCGAGAGCGCGATGGCCACCGCCACCGCGGCCGCGCTCAGGAAGGTGAGGCGGCCGCGCAGCGAGCGGGAGCGGTACCAGTGGACCAGGCGGTGCCGGAGCCCCGGCGTGCGGGGCGGAGCCGACGGAGGGGTCAGCGGAGGGGGCGGGACGTTGTTCACGCGCTCGTGCCGGAGGCCGGGCGCAGCGCGTAGCCGACGCCCCGCACGGTCTGGATCAGGCGGGGCATGCCGCCCTGCTCGGTCTTGCGGCGCAGGTACATCACGTACACGTCCAGGGAGTTGGAGGAGGGCTCGAAGTCGAAGCCCCAGACCGCCTTGAGGATCTGTTCGCGGGTGAGGACCTGGCGCGGGTGGGAGAGGAACATCTCCAGCAGCATGAACTCGGTGCGGGTGAGCTCGATCGGCTTGCCGGCCCGGGTGACCTCGCGGGTGGCGGTGTTCATCCGCAGGTCGGCGAAGGCGAGCACCTCGCTCTCGTCCTCGACGGCGGCGCGGGCGGCGGCCTCGGCGGCGAGGGCGTTGCGGCGCAGCAGGGCGCGGACGCGGGCGAGGAGTTCGTCGAGTTCGAAGGGCTTGGCGAGGTAGTCGTCGGCGCCGACGTCGAGGCCGGTGACGCGGTCGCCGACGGCGTCGCGGGCGGTCAGCATCAGCACCGGGACGGTGTCGCCGCGCGAGCGCATCCGGCGGACGGCGGTGAGGCCGTCCATCCGGGGCATCATGATGTCCAGCAGGACGAGGTCGGGCCGGTCGCGTTCGACGGACTCCAGGGCTTCGTAGCCGTCGGTGGCGGTGGCGACCTCGTACCCCTCGAAGGCGAGGCTGCTCTCCAGGGCGTCCCGGAGGGCGGGTTCGTCGTCGACCACGAGGAGCCGGGCGCAGGGGTGGGCGGCCTCGGCGGTGGTGCGGTCGTCGGCGGACGGGGTCATGGGCGGGTGCCCTTTCTCGTCGGGGTCTCGTCGGCTGGAGGGCCTGCTGGGAGCAATTGTCCGTCTCAGGGAGTGTGGCTCACAGGCTCTGTCCGGCTTCGAGCTTCGGCAGGACCTGCTTGATGTCGTTGATCGGGATGGCGAAGCCGAGGCCGACGCTGCCGGCCGAGCCGTTGCCGGAGGAGCCGGAGCCGCCGGGCGAGTACATCGCCGAGTTGACGGCGATGACCTGGCCGTTGGCGTTGATCAGCGGGCCGCCGGAGTTGCCGGGGTTGAGCGCGGCGTCGGTCTGGAAGGCCTTGTAGGTGGTGGTGCTGCCGCTGGTGGACTGCGGGGCGGTGCCGCGCATGCCGGGCAGGAAGGGCAGGCCGAAGCCGCCGTTGTTGCTGGTGCTGCCCTCGTCGAGCTGGACGGTGACGTCGCGGTTCTCGGCGCTGATGATGCCGGAGGTGACGGTGCCGGTGAGGCCGTCGGGGTTGCCGATGGCGACCACCGGGTCGCCGATGGCGACGGTGGAGGAGTCGCCGAGGACGGCGGGGGTGAGGTTCTTCGCGCCGGTCGCGGTGATCACGGCGACGTCGAGGGCCTTGTCGGTGCCGGTGACGGTGGCCTGGGCGGTGGAGCCGTCCTTGAAGGTGACGGTGATCCGGCCGCCGCCGGCCGCGGCGGTGTCGATCACGTGGTAGTTGGTGAGGATCCGGCCGTCGGTGTCCAGGACGACGCCGGTGCCGGTGGCGGTGCCGTTGCCGGTCTTGACGGTGATCTGGACGGTGCTGGGCGAGACGGCGGCGGCGATGGCGGCCACGTCGGCGCTGCCGTCGGAGCGGGCGGAGACCGGGCTGGCGATGGTGCCGACGCGGTTGTCGGAGCTCTGCCGGTCGGCGGCGACCAGCCCGCCGGTGACCCCGCCGAGGACGGCGGCGACCGCGGCGACGGCGGTGACCATGGCGAGCCGGCCGCGCAGCAGTCCGCGCCGGGCCCGGCCGCCGTGGTGGCCGGGGACCTCGGGGGAGCCGGGGCCGAGGATCGTGGGCGGCTCGGGCGGGATCGGCGGGGGCGGCGGCGGGCTGTCGAAGCCGCCGTCGGAGTGGTCCTCGCGGTAGCCGTACCCGGCGGTGGCGCCGCCGGTGGTGCCGGGGGCGTCCGGGGCCGGGCCGGCGCCGAGCACGGTGCCCTCGATCACCCGGGGCTCGTGCGCCCGGTACGGGTCGTACTGCCGGTGGGGCCGGTACGGGTCGTACTGCTCGCCGGGGTGCTGCTGCTGTTCGCTCATGCAGACCAAGCTCGGCCCGGTGCATGAGGAGTGGATGAGAACCGGCTCAGAACGGGGAGAGAAGCCCGTTGGGTTCTCATAAAGCCTGGTCAGGCCGCCTGTCGAGCGGAACCGGCTACTCCGCTACGGATCGGCCGGGGGTGGTGCCGTCGCAGCCGCAGGAGCGGCGGATGACCAGCCGGGACGGGAAGGTGCGGACCCGCTCGGTGTCCGATCCCGGCACCATCAGCGAGTCGTCCAGCACCAGGTCCACGGCGGCCCGGGCCATCGCGTCGCGGTCGGAGGCGACGGTGGTCAGCGGCGGGTCGGCGAGCGCGGCCTCGGGCACGTCGTCGAAGCCGGCCACCGCGAGGTCCTCCGGGACCCGCAGGCCGACCTCGCGGGCGGCCCGCAGCACGCCGATCGCCTGGTCGTCGGTGGAGCAGAAGATCGCCCGCGGCCGGTCCGGCGAGCGGAGCACGCCGAGCGCGACCTCGTAGGCGCCGTAGCGGTGGAAGGGCGCGTCGATCAGGTGCGGCTCGGTGGGGATGCCGTGGGCGTCCATGGCGCGCTGCCAGCCCTCGACGTGGTCGATGACCGGGTCGCCGGGGGCGGGGGACTCGACCGGGCCGCCGAAGCAGGCCACGTACGGGTGTCCGTGCACCTCCAGCAGGTGGCGCACGATCGCCTCGGCGCCCGCCACGTCGTCGGTGACCACCGCGACGTCGTCGATCGCCTCGGGCCGGCGGTGCAGCAGCACCACCTTGGCGCCCTCCATGGCGGCGAACTCCTCGGCGGCGCGCTGCGAGGGGCCCTGGCTGACCAGGATCAGGCCGGAGACGCGCATCCCGAGGAAGGCGCGGACGTAGTGCACCTCGCGGTCGTCCACGTAGTCGGAGTTGCCGATCAGCACGAGCTTGCCGCGCTCGGAGGCGGCCCGTTCCACGGCGTGCGCCATCTCGGCGAAGAAGGGCTGGCGGGCGTCCGGGACGACCATGCCGATCAGGTTGGTGCGCCGGGAGGCCATCGCCTGGGCGACGCTGTTCGGCCGGTAGCCGAGCTGCTCGATCGCCGCGAGGACCTTCTCCCGGGTCGCGGGCGCGACCGGGCGCGGCCCGTTGTTGATGACGTAGCTGACGACCGCGGTCGAGGTACCAGCCAGCCGGGCTACATCGTCGCGCGTCACTTTGGCCACGGGGGGAGTCTACGCGTGTGGCCCCCGGGGCGGCAGTGGGACCTGAGGCCTTGTCCGGCAGGCCGGCGGGCGGCTCCGGGAGGAACCGGACAAGCCGGGCGGTCGGCGGTCCGTCCGGCCCCGGACGGGTGCCGGACGGACCCGTGCCTCAGGCGTCCAGGGGGGCGGGCCGCTGGGTGAGCTCCGGCCGCTCGCCCTTCTCGGGCTTCTCCGGGACGACGAAGCGGTAGCCGACGTTGCGCACGGTGCCGATCAGCTGCTCGTGCTCGACGCCGAGCTTGGCGCGCAGCCGCCGGACGTGCACGTCCACCGTCCGGGTGCCGCCGAAGTAGTCGTAGCCCCAGACCTCCTGGAGCAGCTGCGCCCGGGTGAACACCCGGCCCGGGTGCTGGGCGAGGTACTTGAGCAGCTCGAACTCCTTGAAGGTGAGGTCGAGCGCCCGGCCCTTGAGCTTGGCGGAGTAGGTGGCCTCGTCGACCGAGAGGTCGCCGTTGCGGATCTCCATCGGGCTGTCGTCGGTGACGACCTGGAGGCGGCCGAGGGCGAGCCGCAGCCGGGCCTCTACCTCGGCCGGGCCGGCGGTGTCCAGCAGGACGTCGTCGATGCCCCACTCGGCGGTGACGGCGGCCAGGCCGCCCTCGGTGACCACCAGGATCAGCGGGCAGCCGATGCCGGTGGAGCGCAGCAGCTGGCAGAGGCTGCGGATCTGCGGCAGGTCGCGTCGGCCGTCGACCAGGATGACGTCCGCGCTGGGGGTGTCGACCAGGGCCGCGCCCTCGGCGGGCGCCACCCGGACGTTGTGGAGCAGCAGTCCGAGGGCGGGCAGCACCTCTGCGGAGGGTTGCAGCGCATTGGTGAGGAGGAGGAGAGAACTCATGCCCGGTGGTCCCCTTTCCGGGTCGTCGCGGTCGCGTTACGGCTGCCGCCACAGCCGGATGGCGCACGTGCTGGAGGGGAGGAGGGGACGACGGTCGGCCGCGGCGAACCGGGGGTGCGGACGGCGTACAGGGCGCGACGGCGGGTCGGCCGGGGGTCCCGCAACCCCTGGCGCACCGTTTCTGCCCTGTTCCTCACCGCGAACCCTCCGGTCTGTCCGGTGCCGGGTGGCGGCCCGGTGCCGGGTGGCGATGCCCCGGGCCGGCCGGGGCACGTCGTTGTGCCGCGTCAGGCGGGGCGGTCCCTGCGGTGCGCCGGGGGTGGGCCGACGAATCGCAAGAACGTCCGTACTGGCGTCCTGGAAGCACAAAAGGACCCGGGGGCGACTCTGCCCGGATCCCTCTTGGTGGTCGAGGATAGCCGACCGCCCCCGCGGCCGGGAGTGCCCGAATCCGGCGGTTCGCCCAAATCGGGCGTACGCCGGGTGAGGCTGGACACAGCGTCGAACGCCGGTCCGGCGCCCCCGGCGCCGGTCCGGTGGGAGGCCGCCGGGTGCCGCCTGCCCGTTCGGCCAGGGCGATTGCCGCTCGTGGTGGCGGACACGCCATCATGGGACGCACATCGGAGGCGCTGTTCGGGTCCATCGTTCGGGTGATCGGGCGGCCGTCGCGGTGGCGAGCCGGACCGGGGCACCGGGGCCGGGCGAGGACGACGAGAAGGGGTGGCCCGATGGGCGCGACCACCGAGCCCGCGAGCGGCGCCCGGGTGCGCGGGACGATCCGCTACTGGGCGGCGGCGAAGTCCGAGGCCGGGCTGGCCGAGGAGCCGTACGAGGCGGCGACCCTGGCGCAGGCGCTGGCGGCGGCCAAGGAGCGGCACGCCGACCGGCCGAAGCTCGTCCGGCTGCTCGGGCACTGCTCGTACCTGGTCGACGGGGCCCAGGTGGGCGGCCGCGACCACGCGGCCGTCGCTCTGACCGAGGGCGGGACGGTGGAGGTCCTCCCGCCGTTCGCGGGAGGCTGAGCGGCGTGACGGACATGAACAACCCGAACCGCGGCGACTCCGGCGACTGGCCGCAGCAGCCCCACCCGCAGCAGCGGCCGTACCCGCCCCAGGGGCAGCAGCCGTACTTCCCGCCGCAGCAGCCCGGCCCGCAGCCGCCGTACGGCTACCCGGTGGACGACGCGGCGACCGCGGTGCTGCCGCCGGTGCCGGCGTTCGACGACGCGGCCGCGACCACCCTGCTGCCGCCGGTGCCGGCGGTGGACGACGCGGCGACCGCGGTGCTGCCGCCGGTGCCGGCGGTGGACGACGCCGAGGCGACGGCGCTGCTGCCGCCGGTGGTGGTGTCCGGTTCGACGCCGGTCGCGCCGCCGCGGCACCAGCAGCAGCCGCAGTACCGGCAGCAGGCCCCGCAGCACCCTCAGTACCGGCAGCAGCCCCCGCAGCACCCTCAGCAGCAGGCCTCGCAGCAGCCTCAGTACCGGCAGCAGGCCCCGCAGCACCCTCAGCAGCAGGCCTCGCAGCAGCCTCAGTACCGGCAGCAGGCCCCGCAGCACCCGCGGCGGCGGCAGCCGGAGCAGCCGGTGCAGCCCCAGCCGGACCCGACGATCCAGCTCCAGCAGCCGCCGAGGCCGCGGGCCAGGCACGCGGCCCCGGCGCCGCAGCCGGCCCCCGTGCCGCAGCCGGCGGAGGCCTTCGACCCGCCGACCATGACGCTCAAGCGTCCGCCCGTCCCCGGCCTTCCCGGCCCGCAGGGCCAGGGCGCGCCGGCGTACGCGGCCGCCCCGCCGCAGGCGGTCCCGCCCGCCGGCCCGCGCGGCCGGCCCGGCTCGCCGATCATCGATCCGGGCCTGCAGCCGGCCCTGATCACCGCTGGCGCGGCCGCCCTGCTGGCCGGCGGCGCCGCGCTCGGCCAGGTCGCGCTGGCCCTGGTGGTGGCGCTGCTCCAGCTGCTGACGGCGGCCGGCTGGTTCCGGCTGAACGGCATGTGGCCGGCCCGGCAGGGCATCCTGCTCGCCGCGCTGGCCGGCTTCACGGCGGACGCGGCGGTGCTGCTGGCGGACTCCGACGGTGGCGTGGCGGCCGTGGTCGGCACCCTGGGCGGGTTCTTCCTGCTCGTCCTGGTGCTGCAGACGTTCCGCCCGTCGGACCCGAAGGAGCGCTTCTACGCGCTGACCGTGCTCGGCTCGGCCACCGTGGTGACGGCGCTGTGCACCACGCTGCTGCTGGCCGACTGGGTGCCCGCCGCGGTGGGTGCGGTGGCGCTGGCCACCCTGCTGGCCGCGGCGCCGCTGCCCGGGCCGAAGCAGCTGGGCCCGGTGCTGGGCCTGGCCGCGGCGGTGGCGCTGGGCTTGCTGGTCGGGGCGCCGGTGGCGCTCGGCGCGCTGGCCGGGCTGGGCGCGCTGGTCGGTCGCCGGGTCGCGGCGTACGACTTCCCGTCCCGTTTCGTGCACATGACGGCGGGCGTGGCGCTGCCGCTGGCGGTGGCGGCGCCGCTGATCTGGATCGCCACCGAGTTGCTGGCCTGACCCTTCCGCTCCGCCCCAGGTCGGATTCCGGCCCCGGAACCATGTTCCGGGGCCGGACGTCGTACGGTCGTGCGAGGGCGGACGTGTCCTGCGACCGCCGTGGAACGACGACTGACGACGACCGACGAACGACCACAGCGACCGGCGACGACGGGGGACACGATGCGCGGATGGCTGAAGGCCACGATCGGCCTGGTGGTGCTCTCCGGCCTGCTGCTGGGCGCCGACCGGATCGCGGTCGGCGTGGCCGAGGACGAGGCCGCCGACCGGATCGTGAAGAGCGGCCGGATGAGCCAGCGCCCGGACGTCTCGATCGAGGGCTTCCCGTTCCTCACCCAGGTGGTGTCGAAGAAGCTGGACGACGTCCGGATCTCCTCGGACGGCCTGACCGTCGGCGACGGCAGCCACCGGGTGGCGCTGCACTCCTTCAAGGCGCGGCTCTCCGGGGTCAAGGTGAGCGACAGCATGAGCAGTGCCACGGTGGACAGCGGCACCGGCAGCGGGGTGATCTCCTACCAGGACCTCGCGCAGTTGCTGCCGCCCGCCTCCGAGCTGCTGCACGGGGCCAAGCTGCCGGTGGGCGGCAACTCCCGGCTGAGCCTGTCCTACGCGGGCCCGGGCAAGGTCAAGGCCGCGCTGGGGCCGATCGCGATCGGCGAGGGCACTGTGCACAACAAGGGCAACACCGTGACGGTGGACGGCTTCCGGCTGAGCTCGCTCGCGGGGATGGTGGCCGGTGCCACCGGCCAGCAGATCGAGCCGATGAGCTTCACCCTGGACTCGCTGCCGGCCGGCCTGAAGCTGGCCGACCAGGAGGGCGGGAGCGGCGGTGTGACGCCGCTGCCGGAGGGCCTCCAGCTGACCTTCGACGGCAAGGACGTCAAGCTCCTGGGCTGATCCCGGCCCGTGCCGGGCGCTGCCGAATCGTTTCGCTCCGCGAGACGCGCTGTCCAGTGCGAACCGCGGAGCGGTGTCGTTTCCGCCCCGCGCGCGCCGTCGGAGGGCCTCCGGCGGGGCTCCGGCGGGCCGTGGCGAGGGAGAATCCCATCATCCGGTCGTTTCGATCCCATTATTCGATACGTTGATGACAGCGGGCCTCCGGTGTCCCTAGCATCGTCGGCATGAAGCGACAGACGGACCTCACGAAGCGGCGGGCGGTAGACCTGTGCCGCGTGGCCGCCTGTCTGTGTCGAATGCGCTGACTCGGCGCCCCGGCAGGGCAGTTGACGCCCGCCGCCGATCTTCCCGGTGACCGTGCCCGGCTCTGCGAGCGGGTGGTCCCCGAGGTACTCCGCAGTTCACCGCCCGGCCGCACCGGTCCACCCTCTCGTCCCAGTATTCGGACGGATTCTCGGACCGCGCCTGCCCGGGCCCCTGCAGCACCCCTCCTGAGCAGCACCTTCCGCACAACCGCCCTCGGATGGAGATCACCACCATGAGCCGCAGCGACGTCCTGGTCGACGCCGACTGGGTCCAGGCCCACCTGGACGACCCGAAGGTCGTCATCGTCGAGGTCGACGAGGACACCTCCGCGTACGACAAGAACCACATCCGCAACGCCGTCCGGATCGACTGGAAGCAGGACCTCCAGGACCCGGTCCGCCGTGACTTCATCGACCAGGCCGGCTTCGAGGCGCTGCTCGGCGCCAAGGGCATCGCCAACGACGACACCGTCGTCCTGTACGGCGGCAACAACAACTGGTTCGCCTCGTACGCCTACTGGTACTTCAAGCTGTACGGCCACGGCGACGTCCGCCTGCTGGACGGCGGCCGCAAGAAGTGGGAGCTGGACTCCCGCGACCTGGTCGCCGAGGTGCCGGCCCGCCCCGCCACCTCGTACACGGCGCAGGCCGCCGACTCCTCGATCCGCGCCTTCCGCGACGACGTGATCGCCGCCATCGGCAACCTGAACCTGGTCGACGTCCGCTCGCCCGACGAGTTCTCCGGCAAGCTGCTCGCCCCGGCGCACCTCCCGCAGGAGCAGTCGCAGCGCCCCGGCCACGTGCCGAGCGCCCGCAACATCCCGTGGGCCAAGAACGCCAACGACGACGGCACCTTCAAGAGCGACGACGAGCTCAAGGCGCTGTACGAGGCCGAGGGCATCGACCTGGCGAAGGACACCATCGCCTACTGCCGCATCGGCGAGCGCTCCGCGCTCACCTGGTTCGTGCTGCACGAGCTGCTCGGCCAGGAGAACGTCAGGAACTACGACGGCTCGTGGACCGAGTACGGCAGCCTGGTCGGCGTGCCGATCGAGCTCGGCAGCAACTGAGCCCCGGCTCGACCCGTAAGTCAGAAGGGAAATCACAGACATGTGCGGTGCGAAGGCCGGCGGCCCGGACCTGGCAGGAGTTGACGTGGCGAACGAGACGATCATCCAGGGTTCGGTGACCCGCGACGGTGAGCCGGTCAACGGCTACGTCCGGCTGCTGGACGAGAACAACGAGTTCACGGCCGAGGTGCCCACCTCGGCGACCGGCCAGTTCCGGTTCTTCGCCCGCCCGGGCAAGTGGACCCTGCGCGCGCTGGTGCCGGGCCAGACCGTGGACCGTCAGGTGGTGGCCTCCCAGGGCACCGCCGTCGAGGTCGCGATCGCGGTCTGACCCTGGCCGGAACGACTCCGGAGCACCCCGAGGGCCCCTGCCGCGCAGGGGCCCTCGGCCGTACCGTGGAGGGGTGCAGGCAAAGCGGCGGCGTCGCTACTACTTCGCCATGATGGGCGTGTGCCTGGGCCTGTTCGTCATGGCCTGGGGCGTGGTGCGGTTCTTCTCGGTCGGCGCGGCGATCGGGATGTGCGTGGTCGCGATGGTCATCCCGCCCGCCGCCGCGGTGTTCGCCAACAAGCGGGACCCGGACGACGACTGGTGGGAGGACCCGCGCTGGGACGACCCGAAGTGGGACGAACCCGGCCACGACCGGGACCGCCCCGACCACGAGCGACGCCCGTAGGGCCCGGCGGGCGTCAGTACACGAGCGCCTGGACGCCGTCCGCCATGATCTCGCTGACGAAGACCTGGGCGCCCGCGATGCGGACGCCCTCGACGGTGTCCTTCTGCTCGATCCCGCGCCGGGTCGCGCACTGGGTGCACAGCGTCACCGAGCCGGCCGCCAGGATCGACTCCAGCAGGTCCGGCAGCGGCGCCGCGTGCGGTAGCTCGAACTCCGCGGCCCGGCCCGGCAGCGCGAACCAGGAGGACTCCCCGGTCAGCCAGAGCGAGACCTCGATCCCGCTGGCGACGGCCACCGCCGCCACCGTGAACGCCTGCGAGCACCGCTCCGGCGCGTCCGCCCCTGCGGTGACCTTGATGACCAGTTTCTTCGACATGGCGCCACCATAGAGCGCCCGCCACCCCCGCCGTCCGGCATCCCCGGAACCCTTGGGCAAAGCTTGGGCAGCGCCGGGGAGGCGGCGGGAACACGGCGGGGAGGCGGCGCGAACCGCGACGTGGTGGGGCTCACCGCGACCGCCCGGAACCCGGCGGATAGAGTGAGCGGAGCAAAATCCACCACACTGTCGCCGCCTGGGAGCCCCCCGTGTCCGGTCTGGAAATCTTCTTCGACGGTCTGCTGGCCCTCATGGCCGTGCTGATCACCTGGTTCGCCATCTTCTCGGTGATGAAGCTGTACCAGGGCCAGCGCTGAGCCTGCCGTACGGTTGAGGCAGTCCCACACCGACGAGAACAGCGACCAGGAACATGATCGAGATCCCCTCTGACCTCCACAGGGACGTCGTCCCGCTCGCCTTCCTCCTCGGCACCTGGGAGGGCGCGGGAGTCTTCGCCCCTCTACCGGGTGAAAGCGGCCCCGGCGCGGAGAAGTGCAACTTCGGCCAGGAGATCGTGATCCGCCACGACGGCCGCCCCTTCCTGGAGTTCCGCTCCCGCACCTGGGTGCTGAACGAGGAGGGCGAGAAGGTCCGTCCGCTGGAGAACGAGCACGCGTTCTGGCGCATCACCAGCAACCACGACGGCACCAGCGGCGCCCGGGGGATCGAGATCTCCTCCGTCCGCGACGACGGCACGGTCGAGATCTGGTACGGCGAGCTGGCCGACGGCAAGCCCCAGGTCGACGTCTCCACCGACGCCGTCGCCCGGATCGAGGGCTCCCCGGAGTACTCGGGCGGCAAGCGGCTGTACGGCTTCGTCAACGGCGAGCTGCTCTGGGTCGGCGAGAAGGCCGCCCCGAACGTGCCGCTGCGCCCGTACATGTCCGCGCAGCTGAAGAAGGTGCTCAGCCCCGCCCAGCTGATCAAGGACATCAACGACCTGCCGGACGACGGCATCGCGTTCTTCAAGTAGGCCGGTCGCACGACCGGCACTTCGGTGCACGAGGTAGGGACCGGCCCGCGGCCGGTCCCTACACTTGCATCCAGGACCCCCGACCATTGGCAGGGACAGTACCGTGGCGGACACCGGCACCACCGACTGGCAGCTATCCGGCGACTGGAAGGCCGACCTGCGCGAACGCGGGTACCGGCTCACCCCGCAGCGCCAGCTCGTGCTGGAGGCCGTCGACGAACTCGACCACGCCACCCCCGACGACATCCTCTGCCACGTCCGCCGGACGGCCAGCGGCGTCAACATCTCCACCGTCTACCGGACCCTGGAGCTGCTGGAGGAACTGGGCCTGGTCTCGCACGCCCACCTCGGCCACGGCGCCCCGACGTACCACCTGGCCGGCCGCCACCACCACCTGCACCTGGTCTGCCGGGACTGCGAGCAGGTCACCGAGACCGGCACCGAGATCGCCCAGCCGCTGGTCGACGGCCTGCGCGAGCGGTACGGCTTCGACACCGACCTCAAGCACTTCGCGATCTTCGGCCGCTGTGCGGACTGCACCGCCAAGCTCGCCGAGGGGCGGTCGTAAGCTGGCCGGTATGACCGGTGTGAAGAGCCCGCTGCTTTCCCTGCCCGGAGCCGTCCCCGCCGAGGGGGCCGACGAAGGCGTCGCCGCCCACTACGGCGACATCTTCCGCGAGCAACGCAACCTGTCGCAGGGTGCGGGCTTCGTGGACCTCTCGCACCGCGGCGTGGTCACCGTGACCGGCGCGGACCGGCTCTCCTGGCTGCACCTGCTGCTCACCCAGCACGTCAGCGAGCTGCCGCCGCAGCAGGCCGCCGAGGCGCTGGTGCTCTCCCCGAACGGGCACGTCGAGCACGCGCTCTACCTGGTGGACGACGGCACCACCACCTGGGCGCACGTCGAGCCGGGCACCCAGGAGGCGCTGGTGGCCTACCTGGACAGCATGAGGTTCTTCTACCGGGTGGAGGTCGCCGACGCGACCGCCGAGTACGCCGTGGTCCACCTGCCGGCCGGCTCCACCGCCGCCGTCGAGGGTGCCGCCGCCGTCCGCGAACTCCCGTACGGGCGTGACCTGTTCGTGCCGCGCGGCGAGCTGGAGCGGCTCACCGCCGGGTACGGCCCGGCGGCCGGGGTCTGGGCGTACGAGGCGCTGCGGATCGAGGGCCACCGGCCCCGGCTGGGCTTCGAGACCGACCACCGGACCATTCCACACGAGGTGGACTGGCTGCGCACCGCCGTCCACCTCCAGAAGGGCTGCTACCGCGGCCAGGAGACCGTCGCCCGGGTGCACAACCTGGGCCGCCCGCCGCGCCGGCTGGTCTTCCTGCACCTGGACGGCACCGAGGAGACGCTGCCCGCGCACGGCACCGAGGTGCGGCTGGCCACCGACCCGGACGGGCGGGCGCTGGGCTTCGTGACCTCCTCGGCCCGGCACCACGAGCTGGGGCCGATCGCGCTGGCGATCGTCAAGCGGAACGTCCCGGTGGACGCCGTGCTGCTGGCCGGGACGGTGCCGGGCACCCAGGACGTGATCGTCCCCCAGTAGACGGCCGCGCGGCCGGGGCCGCCCGGCCCGGACGCGGTCAGACCTCGACGAGGACGGTGAACGGGCCGTCGTTCACCAGCGCCACCTGCATGTCGGCGCCGAACCGGCCCGTCTCCACCTTGGCGCCCAGCGCGCGCAGCTGCGCCACCACCTCGTCCACCAGCGGCTCGGCGACCGGGCCGGGGGCGGCGGCGTTCCAGGTGGGGCGGCGGCCCTTGCGGGCGTCGCCGTAGAGCGTGAACTGGCTGATCACCAGCAGTGGGGCGCCGAGGTCGGAGCAACTCTGCTCGACGCCCTCGTCGTTCGCGGGCAGCAGCCGCAGCGTCCAGAGCTTGCGGGCCAGTTGGGCGGCCTTGGCGGGGGTGTCGTCGTGGGTGACGCCGACCAGGACGCAGAGCCCGGGCCCCTCGATCGCGCCGACGGTCTCACCGGCCACGGTCACCCGGGCCTCGGTCACTCGCTGCACCACTGCTCGCATGCCGCCATTGTGCCGGAGCGCCGCGGGGCCCCCGGGAGGGCCCCCGAGGGGCGTCCGCCGCCGCGTGTCGGCCGTGCCCCGGGCGCCCGCCGCACCCTTCCCGTCCGCCCCAGTGGCCTCCTCGGGGCGCACACCAGGGGCGTGCGCAAAGGTCGTGCACGCCCTGGAGTGCGCGCCTGCGCTGAATCGGGCGCCGCTCTCCCTGCGAAAAGGACCGGTCATATCAGCCACCCCCGTTCGCCAGGGGGCCGTTCGGGTGCACGGGCGGTGCGCGCGCGCCGGGAGGGGTGGCACGCTGGTGGACCGTACGAAGGGTCCGGGGCGCCAGGAGGTCCGCCGCGCCGGGCCGGGTTCGGCCGGGCGGTCGAGCCGGTAGGTCAGGCGTCTGGCGGTGCCGCCCGGTGGGCGGTCGCGGCCGGGGACCGGACCCTCCCGGGATTCCCGGGGGTGCCGGTGGACGGGACGCCCGGCCCGTCGGGGGCCGGGCCGGACCGGCGGCAGGGACGGGGTGCCGCGAGCGGGCGGGATCGGACGACGTCAGGTGGTTGGGTGATGGACGCGAGCGGCGCGGCGCGGGACCGGTTCGGGCCGGTGGTGCGGGACCCGGGAGGCCCGTACGGTCCGGCGGCGGGCGTGGAGGACGAGCCCGACCTGGAGCGGCTGGGCCTGGAGCAGCTGCGGGTGCTGCGCCGGGAGACCCTGGAGCAGGAGGCCGACCTGTCCTACCTGCGGCGGCTGCTGCACGGGCGGATGGACATCCTGCGCGCGGAACTCGACCGGCGGCCCGGGGCGGGCCCGGTCCGTACGGCCGGCCCGTCCGGCCCCGACCTCGTTTCCGGCGACCTGCTGGACCGGCTGCCGGCCATCCTGACCGACGCGCCCTCCACCGTGCGGCGCTCGGCCCGGCACGTCACCCTCGGCCCGCCGCGCACCGAGGAGTCCCGGCTGGAGGCGGACGCGCTGATGGGCGACGTCCAGCTCGCCGACCTGGCCGCGCACCCGGCGGAGGAGCTGCTGGCCGCCCTGGAGCGGCTGCGGGCGCACGAGCGCGAGGTGTCCGGACGGCGCCAGCGGCTGCTGCGCACGGCCGACGGTTGCAATGCCGAGATCACCCGCAGGTACCGTGATGGGGAGGCACGGGTCGACGACCTACTCGCAGGTGGGCCGCTCTGACCGGGTGAGTCACCGCGGGCGGTGGGACCCGGCTCGCTCCCGGCCCACCCTCGCCCCCGGAAGGCTCATCCGTCATGTCCCTGCCCGTCACCGCGCCCGTTCTCGCCGAGGTCGTGCGCTCCGGTTTCGTCGAGGGCCGCCACCGTGGCTCCCTGGTGCTGCTCGCGGCCGACGGCTCGGTCGAGTTCGCGCTCGGCGACCCGGACGCCCCGGTCTTCCCGCGGTCGACCGCCAAGCCGTTCCAGGCGGTGGCCACGCTGCGGGCCGGGCTCGCGATCGGCGGCGAGCTGCTGGCGCTGGCGGCCTCCAGCCACTCTGCAGAATCGTTTCACCTCGATGGTGTGCGGAGCATCCTCGGCTCCGCCGGGCTCGACGAGTCGGCCCTGCGCACCCCGGCCGACCTCCCGCTGGACGAGACCGAGGCGGAGCTGCTGCTCGCCGCGGGCCGCGGGCGCGCCCCGATCCTGATGGACTGCTCCGGCAAGCACGCCGGCTGGCTGGCCGCCTGCACCGCCAACGGCTGGGACACCGCGAGCTACCTCGACCCGGTCCACCCGATCCAGCTCCTGGCCCGCGAGGCCCTGGAGGAGGCCACCGGCGAGACCGCCGTGCACGCCGGGGTGGACGGCTGCGGAGCGCCGCTGCTGGCCGTGTCGCTGACCGGCCTGGCGCGCGGCTACCGCGGCCTCGTGCTGGCCGCCGAGGGCACCGGGCCGCGCCGCGTCGCCGACGCGATGCGCGCCCACCCCGAGTACGTGGCCGGCACCCGCCGGGCCGACACCTGGCTGATGCGGGCGGTGCCGGGCGCGCTGTCCAAGATGGGCGCCGAGGCCGTCCAGGTGGTCGCGCTGCCGGACGGGCGGGCGCTGGCCTTCAAGATCGAGGACGGCGCCGAGCGGGCCCGCGGTCCGGTGCTGGCGGCCGCGCTGCGCCGGCTCGGGGTGGCCGGGGCGGACGGGACCGTCGAGCGGATCGGCGCGGCTCCGCTGCTCGGCGGCGGCGTGCCGGTCGGCGAGGTGCGGGCGGCCTTCTAGGGCCCCTGCCCGGCGGGGTGCGGGCGGCCTTCCGGAGCCCCTTGTCCCGGGGGCCGTCGGGGTGCGGGCGGACCCGGGCCGGTGCACGGTGGACCGGGGGCCGTCGCACAGCTGAGGAGTCCGCCATGACCGACCATGTGTACCGGGTGACCGAGATCGTCGGGTCCTCGACCGAGAGCGTCGACGCCGCGATCCGCAACGGGGTGGAGCGGGCCTCCCGGACGCTGCGCAACCTCGACTGGTTCGAGGTCTCACAGGTCCGGGGCCACCTGGAGGACGGCCGGATCAAGCACTACCAGGTGTGCATCAAGGTCGGCTTCCGGCTGGAGGACTGACCTCCCCGGCACCGGCCGGGTTCGGACACGACAGGGGCCGGGGCCCGCGGAGGAATCCGCGAGCCCCGGCCCCTGGCTGTCCCGACCTACCTCGAACCGCCCTCGATCGAATGAGAGATCGGAACGACGGCTCAGTGGCCGCCCTGCTCCGCCAGACGCTTGATCGAAGCGGTGACCTCGGCCTCGGCCTCGGCGCGGCCGACCCAGTTGGCGCCCTCGACGGACTTGCCCGGCTCCAGGTCCTTGTAGACCTCGAAGAAGTGCTGGATCTCCAGGCGGTCGAACTCCGACACGTGGTGGATGTCGCGCAGGTGCTCCCAGCGCGGGTCGGTCGCCGGGACGCAGAGCAGCTTGTCGTCGCCGCCGGCCTCGTCGGTCATGTGGAACATGCCGATGGCGCGGCACTTGATCAGGCAGCCCGGGAAGGTCGGCTCGTCCAGGATGACCAGGGCGTCCAGCGGGTCGCCGTCCTCGCCGAGCGTGCCCTCGACGTAGCCGTAGTCGGCCGGGTAGCGGGTCGAGGTGAAGAGCATCCGGTCGAGCCGCAGACGGCCGGTCTCGTGGTCGACCTCGTACTTGTTACGAGAGCCCTTCGGGATTTCGATAAGGACGTCGAACTCCAACGGTTCCTCCAAGGTAGGGACTGACAGAATCCAAGTGTCTCCTACGGGAGTGAGTGCTCGGGAAAGGGGCCGGTCGGTGCGAGCAGGGGGAGGGGCGGCGCGCCGCCGCGGGGGGACGGCCGCGGGGCTGTTCGGGGCGGCGCTGCTGGTCGTCGGTACGGTCCTGACCTCGGGCGGTGCGTACGCGCAGCCGTCCCCGTCGCCGGGCGGCCACAGCGCCGGGCAGGGCGAGGACGGGGACCACGACGGGCAGGGCGGCCGCGACGGGAAGAAGGACGACCACGGGAAGGGCGGCAAGTCCCGGCCGGGCGACAGCCCGAGCGCGGGTCCGAGCACCACGCCCGCCCGCCGGGCCGCGCAACCGGGCGCCACCTCGCCCACCGCCGCCGGCAGCGCCGCGCCCGGCACACGCCCGGCCCCCGCGCCGGGCACCGTCCTGGCCGCCGTCGAGGGCGGTGCCGGCACCGCCGTCCCCACCGCCCAGGGCCTCCAGCAGGCGCTCGCCGCCGCCCTCGCCGACCGGAGCCTCGGCGAGGTCACCGTCGCCGTCGCGGACGCCGGCACCGGCCAACTCCTGTACGGCTCGGGGGAGAACACCCCGGCCACCCCCGCCTCCACCACCAAGCTGGCCACCGCGGTCGCGGCCCTGTCCCTCATCCCGGGCGACACCCGGCTGCACACCCGGGTGGTCCGGGGCGCGGACCCGTCCGCGATCACCCTGGTCGGCGGCGGAGACCCGACGCTCACCGCGCTGCCCGCCGACCAGGTGCAGATCGGCGGGCAGCCGGCCGACGCCGACACCGCCCCCGCCTCGCTGGACCTTCTCGCCCAGCAGACCGCCGACGGCCTCAAGAACATCGGCGTCACGTCGGTCCGGCTGGACTACGACCTGTCGCTGTACGCGGGCAGCCCGCAGCACCGCAACCACGACGCGCAGAACATCGCCCTGGTGGTCCCGCTGATGGTGGACGAGGGCAGGGTGGACCCGAAGAGCCGGGAGGACGCGCCGGACCGGGTCGCCGACCCGGCGGCCGCGGCCGCCGAGGCCTTCGCCGCGTTGCTCAGGGCCCGGGGCGTCGCCGTGACGGGCAAGGTCGCGCCCGCCGCCGCCCCGGCCCCCTCCGGCGCGATACCCCTCGCCGACGTCCGGTCGCCGACGGTCTCCCGGCTGGTCGAACGCCTGCTGACCACCTCCGACAACCAGCTCGCCGAGGCGATCGCCCGTCAGGTCGCCATCGCCGCCCACCAGTCGGCGAGCTTCGAGGGCGCCGCGGCCGCCGTCACCCAGGAACTCACCCGGCTCGGCGTGCCGATGGGCAACGCGGTCCTCAACGACGGCAGCGGCCTGCACCCGGGCAACGCGATCCCGCCCGCCGTCCTGGTGCGACTGCTCGTGCTGGCCGCCTCCGAACAGCACCCCACCCTGCGCCCGGTGCTCACCGGCCTCCCGGTCGCCGGCTTCACCGGCACCCTCAACAAGCGCTACGGCTCCGGGTCCGGGGCCACCGACGCGGCCGGCCTGATCCGCGCCAAGACCGGCACCCTCAGCGGCGTCAACACGCTCGCGGGCACCGCCGTCGACGCCGACGGCCGGCTGCTCGCCTTCGCCGTCATGACCCGCACCACCGCCCCCGCCGACACCGCCCGCGCCGCCATGGACCGGGTGGCCGCCCGCCTCACCACCTGCGGTTGCCACTGACCCGGCGTCCGGCGGCGGTGCCACGGGCGGGCGGCCGTCAGCCCCCGTTCGTCGGGTGCCTCGTCGGGCGCTCTGTCGGGCGCTCCGTCGGGCGCGGGGAGGCCCCGCCGGTGCCCGGCCGTGGCCGGGGCGGTGCGCCGGGGCCCTCAGTGGAGAGGTGTTGGCGGCGGGTGGCTGCCGTTGGCGGTGGGGAGCACGTACGGTGAGGGCATGACGAGCGCGAGTGGCGGTGCTGACATGGTCGACTGGAACCTCGCGGTCGCAACCGCGACCAGGTTGGTGCGGCCGGGTCCGGAAGTGAGCCGGGAGGAAGCGGCGGCGGTGGTCGCCGAGTTGCGCCGGCACGCCCTGGCGGCGGAGGAGCACGTGCGGGCGTTCACCGGCATGCGCTCGTCCGGCCTGTCCCAGGCCGTGGCGACGCCGGTGCTGGTGGTGGACCGCCCCGGGTGGATCCGGGCGAACGTGGCGGGCTTCCGGACGGTCGTCCAGCCGCTGGTGGAGAAGCTCCAGGCGCGCCGGGCGAACAGCGCGGCGGCCGGGATGTTCGGGGCGGTGGGCGAGAAGGCCACCGGGATCGAGGTCGGGGCGCTGCTGGCGTTCCTGTCCACCAAGGTGCTGGGCCAGTACGAGACCTTCGCCCCGGCCGAGGCCCCGCTGGAGGCGCCGGACAGCCCGGCCGCGCTGTTCGACAAGCCGCGGCTGGGGCCGGACGGCCCCGGGCCGGGCCGGCTGCTGCTGGTGGCGCCGAACATCGTGCACGTCGAGCGGGAGCTGGACGTCGACCCGTCCGACTTCCGGCTCTGGGTCTGCCTGCACGAGGAGACGCACCGGACGCAGTTCACCGCGGTGCCGTGGTTGCGCGACCACATCCAGTCCGAGGTGCAGTCCTTCCTCGCCGAGACGGACGTCGACCCGGGTGCCCTGCTGGAGCGGCTGCGGGACGCGGCGGGTTCGCTCGGTGGCCTGCCGGGCGGCGGAAGCCGGGAGGGCGCCTCGTCCGGGAACCTGCTGGAGGTCGTCCAGTCGCCCGCGCAGCGCGAGATCCTCGGCCGGCTGACGGCCGTGATGTCGCTGCTGGAGGGCCACGCGGACGTGGTGATGGACGGCGTCGGGCCGGCCGTGGTGCCGACGGTCGCCGAGATCCGGGAGAAGTTCCAGCAGCGCCGGGACCGCGGTGCCAACCGGCTCGACCTGGTGCTGCGGCGGCTGCTCGGCATGGACGCCAAGCTGCGCCAGTACCAGGACGGCGCGGTGTTCGTGCGCGGGGTCGTGGAACAGGTCGGCATGGAGGGGTTCAACCGGGTGTGGACCTCCCCGAACACCCTGCCGACCAAGGAGGAGATCCACGATCCGGCCGCCTGGGTGGCCCGGGTGGCCCGCTGAGCGCGCGGTCGTGACGCGGGCGCGCCGGGAGCCGGACGGCAAGCGGCGCGCGCCGGTCAAACCCGCTCGTACGAGTGGTCCAATCGGCCGTACGACGGATGAAGAAGCGTTTCTTCATTCACCCGAACGTGGGACGGTGGTGCCAGCGGGCGCGCGGGCGGCGTAGTGGGTGGCCACTATCTGCCACCATCTGTGAGCGCCCCGTAACCGGGCGTTCATGCCGGTGCGCGGTCCCCGCCGCGTCCGCCGCGAGTCCTGTCCCCCCTCCGCCGAGGAGTCTTCCGCCGTGGGCCCTCACCCCGCCGTCGCCGCGATACGCCTGGCCGTTCGCCGTACGCTCGCCGACCTCGCCGCCGAGGCCGGTTCCACCTTCACCGCGCCCGCGCGCGAGCCCCGCGAGCGCCCGGCCGGGGCGCCGCTGGTGGGTGCCGCGGTCGGCACCACCCTGATCGGCAACGCCGCGCGCCATCCCTCCGGGCTGCCCCGGACCCCGGCCGCGCCCGGCTCGCCGCTGGTCCTGGTCGCCGTCAGCGGCGGCGCGGACTCGATGGCGCTGGCCATCGCCGCCGCCTTCGAGGCCCCCAAGATCGGCCTGCGGGTCGGCGCCGTCACCGTCGACCACGGCCTCCAGGCCGGCTCCGCCGAGCGCGCCGCCCAGGTGGCCGACCGGCTGCGCACGCTCGGCCTCGACCCGGTGGAGGCGGTCCCGGTGCGGGTCGGCCGCACCGGCGGCCCGGAGGCCGCGGCCCGGGACGCCCGCTACGCCGCCCTGGACGAGGCCGCCGACCGCCACGGTGCGATCGCGGTGCTGCTCGGCCACACCAGGGACGACCAGGCCGAGACCGTGCTGCTGGGCCTGGCCCGCGGTTCCGGCGCGCGCTCGCTGGCCGGGATGCCCGCCCAGAAGGGCCGCTACCGCCGCCCGCTGCTGGAGCTGGACCGGGCGGCCACCCGGCAGGCCTGCGCCGCCCAGTCGATCCCGGTCTGGGACGACCCGCACAACTGTGATCCCGCCTACACCCGCTCCCGCGTCCGCCACGAGGTGCTGCCCGTCCTGGAGAAGCACCTGGGAGGTGGAGTGGTCGAGGCGCTGGCCCGTACCGCCCGGCTGTTCCGCGACGACGCCGACGCCCTCGACCAGTGGGCCTCCCTGGCCGAACGCGACCTCCGTACGGGCGACGGGGCCCTGGACGCCGTGAAACTGGCCGAACTGCCGCCCGCGGTGCGCCGCCGGGTGCTGCGCCGGGCCGCGCTGCGGGCGGGCTGTCCGGCCGGGGACCTCTTCGCCCGGCACCTGGAGACGATCGACCTGCTGGTCACCGGATGGCGCGGACAGGGCCCGCTGCACCTACCCGGGGGCGTCGAGGCCACCCGCAGGTGTGGCACGCTGGTCTTTCGGCGGCAGGGCGACTGACGGGCGAGGCATGCCCCGGGGGAGCCGACCGCCGGCCACAAAGACCCCGAACGTTTGAGGACGTATCCCCGGTGGACCAGAACGACATGGGCGCTGACCTCGCGAAGGTGCTCATCAGCAAGGACGAGATCGACGCCAAGCTCCTGGAGCTGGCCGAGCGAATCGACCGGGACTACGCAGGCAAGGACCTGCTGATCGTCGGCGTCCTCAAGGGGGCCGTGATGGTCATGGCCGACCTCGCCCGGGCCCTGCACTCGCAGGTCACCATGGACTGGATGGCCGTCTCCTCGTACGGCATGGGCACCAAGTCCTCCGGTGTGGTGCGGATCCTGAAGGACCTGGACACCGACATCGCCGGCCGTGACGTCCTGATCGTCGAGGACATCATCGACTCCGGTCTGACGCTGTCCTGGCTGCTGGGCAACCTGGGCTCGCGCGGCCCGGCCTCGCTGGAGGTCTGCACCCTGCTCCGCAAGCCGGACGCGGCCAAGGTCGAGATCGACGTGAAGTACGTCGGCTTCGACATCCCCAACGAGTTCGTGGTCGGCTACGGCCTGGACTACGCGGAGAAGCTGCGCAACCTCCCGTTCATCGGGACCCTCGCCCCGCACGTCTACGGCGGCTGAGGCCCCGTTCGGGCGACGGGCGGGAACAGTAGGCCGTTCCCGCCCGTTGTCCCGGGGGGACAAAGAACCAAAGCCGTGTCGCCGTGCTCCCGCCATGGGTGGGTTCGACTGCGGTACGGTCCAATAAACCGCTCTTCACATGAGCACCAATCGGATGCGCCGCGGCCCAACAGCCTCCCGGCGCCGTTGAGTGGCAGGAGGGACGGGGCGGCAACGCCCCGCATGGATGGACGTCAAGCGATACTTCCGTGCGCCGATCATGTGGATCGTGCTGGCCGTCCTCGCCGTCATCGTATTGATGCAGGTCGTTTCGGACTCGAACGGCTACAAGACGGTGGACACCGGTCAGGTCGTCGCGGCGATCGACGCGCACAACGTCAAGTCGGCGCAGATCACCACCGGTGACTCGAACACGATCAAGATCCAGCTGAAGGACGGCGCAACGCTGCCCAGCTCCGGCACGGGCAAGACCCCGTCCGGTACCAAGTTCCAGGCCTCGTACATCGGCGACCAGGGCGTCGCCATCGCCGACAAGCTCCAGGCCCAGGTCAACGACAAGGACCAGAGCACGCTCGCCGAGGGCTACACCATCAGCCCGGAGAAGCAGAGCACCTTCGTCAGCCTGCTGCTGTCGATGCTCCCGATCGTGATCATCGTCCTGGTCTTCCTGTTCCTGATGAACCAGATGCAGGGCGGCGGCTCCCGGGTCATGCAGTTCGGCAAGTCCAAGGCCAAGCTGCTCACCAAGGACACCCCCAAGACCACCTTCGCCGACGTCGCCGGCGCGGACGAGGCGGTCGAGGAGCTCCACGAGATCAAGGAGTTCCTCCAGGAGCCGGCCAAGTTCCAGGCCGTCGGCGCCAAGATCCCCAAGGGCGTGCTGCTCTACGGCCCGCCCGGTACCGGCAAGACCCTGCTGGCGCGCGCCGTCGCGGGCGAGGCCGGCGTGCCGTTCTACTCCATCTCCGGCTCGGACTTCGTCGAGATGTTCGTCGGTGTCGGCGCCAGCCGCGTCCGCGACCTCTTCGAGCAGGCCAAGGCGAACGCCCCGGCGATCGTCTTCGTCGACGAGATCGACGCCGTCGGCCGGCACCGCGGCGCGGGCCTCGGCGGCGGCCACGACGAGCGCGAGCAGACCCTCAACCAGCTGCTGGTCGAGATGGACGGCTTCGACGTCAAGGGCGGCGTGATCCTGATCGCCGCGACCAACCGCCCCGACATCCTGGACCCGGCGCTGCTGCGCCCGGGCCGCTTCGACCGCCAGATCGCGGTGGAGCGCCCCGACCTCCAGGGCCGGCTGGACATCCTCAAGGTGCACCAGAAGGGCAAGCCGATCGCGCCCGACGTCGACCTGTCGGCCGTCGCCAAGCGCACCCCCGGCTTCACCGGTGCCGACCTGTCGAACGTCCTCAACGAGGCGGCGCTGCTGACCGCCCGTTCGGACAAGAAGCTGATCGACAACGGCATCCTGGACGAGGCGATCGACCGCGTCGTGGCCGGTCCGCAGAAGCGCACGCGGATCATGTCCGACAAGGAGAAGAAGATCACCGCGTACCACGAGGGCGGTCACGCCCTGGTCGCGGCGGCCTCCCCGAACGCGGACCCGGTGCACAAGATCACCATCCTGTCCCGCGGCCGGGCCCTCGGCTACACCATGGTGCTGCCGGACGAGGACAAGTACTCCACCACCCGCAACGAGATGCTCGACCAGCTCGCCTACATGATGGGCGGGCGCGCGGCGGAGGAGCTGGTCTTCCACGACCCGACCACCGGTGCCTCGAACGACATCGAGAAGGCCACCGCGACGGCCCGGGCCATGGTCACCCAGTACGGCATGACCGAGCGCCTCGGCGCGATCAAGTTCGGCTCGGACAACTCGGAGCCGTTCCTGGGCCGCGAGATGGGCCACCAGCGCGACTACTCGGAAGAGGTCGCCGGGCTGGTGGACGAGGAGGTCAAGAAGCTCATCGACACGGCGCACAACGAGGCCTGGGAGATCCTGGTCGAGAACCGCGACGTGCTCGACAACCTGGTTCTGGAGCTCCTGGAGAAGGAGACCCTGAACAAGGAGCAGATCGCCGAGATCTTCGCCCCGATCGTCAAGCGCCCGGCCCGGCCGGCCTGGACGGGCTCCGCCCGCCGCACGCCGTCCACCCGGCCTCCGGTGCAGTCCCCGAAGGAGCTGGCGCTCACCAACGGCGCCGCCTCCGTGGAGAGCGCTCCGGTGGACGTCGTGAAGCTCCCGCCGCTGCCGGCCGAGCCGCCGACCGAGGGCTGACCCCCACTCCGTAGGGAATGGATGCCGCGTCACCAGGGTTTGTACCCTGGAGGCGCGGCATCCGTGCTGTTCCGCCAGAGCTCTTCCCACACGTAAGCGAGGCCCGCATGATCGACCCGGTGACGTTCGACGGTCCGCCCGCCGTCGGTACCTTCGACCAGAAGCGGGCCGAGAACGCCATCCGCGAGCTGCTGCTCGCCGTCGGGGAGGACCCGGACCGCGAAGGCCTGCTGGAGACGCCGGCCCGGGTCGCGCGTGCCTACAAGGAGATATTCGCGGGCCTGTGGCAGGAGCCCGAGGACGTCCTCACCACCACCTTCGACCTCGGCCACGACGAGATGGTGCTGGTCAAGGACATCGAGCTGACCTCGGTCTGCGAGCACCACCTGGTGCCGTTCCGCGGTGTGGCCCACGTCGGGTACATCCCGTCCACCAGTGGCAAGATCACCGGGCTGTCCAAGCTCGCCCGGCTGGTCGACGTCTACGCCCGCCGGCCGCAGGTGCAGGAACGGCTGACCAGTCAGGTCGCCGACGCGCTGATGCGGATCCTGGAGCCGCGCGGGGCCATCGTCGTGGTCGAGTGCGAGCACATGTGCATGTCGATGCGCGGCATCCGCAAGCCCGGCGCCAAGACCATCACCTCCTGCGTGCGCGGCCAGCTGCGCGACCCGGCCACCCGGGCCGAGGCGATGAGCCTCATCATCGGCCGCTAGGGCGGTCGGCGGGGGTCCGCTCAGAGCACCTCGTGCTCCGCGTGCGGCGGGGCCGGGGTGCCCAGGGCGTTGCGGCGCTCGGGCATCCGCAGCGTGACCATCCGGCGCCAGCCGTAGGCGTGGTCGTACAGGTAGAGCGCCTGCACCCCGAGGGTGACCAGGGTGAGCTGCCAGCGCGGCCAGCGCAGGATCCGGGCCATCCGGGCGGTGACGGCGAGGCCGACGTCCCGGTGGGTGCGGATCTCGCCGCGGGCGCTGGTCTCCAGGGCGTGCCGGATGTACGGGCCGTGGCCCTCGGAGACCAGCCGCAGCAGCTCCTCGTGGCAGTAGGCGAGGTGGTTGTCCTCGTCGGCGGAGATCATCCGCATCGCCCGGCCGAGGTCGGGGTTGTGCTCGTACACCCTCACCAGTTGGCGCATCTGCTCGGCGGCGCGCTGCTCGGTGACCCGGCTGTGGGCGAGGTAGGTGATGATCTCGCGGTCGGTCAGCGGGACGTCGCTGTTCAGCCGCTCGTGCGAGAGGCCGACGCCCTGGCGCTCCAGCAGCATGCAGTAGTCCGCCTCGTCCGGCACGGGCACCCTGGGCAGGCCGCGCTTGTGCAGCAGCCCGGCGAAGATCCGGCCGTGCTTGCGCTCGTCGGCACCGTGCCGGGCGACCTTCGGGGCGAGGACCGGGTCCCGGGTGAGCGCGGCGATCCGCTCGTTCTCCCAGCCGCCCTGGTCCTCGCCGCCGGCCGCGATGCTGCAGAACAGCTGGTACGCCTGGTCGTTCCGGTAGATCTCGTCGAAGAGCGAGCGGGTGCTCAGCACGGTGCCTCCTGCGCGGGTCCGGGGCGGCGCCCGGCGGGGGCCGACGGGCGGTCGCGATACGTTCCCCCGGGCCGCCGGCCGTTCCGGGCCGACCGTCGGGTAATCACTCAGCTGTCCTAGCCCGGGTGCGGGCCCGGCTCGGGTGCGGCCTAGCCCAGGTGCGCGCCCAACCATTCGAGGGTGGCCGGCAGCTCCCTGGTCCAGCTCTCGAAGTTGTGCCCGCCGTCGTTCAGGTAGAGCGACTCGATGGTGAACTGCGGGTTGGCCGCCGCGACCTTGGTGGCCTGGTCGACGAACTGGACGGTCTGCGGGTAGTCACTCTCCGTGTGGGTGGAGACGGCCAACAGGTTGAGCGTCGGGACCGGCAGGTTCTGCAGCCGCCAGCCGAGGTCGTGCTGCTGGGCCAGCTTCGTGTCGCCGTTGAAGAGGTCGCCGCCGGTGTAGTTGTCCTGGCGCACGGTGAAGTCGCCGTGCAGGCTCGCCGCGTTGCCGTAGACGTTCGGGAAACGCATCGCCAGGCGCAGCGCGCAGCTGCCGCCGGTGGAGTAGCCGAAGGTGCCCCAGGAGCCGGCCGTGCGGCCGACCCGGTAGGTGCTGCGGATGGCCTCGGGGACGTCCTTGACGAACCAGGTCTCGGTGCGCGGCCCGCCGGGGACGTCCACGCACTCGGTGTCCCGGGCGGGGACGACCGCGGGGCGGGCCAGCACCAGGATGGTCGGCGGCATCTTGCCGGTGCGCTGCAGCTCGATCGCGGTCTGGGCGAGGGGGAGCTCCTGCAGCAGGTTCAGCGTGGTGCCCGGGTAGCCGGCGATGGCCAGCAGGACGGGGAAGCGGACCAGGGCGAGCTTCTGGTCGAAGTACGCGGGCGGCAGGTAGACGAACATCTGGTCGGAGAGGCCCGTCTCCTTGCCGTTGACCCGGATCGACTCGATCCTGCCGACCTCCTCGGGCGGGCCCTTCGGCAGGTTGGTGACGGCCTCCAGGCCGCCCTCGGTGGTGGGCTCGACCAGTGCGTCGGGGGCCGGGGTGCCGCCCTTGTGGTTCTCGTTGCTGGTCAGCGCGAGCTTGGCGCCGCCCGGGCTGAGCAGGTCGTCCCAGGAGGTGTAGAACCCGAAGGAGTTGTTCACCGACAGCGCGAGCACGGCCAGGACGGAGGCTTGAACGACCGTCAGCAGTCCGATCCGGCCGAGTACCGGCAGTGGGCGCTGGGGTGCCAGTCGTGGCCAGAGCCACAGGGTCGCGACGACGGCCACAACGCCGAGTGCGAGCAGCGAGTTCACCAGCGCTTCGCTGGTCAGTTCCATGCCGTCGGCCTTCCGGTGGGACGCTGTCGGTGCAGGCTCCATCGTCTGGCGGTCCGTCAGGTCCGGCCACCGCGACTAGGCTGTCCGGATGCTCGGGCGGGCCGGGTGGGGCGGGGGGAGCCGCGGGGCAACCGGCGCCCTAGAATGCGGCGTCCACCGTACGTAACGCGTCCCGGAGGGTCCCGTCGCGCCACGTTGCGGCGGGCTCCGGGCTCCCGCCGCCGGCTCAACCCGCAGCGCGACCACGGCACCGGTTTACCGACCGTTTCCGGGTCCTTGGTATGCGCATTGCCTGATGAAGGAATAGGCATGAAGGTCCATCACGCGTCCTCCTCCGGAGTGACCGGACACCGCACCGCAGCCTCTACGCTGAGCTTCCATGAGCGTTCCCGTGTCCGTTGAGCCGAGCCCCGAGCAGCCGCCCCGCCGTCGCCGCGGCCTGCAGACGCTGCGCACCCAGGCGGCCGCCGTCCCGAGGGCCTGGCTCCCCGGAGCGGTCGGCTACGCCTGTCTGCTGATCGGGCTCATGGACATAGCCAGCGCGGTGTTCCCCAAGCTCCGGCACACCAGGGTGCACACCTTCGCCGGGCAGCTGCCGGGCGGCACCACCAGCCTGGCGGCGGTCGGCACGCTGATGGTCGGCATCCTGCTGGTGCCGCTGGCGCACGCGCTGCGCCGGCGCAAGCGGCGGGCCTGGCGGGCGGTCTGCGTGCTGCTGCCGGTCAGCGCCGGACTGCACATCGTGCGCTGGCACCAGATCGGCCCGGCGGTCGTCTCGCTGGTGGTCCTCGTCGTGATGCTGGTCCACCAGCGCGAGTTCTACGCCAAGGCCGACCCGCGCACCCGCTGGCGGGCGCTGGTCAACCTGATCGTCATGGGCGCCCTCAGCGTGCTGCTCGGCCTGCTGATCGTGAGCACCCGGACCAAGTACGAGATCGGCCACCCCGGCCTGACCGAGCGCCTGCAGCACGTCGGCTACGGACTGTTCGGCTTCGAGGGCCCGGTCCGGTACAGCAACATCCGGATGTCCGACCTGGTCGCGTACCTGCTCGGCGGACTCGGCCTGCTGACCGCCTTCACCACTGCCTACCTGGCGCTGCGTCCGGGCAAGCCGAAGCCCGAGCTGACCGCGGAGGACGAGGACAAGGTCCGCGAGCTGCTCAAGCGGCACGGCGAGCGCGACTCGCTCGGCTACTTCGCGCTGCGCCGCGACAAGAGCGTGCTGTTCTCGCCCACCGGCAAGGCGGCGATCTCCTACCGGGTGGTCTCCGGCGTGATGCTGGCCTCCGGCGACCCGGTCGGCGACGTCGAGGCCTGGCCCGGCGCGATCAAGGTGTTCATGGCCGAGGCCCGCGAGCACGCCTGGGTGCCGGCGGTGATGGGCTGCAGCGAGGTCGGCGGCGAGGTCTGGACCCGCGAGGCGGGCCTGGACGCGCTGGAGCTGGGTGACGAGGCGATCGTGGACACCGCCACCTTCTCGCTCTCCGGCCGGGCCATGCGCAACGTGCGCCAGATGGTCAAGCGGATCGAGCGCAACGGCTACTCCTGCCGGGTGCGCCGGGTCTCCGAGCTCACCGCCGAGGAGAAGTACCGGATCGCCGACGCCGCCGCCCGCTGGCGCGGCACCGACACCGAACGCGGCTTCTCGATGGCCCTCGGCCGCTTCGGTGACCCGCTGGACGACGACTGCGTGGTGGTCACCGCCCACAAGGCCCCGGAGGAGGGCGAGGAGGGCGACGACCTGAAGGCCGTGCTGCACTTCGTGCCCTGGGGGCCGGACGGCATCTCGCTGGAGCTGATGCGCCGCGACCGCGCCGCCGACCCCGGCCTGAACGAGCTGCTGATCGTCGCCGCGCTGCAGGCGGTGCCCGCGATGGGCGTGCGCCGGGTGTCGCTCAACTTCGCGATGTTCCGCTCGGCGCTGGCCCGCGGCGAGCGGATCGGCGCCGGCCCGGTGCTGCGCGCCTGGCGCGGGCTGTTGGTGTTCCTGTCGCGCTGGTTCCAGATCGAGTCGCTGTACAAGTTCAACGCCAAGTTCCAGCCCGAGTGGGAGCCGCGCTTCCTGGTCTTCCCGAGCACCCGGGACCTGCCGCGGATCGGCTTCGCCGCGATGCAGGCGGAGGCCTTCATCACCCTCGGCATGCCGCGTTTCGGCCGCAAGCGCCAGCGGGAGGGGCTGATGCCGGTCCCGTCGACCCGTGAGGTCACCGAGGCCGCCTGAGGCCCGCCGCCGCCCTCCGGGGCCCGCCGGTACGGAACGGGGCCCCCGCCGAGAACCTTCGGCGGGGGCCCCGTTCGATAATGGGAAGCATGAACGATTCGCCGTCTTTCTCCCTGCCGGCCGGCCTGCCGCGACTGGAGCGCTGTGCCGTGATGGGCGTTGTCAACGTCACGCCCGACTCCTTCTCGGACGGCGGGATGTGGCACGACCCGGCCAAGGCGATCGCGCACGGCCTCGCACTGCGGGCCCGCGGCGCGGACCTGGTGGACGTCGGCGGCGAGTCCACCCGGCCGGGCTCGCAGCGGGTGCCCGAGGAGGAGGAGCTGCGCCGGGTGATCCCGGTGGTGCGCGAGCTCTCCGACGCCGGGGTGATGGTCTCCGTGGACACCATGCGCGCCTCGGTCGCCGAGCGGGCCGTCGAGGCCGGCGCCGTGATCGTCAACGACGTCTCCGGCGGGCTCGCCGACCCGGCGATGGCCCGGGTGGTCGCCGAGACCGGCGCCCCCTTCGTGGTGATGCACTGGCGCGGGCAGTCCGCCGACATGGACCGGCTGGCCGTCTACGACGACGTGGTCCGGGACGTGGTGACCGAACTGACCGACCGGGTGGACGCGCTGCTGGCCGCCGGGGTCAAGGAGGACCAGGTGATCCTCGACCCGGGGCTCGGCTTCGCCAAGACCTCCGAGCACAACTGGGCGCTGCTCGGCCGGCTGGACGCGCTCACCGCGCTCGGCCGTCCCGTGCTCGTGGCGGCTTCGCGCAAGCGGTTCCTGGGTACGCTGCTCGCCGACCCGGCAACCGGGGAACTGCGCCCGGCCCGGGAGCGCGACGACGCGACGGCCGCGGTGTCGGTGCTGTCCGCCCGGGCCGGAGCCTGGGCGGTGCGGGTGCACGACGTGTCCGGCACGGCGGATGCCGTCCGGGTCGTCGCGGCCTGGCAGCACGCGGCGCGGTCGGTGTGAGGGAGGGTCTGTGACAGGTGACGGCAGGTTGAGCGGCGGTACGGCCGGGCGGGCTCGCGAGGCGGACGTGGAGGCCGTGCTCGCGGCGAACCGGGGGCTCTACGAGGCGCTGGAACGGGGGGACCTGGAAGCGGTCGAGGACGCCTGGCTGGGCGCCGCCGACGCCGACGACAAGGGCGGGGTGGTGTGCGTGCACCCGGGCTGGCCGGTCCTGCGCGGCCGCGCCCAGGTGACCCGTTCGTACATGCTGATCATGATGAACACGGAGTACATCCAGTTCTTCCTGACCGATGTCGAGGCCGAGGTGCACGGGGATGTGGCCCTTGTCACGTGCACCGAGAACATCCTGTCCGGCGGTGAGTCGGAAGAGGAGGGGGAACTCGGACCACTGGTCGGCGGAAAGGTCGTGTCGACGAATCTGTTCCGTCGCACCCCGGCCGGGTGGAAGCTCTGGTCGCATCACGGTTCACCCGTTCTGACCAGCGGGGACGACGACGAGGAGAGCTGATTCCGGCGGCCGCGGAAATGCGCTGCCGAGAAGTCGCCGGAAATTTCCGAGTGGTCACCGAACGTTCACGTCAATCGCCATATCGGCGCGCGTGGCGTCGGTTCGTGCCGGGTAGGACGGTCAGGCGTTGTCCGTGCTCGCGGGTAGATTCGAAACGGAGTGGCGGGCGTGCTGCCCGCCTTCGCCCTGCCCGTCCATGCCTTTCTCCGGGTGGGGCCCGTCCGACTGGGAGCAGTGATTCGTTTGCTGGACCGCGTCACCCTGCGGGGGCTGCGAGCCCGGGGCCACCACGGCGTCTTCGAGCGCGAGCGCGTCGAGGGGCAGACCTTCGTGGTCGACCTCGTGCTCTACCTGGACACCCGCCCCGCCGCGGCCGGAGACGACCTCACCCGCACCGCGCACTACGGCCTGGTGGCGGAGGAGGTCACCGCGATCATCGCCGGGGAGCCGGTCGACCTGATCGAGACGCTGGCCCAGCGCATCGCCGACCAGTGCCTGAAGCACGATGCGGTCGAGGAGGTCGAGGTCACCGTGCACAAGCCGGACGCCCCGATCACCGTGCCGTTCGACGACGTGACCGTGACCATCCACCGGGGCCGCGCATGACCCCCACCGCGCGCCCGGTATCCGATGCAGAGGGATTTCTTCGATGAACAGCAGCGACACGCCGAACGCGTTCGACCTGGAGAGCCGGGTGGACTCCGCCGACACCACGCTGCACAGCCAGCGGTGCGCGGTGATCGCGCTCGGCAGCAACCTGGGCAACCGGCTGGACACCCTCCAGGGCGCCGTCGACGCGCTCGCCGACACCCCGGGGCTGAAGATCAAGGCCGTCTCCGCGGTGTACGAGACCGAGGCCGTCGGCGGGCCCGAGGAGCAGCCGAACTACTACAACGCGGTCGTGGTGCTGCAGACCTCGCTGCCCCCGCGGGACCTGCTGGAGCGCGGCAACGCCATCGAGGACGCCTTCGGGCGGGTGCGGACCGTCCACTGGGGCCCGCGCACCCTGGACGTCGACATCCTGGCCTACGAGGGCGTGCTGAGCGACGACCCGCAGCTGCTGCTGCCGCACCCGCGTTCGCACGAGCGGGCCTTCGTGCTCGCCCCCTGGCTGGACGCCCAGCCGGAGGCCGAGGTGCCCGGGCACGGGCGGGTGGACGCGCTGCTGACGGCGCTGGGCGGCCCCGACGCGCAGGGCGTGAAGCGCCGCGACGACATCCGGCTGACGCTGCCGGAGTGAGGCCGTAGCAGGGCCGCCGCGGGGCCTGGGGGAGCCCCGCGGGGGCCGGCGGCCGGGGCCGTCGCCCGGGGAACTCGACCGGGGGCCCGGCCGTACGAGTAGGTGACCGTCGTCGGCGCGGGTGTCCGCCCGGCCGGGCCCGGTACGGTGGCTTGGCGTCGCCGCGCCGGGCCGCCGGGCGGTCGGCCGGTTCTGGTACCCGGGAAGGACCTCCTCCGCGTGAAGCTGCTTCGCCTCCGTCTGCTGATCGGCATCACCGCCGCCACGACGGCGCTGTCCTGGGCCGGCTCCAAGCTGTGGGCCTCCGTGGACACGCTGCCGGCCGTTCCGGCCGCGGCGCCGGTGGTGCTGGCGGCGGTGGCCGTGATCCTGCTGGCGACCGCGCTGTCGCTGCGGGCCCGGCTGAAGGCGGTGCGCGAGCGGCAGCCCGGGGCGAAGGGGGTCGACCCACTGCTGGCGGCCCGGGCGGTGGTGCTGGGGCAGGCCAGCGCGCTGGTGTCATCGGTGGTCACCGGGATCTACGCGGGGGCCGGGATCTACCTGCTGGGCGAACTGGACGTGCCGGCCCGCAAGGACCAGGCCGTGACGGCCGGGCTCGTGGTGCTGGCGGGGGCCGCGGTGATCGCGGCGGCGCTCTGGATCCAGCACGTGTGCAAGCTGCCGGAGAACCACGACGACCCGCGTGGTCCGGCGGCGTCGCACCGCTGAGACCGCCGGGGCCTCGTTGAGCAGGGCTTTCTTCGTGATCTTGGGTGAGAATCCGGGCACGTGCGGTAAAAACCGCCCCCTGTCAAGGGCGGAAGGGGACCCTGGGCTGACACGCCCCCAATTCGCACGCTAGTTTCTTGGACATGTCTCGCGGACGCCACCGTCATTCCTCCGTCCTCGGCCGGGTCTTTCCCCCCACCGCCGCCGGCGTGCTGCTGGTCGCCGCGCTGGCCGGGCTGCTTTTCAGTCAGGACACCGTCCTGGTGCGCTCGGTGGGCGTCGCGGCGGTGATCGCGACGCTCGGCTTCGCGCTGCTGCTGCGCCAGCGGGACAAGGCGGCCCGGGCGGCCGCCGAGATGTCCTCGGCGCAGCGGCTGCGCGCCGAGGAGCGGTTCGAGGAGCAGTTGGCCGAGGCCGAGTACGCGGCGGAGGTCGCCGAGGAGCGGGCCACCCGGTTCGGGCGGCGGCTGACGGCGGAGAAGTCGCGGCTGGCGAAGGCCGAGACCGAGATCGCCCGGCTGCTGCGCGAGCGGGCCGTGACGGTGGCCGAGCAGGCGCTCAAGGAGGCCGAGGCGGCCCAGCGGGCGCTCGCCGCGAGCCGTCCGAAGTACCCGGCCAGCCCGGCGGCGTACGTGCGGGCGGCGGCTGTGCTGCGGCAGCTGGAGCGCCGTGCGGCGGAGCAGGAGGCCCGGCGGGCGCGGACGGCGGGTGCGGAGGTGGCTCTGCGGGCGCGTACGGCGCCGGCGCCGACCCCGGTGCCCGCCCCGGTGGCCGTACCGGCTCCGGTGGCGCCCTCGGTGCCCACGCCGGAGCAGGCTCCGGCGGCCCAGTCGCCGGTGCGGCCCGCGCCGGTGCGTCCGGCGCTGACCGCGACGGTGGGTCAGCTCGGCGGGACGCCGGCCGCGCCCGCCGCGGCGCCCGCGCCGGCCGAGCGGCAGCGGCCGCGGCCGGCCCAGTCCGGGCAGGCGCGCGGGCAGGGCTTCAGCTTCTTCGGCCGCGGCTCGGCCGCCCCGGCGCGCCCGGCGGCCCCGGCGCCGGCCGTGGGCAGCGTCGCCGAGCTGGGGGAGCGCGCCGACCTGGCGGACGTGGTGGGCGACGAGGCGGTGGCCGCGAAGGCCGAGGCCGACGCCCGGGCGTCGGAGCCGGCCGAGCGGTCGGAGCAGGGCGCGCCGGCCGTGGTGGACCTGACGCCGGAGGACGAGACCGAGCTGATCCAGCTGCCGGAGCTGCGCGCCTCGCGCTGAGGGCGCCGGGCCCGCCGGGCCCCGGAAACGAGAACCGGGGGGGGGGGGGGGGGGGGGGGGGGGGGGGGGGGGCCGCCCGGGGGGGGGGGGGGGGGGGGGGGGGGGGGGGGGGGGGGGCTCGGGGGGGGGGGGGGGGGGCCGGGGCCGAGGCGGCGGCGCAGGAGGACGGTGGCGAGGGCGGCGGCGGCCAGG